>JBDKLR010000027.1:0-16602 GCA_039795515.1 Pseudomonadota bacterium | reverse complement strand
TTGCGTGCCAGCAAGTCTTTGGCGAACGCGGTGGGTTTGTTGGTCAGACAGGCCATGGGCAAGCCCTTGGCTTGAAAGGCTTGCAAGCCCTCCAACACACCGTCATACACCTGTGCATGTTGGCCATTGACCCGGCCATAGTGGTGCTGGTAGCGCTGAAACGCAGGCTCGTAATACGTGTCAACCGTGGTGCTGTCGCAAACCAGACCGCTGGCTTGCACCGCGGGCAAAGCCAATTGGTGGGTGAGCACGGTGCGCACCAAGTGTTCCGAGCCTTTGCCCACCGCGATGTTGACCACCTCGCGCGCCACTGGCGGCAGGTCGATGTCAGCCAGAGCCAGGTTCAATGCCGCCTCGAAGTCGGCCATGGTGTCGACCATGGTGCCATCCAAGTCGATCATCAGCGCTTGAGGGGGTGTAGAAATCATGGTGTGGCCGTCCGGTGTTTATTGGACCAAGCGAATGAAGAGAGGGAGTTTTTTGACCAGGTTGGCGATCAGGCTGCTGCCTGAATGCACCACCACCGCGCCATCGGGACTGCCCATGTCGGTCGAGGTCCAGACCCAACCGCTGGGGCCAGAGCCAAACCAGGTTTGGTTCAAGGCCAGTTCGGCGCAGCTGGTCTCTGACAAGCTTTGCAATTCTTTTTGGGTGGGCAGGCGCCAGCCCGTACCCGCTGCCGATTTGGTGGCGGTGCTCCAGTCTTGGGCCACCGGGTCTCCTGCGCAGCCCTTTCCATCCCATTGCTGGCCCAGCACGCAACGCTGCCAGACCAAGCCGGTTTCGAGGTCTTTCACCTCGCTGGCCTGGCTGTTCGCCGCTTCGTAACGGCTGTCAGGGCGGGTCAGGGGTTCATTGGGAATGCAAGCCGCTTGGGCCAAGCTGATGCAAACCAAACTGCCGCACAAAGCGGTCAGAGAAAAACGGAAGTTCATGAAGAAGACTTTCAAAAATCAGGCCAAAGCCACGCGCATCTGGTCGATGACGGCTTTGTAATCGGGTTTGCCAAAGATCGCACTGCCCGCCACAAAGGTGTCGGCGCCCGCATTGGCCACTTGGCGGATGTTGTCGGGTTTGATGCCGCCGTCCACTTCCAAGCGAATGTCGCGGCCACTGGCCTCGATGCGTTTGCGCGCATGTTCGACCTTGCGCAAGGCCGAGTCGATGAAACTTTGGCCACCGAACCCCGGGTTGACGCTCATAATCAAGATCAGGTCGATGTCATCGATGAGCCAATCGAGCACGTTCAAGGGTTCCGCAGGGTTGAACACCACCCCGGCTTGGCAACCTGCCGCCTTGATGGCTTGCACGCAGCGGTGGGCATGGGCGCAGGCATCGGGATGGAAGCTGATCAGATCGGCACCGGCTTGGGCGAACAACGCGGCCAAAGCGTCCACCGGTTGCACCATCAGGTGCACATCGATGGGCACCGCCACACCTGCTGGGGTTTTGGCATGGGGCTTCAGGGCTTGACAAACCATGGGGCCAAAGGTGAGGTTGGGCACATAGTGGTTGTCCATCACATCAAAGTGAATCCAGTCGGCACCAGCGGCGATGACGTTTTTCACTTCCTCACCCAGGCGGGCGAAATCGGCGGACAAGATGGAGGGGGCGATGCGGTAGGTGTTCATGTTGCGCATTATGGTGTCAGAATGCCCTTCCAACGATTCAGCAAAACCCTGTCGCCCTGAAAGCCCATGCCCACCTACCAACTCAGCGTGGACGTCACGCCCCAGTACCTGCCGGCCCAATCTTCACCTGACGACGGCCTTTACGCCTTCTCTTACACCGTGTTGATCCGCAACACAGGCACCGTGGCCGCGCAAGTCATCTCGCGAACCTGGCACATCAACGACGCCGATGGCATGCATGAAAAAGTGCGGGGCTTGGGCGTGGTGGGCCACCAGCCCCTGTTGCAACCGGGCGAGCGTTTCGAATACACCAGCGGCACCCGCTTGCGCACCCCCACCGGGACCATGCACGGCAGTTATTTTTGCGTGGCGGTCGACGGTGAAAAATTCGATGTCGACATTCCCATGTTTGTGTTGGATGCTTTGAGCGACAGCCCGCGCCATTTGCACTGAGCCCATGGGCGAGTTTGACCTGATCCGCCGCTATTTCACCCGTCCACCGCGCCATGCGGTGATGGGGGTGGGTGACGATTGCGCCCTGCTGCAACCCCAGCCCGGCATGCAGTGGGCGGTGTCCTCGGACATGTTGGTCGACGGTCGTCATTTTTTGAGCACCACGCCACCCGCACGCTTGGGCCACAAAGCACTGGCTGTCAATTTGAGTGATTTGGCGGCGTGCGGCGCCAAACCGCTGGCCTTCACGCTGGCTCTGGCCTTGCCACACACAGACGAGACTTGGTTGCAAGGTTTTTCGCAAGGCCTGTGGGCCTTGGCTGACGAACACGGTTGCGAGTTGGTGGGCGGCGACACCACCCAAGGCCCTTTGAACATTTGCATCACGGTGATGGGCGAAGTGCCGCCGGGGGACGCCCTGTTGCGCCAACACGCCCAGGTGGGCGATGACATTTATGTCAGCGGCAGTGTGGGCGACGCCCGCCTGGCCCTGGAGGTGTTTCGCGGTGCACTGAGTGTGGATGCGGCGCATTTCGATGCCGCCCGTGTGCGCCTGGAGCAACCCACACCGCGTGTGGCCCTGGGCATGGCCTTGCGCGGTCTGGCGAATGCCGCCATCGACCTCAGCGATGGCTTGGTCGGCGATTTGGGACACATCTTGCAGCGCTCCAAAGTGGGGGCGGTGCTCACCACCGACTGGGTGGCCGACAGCGCCGCCATCAGCCCCGCCCTGCAAAGCCTGTCCCTGAACCGCCGCTTGGACTTGGCCTTGGCCGGTGGCGATGATTACGAACTCTTGTTCACCGCGGCCCCGGACCAAGCCGAGGCGGTGCAAGAGGCGGCCAACGACTGCGGCGTGCCTGTCACTTGCATTGGCCGCATCACCCCCACGCCTGGCTTGCAGGTGCTGGATTTGCAAGGTGTGCCCATGTCGCGCCGCTTTGCTTCCTTCGACCACTTCGCCCGCTGAAGAAATGCCATGACGCCTTTTCACGAGATGCACGCCAGTCGCTTCATGTGGGCCCATCCCGCCCACACCTTTGCGCTCGGCTTCGGTTCAGGTTTGAGCCCGGTGGCACCCGGCACCGTGGGCACGCTTTGGGCCTGGGCTTCTTACAGTTTGTTGAGCCTGTACCTGGACAGCGCCGCATTGGGTTGGCTGATTGGCGCTTCCTTGTTGCTGGGTTGGTGGTTTTGCAAAGTCACTGCCGAGCACCTGCAAATGAGCGACCCGAGCGCCATCGTCTGGGACGAGATCGCTGCTTTTTGGTTGGTGCTCTGGCTCTGGTTGCCCGCCGGTTTTGCGGGTCAGTTGGTGGCCTTTGTGTTGTTTCGCCTGTTTGATGCTGTCAAGCCCGGACCCGTCGGCTGGGCCGACAAAACCTTCCATGGCCCTGGCTGGCGTGGCGGCTTTGGCATCATGTTCGACGATTTGGTGGCCGCGTTTTGCACGCTGCTTTGTTTGGCTCTTTGGCAGGCGACTCGATGAACACAAACGACATGGTTTTCACCCTGGCCAGCGCACTGTTGCAGCGCGGCTGGCTGTTGTCCACGGCCGAAAGCTGCACCGGCGGTTTGATCGCAGCGGCTTGCACCGAGGTGGCCGGTTCCAGCCAATGGTTTGAACGCGGTTTTGTCAGTTACAGCAACGATGCCAAACAAGACATGTTGGGCGTGCCTGCCCCCTTGCTGACCCAGCACGGGGCGGTCAGTGAACCGGTGGCGCAGGCCATGGTCTTGGGTGCCTTGAACCACTCCCAAGCGCAAGTGGCGTTGGCGGTCACGGGTATTGCTGGACCCACTGGCGGGAGTCCCTCCAAGCCGGTGGGCACGGTCTGTTTTGCGTGGGGACTGCCCACCGATGGTGGCCCCACGGTGGGTGCAGAAACCGCTTGGGTGAAGGTGCAAACCTGCCACTTTGAAGGCGACCGCGCGGCGGTGCGAAAAGCCACCCTGCACCACGCCTTGTGTGAATTGCTGGTGTTGCTGAACCAACGGGCGGTTTGAGCAGAACATCTCAGCGGGTCGCCGCCGCCCTCGCGCCGTTTGGTCTTGATGTTCAAACGACCTTCAGAACCTGCCCCAGGTCCAAAGGTGTGTGCTCATTCACAATTTCACCTGTTTCCATGTATTTTTTATGCCCCGCCATGATGCCATCGAGCAAATTGGCGTTCATTTTTTTCATCACCAGGGTGTTGAACACATCGAAGAACGCGTTTTTCATGCTGTAGACCATGGTGCCGCGCATCACGCTGCCTCGGGCATGGGGCTTGATGCTCAATTGCAAACTCAGTTGGTCGATGCCGGGCATTTTGTGCAGTTCATACACCTCGATGGTGATTGATTGGCCCTCGGTCCATTCAACCACCCGCTCCTCGGCACTGGCGCCCATCATGGTGAAGTCACAGTGTCGGGTGGCACCGACCCCGGTTTTTTGGGCAGATGTGACAAAGGACTTTTTAACGCCCGGGTGGCCGTGACAAATATTGCCGAAATCGGCCAACTTGGCCCAAACCTGCGCGGGTGGCAGGTTGATTTGTATCTCTCGGATGATGGATGTGGTCGCACGCATGGAAACCTTTCAAAAGTGAACAACCGCTGGAAATCAGTCGGCCATGCGTGGAATATAACCTGATTTAGCTACAAAAAATCAATAAAATAATTAATATTGATATTATTCAACGCAAAACGACGTGTGACGCTGGCGCACCACCACCCCCAACCTGGCCAATCGGTTGGTCAGGCGCAACACCTGCTTGTCTTTGCTGAGCAGCACGGCCCGGTGCGCCACCGCCAGATCGATGAACTTTTGATCATCCTCGTCTTTGCAAACATAAGGTGCTTTGAGGGCCACGTCTTGCATCTGGGCCAAGGCATCGAATTGCTTCAGCACGTCTTCGGCGCTCAACCCATCGCGGGCGCGACGCTGGGCAATGTGCGGGTAGTCCAACACCCGCAACAGTTCTTCACGCATCGGTGCCGTCGCCAACCAATGCACTTTTCCTTGCTGCACATCGGCCAACAAAGCGGGTGTGGCCGGGTCTTGATAGACCCAGATGTCGAGCACGATGTTGGTGTCGATCACCAATGAAGGCGTCATCACACCACAGGCTTGCGAGCCGAGCCCGCCATCAGGTCAAAGCGGAACATGCGGCACTCGATCGGGCCGTTCCACATAGGCACGCGGCGTGATTCTTTCAAACGCATGCGGCCTGGCAATTTCAAGTCAGGTGTCAGCACCCACGCGCGCCAACCAGCGTAGTTTTTCTTCCAGTGGCTGGCCAATTGACTGAAGAATTCGCCGCCGTCTTCCACCTGCCCCACTTCGCGCCCACTGCGGGCCAGGCGGGCCGCGCCCGCCACCCCTGCTGCTTCGATGCGTTCGCCGTAGGGCGGATTGACCAGCATCACGCCGGGGGCTTCACAGGGCGGCATGCGCTGCAAAGCGTCGCCGCCGCGCAAGCTGATCGCCTTGGCCACACCTGCGCGCTCGGCGTTGCGCTGCGCAAAATCGACCATGCGAAACGCCAAATCACTGCCAAACACCTGGGCACGCGGTTCGCATTGCTGGGCTCTTGCGTCGTCTTGCAATTGCCGCCACACATGGGCGTCGTACATGCGCAGTTTTTCAAAACCAAAGCGCCGTTGCAAACCCGCCGCCATGCGACAAGCGATTTGCGCGGCTTCGATGATGATGGTGCCGCTGCCGCAACAAGGGTCGTACAGCGGCAAGCCTTGCTCGACACCCGCCACCGAAGGCACGGCAGGCGGGGTTTCGCCCGGCGCAGTGAGAAGGGGCATGCTCCAGCCGCTGGCGGCCAACATGGCCGCGGCCAGGGTTTCTTTCAGGGGCGCGTCGCCCTTGTCCTCGCGCCAGCCGCGCTTGAACAGCGGTTCGCCCGTGGTGTCCAAATACAGGGTGAGCATTTTGTCGGTCAGGTGGGCATGCACCCGCACATCGGGGCGCTGGGTGTCCACATCGGGGCGCACCCCGCTTTTGTCACGGAAGCGATCGGCGATGGCGTCTTTCACACGCAGAGTCGCGAAATTCAGGCTCTTCAAAGGGCTGTGTTGGGCGGTGATTTCCACCCGAAAGCTTTGTTTGGGCGTGAACCACATTTCCCAGGCGACGGCACTGGCCGCTTTGTAAATATCGTCTTCGCTGGCGTAGGGCTGGTGCGCCAACTGAATCAACACCCGCATGCCCAATCGGCTGTGTAAATTGAGTTGCATGGCGGCACGCCAAGAGGCTTGCAACTGCACGCCCCCACGCAGGGTTTGCAGGTCACGTGCCGGCAAGCCCGTGATCTGCGCCACTTCATAAGCCAAATGGCTTTCCACCCCTGCAGCACAGGGCACAAACAATTGCAAGGCGTTCACAGGGCTTTTCGCAGGTTGGTGGGTGCGATGCGCAAGGCCTCGCGGTACTTGGCGACGGTGCGGCGGGCGCAGTCGATGCCTTGTTCTTTGAGCATGTCCGAGAGCTGGTTGTCAGACAGGGGCTTTTTCGGGTTTTCGCTGGCAATGAGTTGTTTGATCAGCGCCCGCACCGCGGTGCTGGAGGCGTTGTTGCCGCTGTCGGTGCCCAACCCCGAGCCAAAGAAATACTTCAGCTCGTAAGTGCCATAGGGGGTGTGCATGTACTTGGCGGTGGTGACGCGGCTGATGGTGGACTCGTGCAAACCCAGTTCCTCGGCGATCTCGCGCAACACCATGGGTTTCATGGCCAGTTCACCGTGAATGAAAAAACTTTTTTGGCGTTGGGTGATGGCGTTGCTGACCCGCAAAATCGTGTCAAAGCGCTGCTGGATGTTTTTGATCATCCAGCGGGCTTCTTGCAGGCGTTGTTGCAAGCCTGCATGGCCATCGCCCTTGCCGCCTTTCAAGGCGTTGGCGTAAATGTCGTTCACCTTCAGGCGCGGCATCACCTCGGGGTTGAGCATGGCGCGAAATTGCGGCGTGCCTTGTTTGTCCACGCCATGCGGCAACACCAGCACGTCGGGAATGACGATGTTGCGTTCAACATCGATGAATTTGCGGCCTGGTTTGGGCTCCAATCGCCCAATCAGCGCGATGGCCAACTTCACCATCGCTTCAGTCTCCCCTACCGCCAGGGCCAAACGTTTGACATCCCGTTTGGCCAGCATCTCAAGGGGTTGTTTGCAAATGGCCAACGCGCAGGCTCTCAGTTCAGCGCGCTCTTCGGTGTCGGCATCGATGGCTTGCAGCTGCAGTCGCAGGCATTCGCCCAAATCGCGCGCACCCACACCCGTGGGCTCCAGGCTTTGCAGCAAGCCCAGCGCCACTTGAAAACGGTGCACCAACTCTTCGCATTGCTCCAAGTCATCGCCCGCGAGGCTCTCGGCCAAGCTCTGGAAGCTGTCTTCCAAATAGCCATCATCGTTCAGGGATTCGATCAGAAATCGCAATGCCGCGCGGTCTGTGTCGTCCAAGCGCAGCGCCAGCGCTTGCCGATGCAAAAAAGCAGTCAGTGATTCTTGGTTGCGCGCCAGTTCGGTGGCTTGCGCTTTGTCGTCGTCTTCGTTGTTGTTGCGCGGTGGAGCATCGCCACCCCATTCGCTGTCGTCTGGCGAAAACTCCACGCTGCCATCGCCATCCCAGCTTTCGGCCACGCCCTCCGCGTCCAAGGGGGCCGCGGCTTCACTGGCGGTTTCCACCCGAATTTCACTGACCCGATCCATCGGACCGTCCCAGCTGTCAGGCTCGGCCTCGGAACTGGCGGCTTGGGTGTTCTCTTGTTCCAGGCCAAAGTCTTCACGGGGTGCCAAGTCCTCCATTTCTTTTTCAAGAAAGGGGTTGTCGTCCAGCATTTGGTCGATTTCTTGACTCAGCTCCAAGGTGGAGAGTTGCAACAAGCGGATGGATTGTTGCAGCTGTGGGGTCAGCGCCAGATGCTGCGAGACACGGAGGGAGAGGCCTTGCTTCATGCGCTGGTCCGCCCTTACATCCGGAAGTTTTCGCCCAGGTACACCCTGCGCACCTCGGGGTTGTTGACGATGTCTTGCGGCGTGCCTTCGGCCAACACGCCCCCCTCGCTGATGATGCTGGCGTGGTCGCAAATGCCCAAGGTTTCGCGCACGTTGTGGTCGGTGATCAACACGCCAATGCCCTTGGCTTTCAAGAAGCCAATGATGCGCTGGATCTCCAACACGGCAATCGGGTCGATGCCGGCAAAGGGCTCATCCAACAAGATGTAACGCGGCTGGGTGGCCAGGGCGCGCGCGATTTCCACACGGCGGCGCTCACCGCCCGACAACGACAAGGCCGATGACTCACGCAAATGCTCGATGCGCAATTCGTGCAGCAACTCGGTCAAGCGCTGCTCGATCATTGCATTGGGCAAGGGCTGACCATTGGCATCCTCTTGCAACTCGAGCACGGCGCGCACGTTGTCGGCGACGTTGAGTTTGCGAAAAATCGAGGCTTCCTGCGGCAGGTAACTCAAACCCATGCGCGAGCGGCGGTGGATGGGCAGGTGTTCGGCAGGCACGCCGTCGATGGTGATGGTGCCGCCATCGGCTCGCAACAAGCCGACGATCATGTAAAAGGAAGTGGTTTTGCCAGCGCCATTGGGACCAAGCAAACCGACAACTTCGCCGCGCGAGACGGAAATCGAGACGTCGCGCACCACTTGGCGACCGGAGTAAGACTTTTGCAGATGCCGCGCCACCAAACGGTCAGTGACGGCAGGGGCCAGGTTCACTTGTCTGCCTCGTCGCTGTTGCGCGGGGTGAGCACCGCACGCACTCGCCCAGAAGACGCGTTTTCATTGGGCTTGCCGCCACTCAGACGGCCATCGACCGTGAATTGATCGCTCAGGTTTTCATAGACGATGCGCTGACCACTCATTTGATCGCTCAACACCGTGCCTCGGTAACGGCGGAATTCAGCCTTGTTGAGCAACACGATGCGATCGGCTTTGCTGTCGTACTCGATGCGCTCGCCTTCGCCTTCCATCCACTCGTTCACCCCTTCGCGCTTTTGCCGAAAGAAGGCTCGACGCCCGGATTCGGCCGTGAGGATGCCGTATTGAAAACCATCGGGGTCTTGCCGCACTTCCAAACGTGTACCCCGCAACACAATGGTGCCCTTGGTGGCAACCACATTGCCCGTGAAGATGCTGAGTTGTTTGAGTTCGTCGTGGCCGAGGTTGTCGGCCTCGATGTTCATGGGCTTTTTGCGATCGGCTTTTTCAGCCCAGCCTGGCAACGGGCTGACCAAGGCCAGCATCACCGCACAGGTGGCAGCGACATATTTCAAGGCACGAAAATTGCTGTATGAAGACATGGCCCGCATTGTAGGGCCAGAATCAAGGCCGAAATCAGCGGCCTTTGCGAATTTCTGAGAGCAAGAAATCGGTGATTTGCAAAGCGCGTTCCATGTTGCCAGCCAAACTGCCATCGACATAAAAGCGACCGCCAATGCCCAGCGCAGGCACGCCTTCGACCTTGAACTGCTCTTGCAACATGGCGGCACGTCGCGCTTTGCCGATCACGGAAAAAGAGTTGTACAAGTCGGTGAATTGTTTGGCAGGGATGCCGTTTTTCTCGCCCCAGACCAGCAAGTTGTCGAGCTTGGCCAAGTTTTGTTTCTCGACGTGAATGGCGGCGAACATCTTGGCCTGCAACTCCTCCACTTTGCCCAGCGTTTCAAGCACATAGTAAGCGCGTTGCTGGGGTTCGAAGTCTTCGCGAAAACGCACGGGCACGCGCTTGAGTTCGACGTCTTTGGGCAGTTTTTTACTCCATGCACTCAAGGCTGGCTCGAACGCGTTGCAGTGCGGGCAGTTGTACCAAAAGAACTCGAGCACCTCGATCTTGCCTTTGCCGACTTCAGTGGGTACTCGGTTTTTCAGCGGCAGGTAATCGGTCCCCTCTTTGAACCCGGCGTTTTGCGCCAGTGCAGGCGTGAGGGCCAAAGCTCCCAGGGCACTCAAACCAAGGGTAGAAAATTCGCGGCGTTTCATGTCGAGGTCTTTCAAGTTCAGCGTTGGACACGCATCAAGATGGAATCAATTTTGTTGCTCTTGAGTTTCGTCTGGATTTGCTCGGCCTCGGATTTGCTCTCAAACGGCCCCAAACGCACCCCATAAACGATTTTGCCTGCTTTGTCGCGCTCTGCAATGGTGGGGTCAAATCCGCTCAATGCCAATTTGGCGCGCTGGGTCTCGGCTTCCTCGACGCCATGGAAAGCGCCCGCCTGCACAAAATATTGAAACTCATCGCCTTTGGCCTTGCTGTTGACCAAATCACCCAAGGGATCGTCGGAGGACGCCTCTGACGCAGGCCCAGACGCAGGTGTTTCTTTGTTCGGGGCTGCTGGGGCTTTGCTGGTGTCAGGCGCGTTGTTGCCAGGGTTTTTGCCATACAACGGGGCATTCGGGTCCCAGTCTTTGTTTTTCTTTTGCTCGGCCGCGTCTTGCTCGGCGTTGCGACTCAGGCCTTTGTTCAAGAACGGGATCGGCACTTTGGTGACATAGATCGCCACCACCAATGCCAATGTCAAGCCCACCACGAGGCCCAAGATGAAGCCCACAAAAGTGTTTCCGCGTTGCACAACCAATCGTTTCATGGCTTGTTCCTTCACATGCTCTGCGGGGCCGACACGCCCAGCACAGCCAATCCATTTTTCAACACCTGCGCCGTGGCAGCCACCAAAGCCAATCGGGCATGCTTGACGGCTTGGTCGTCCACCAAGATGCGCTCGGCGTCATAGTAACTGTGGTAGCAAGCGGCCAAATCGCGCAGGTAAAACGTGACGTCATGCGGTGCCAGGTCCACGCAGGCCTGAGTGAGCATGTGCGGGTATCGCGCCAACAGCATCATGAGGCTTTGCGCGGCCGACCCGTCCAAGGGCGACAAATCGGTGTTGGCCAAGCTGGACAAGGACAAACCCGATTGGTCTTGCCAGGTTTTCAAGATCGAGCAGATGCGGGCATGGGCGTATTGCACGTAGTACACCGGGTTTTCATTGTTTTTGGCCAAGGCCAAGTCCACGTCAAACACATACTCGGTGTCGGGCTTGCGACTGAGCAAGAAAAAGCGCACCGCGTCTTTGCTGGTCCATTCGATCAGGTCACGCAAGGTCACGTAAGAGCCCGCACGTTTGGAAATTTTCACCTCTTCACCACCACGCATCACCCGCACCATGGTGTGCAACACATAGTCGGGATAGCCTGCGGGAATGGTCAAGCCTTGTTGTTGAGAGGCGGCTTGCAAACCGGCCCGCACCCGCGCGATGGTGCCGTGGTGGTCGGTGCCTTGGATGTTGATCACCTTGGTGAAGCCCCGCTCCCACTTGGCCAGGTGGTAGGCCACATCGGGCACAAAATAGGTGTAACTGCCGTCGGACTTGCGCATCACCCGGTCTTTGTCGTCCCCAAAATCGGTCGAGCGCAACCACAAGGCGCCATCGCTCTCGTAGGTGTGGCCGGACGCTTGCAGCGAGGCCACGGCACGTTCCACCCGTCCATCGGTGTAGAGGCTGGACTCCAGGTAGTAGTGGTCAAACTTCACCTGGAAGGCTTGCAAATCCAGGTCTTGCTCGTGGCGCAAATAGGCCACGGCGAAGTCGCGGATGTTGGCGATGTCCTCCACCTGCCCATTGGCGGTGAATGCGCGGTCATCCGCTTGCACGGTTTTGCCCGCTTTGAAATCGTCGGCGATGTCTTGGATGTAGTCGCCGTTGTAAGCGTTCTCGGGCCATTGGGCGTCGCCCGGTTGGACCCCTTTGGCGCGCAACTGGGTGGAGCTGGCCAGGGTTTGGATTTGCACACCCGCGTCGTTGTAATAAAACTCGCGGTGCACCGACCAACCCTGTGTTTCAAACAAATTGCAAATGGCGTCACCCAAAGCGGCTTGACGCCCATGGCCCACGTGCAAGGGACCGGTGGGGTTGGCCGACACAAACTCGACCAACAAACGCTGGCCATGAGAGGCTTGCGCGCCAAACGCAGGCCCTGCTTGCAACACCTCACGCACCACTTGCTGCTTGGCCTCGGGCTTCAAGCGCAAATTCAAAAACCCTGGCCCCGCAATCTCGATCGCGGCCAACCAACGCTGGCCTGCTGGTGAATCGAGCAGCAACTGTTGCAGCTGCTCTGCGACGTCGCGTGGTTTGCGTTGCAAGGGTTTGGCCAATTGCATGGCCGCCGTGACCGCCCAGTCGCCGTGGGCCGCCACTTTGGGGGTTTCAAACTGGGCTTTGCTGGCACTGCCCGGCGACACGGTGTCGAGCACCTGGGCCAGTGCGGCTTGCATCTCTTGGTGAACAAGTTGCATGATCAGAAGCGGTAGACGGCTCCGATGTTGATGGCGTTGGTGACCAAATTGGTTTTCAGGCGTCCACCATCGACGCGCACGTCAAATTTCAGGTAGTGGACCTGAAACTCGGTCATCAAATTCCATTGGTCGTTGATCGGGTAGTTGAAACCTGCCGCGGCGGTGAGGGCGGGGCCGCCATACTGGTACCCAAAGGTTTTGGTGGCATCTGAACTGCCTGTTTTTTGAACTTCAACATGGGGAAAAGTGACACCCAAGCCGGCACCGACATAAGGACGCAGGCCTGATTCCATGGCATCAAAGCGACGCAGGGCCATGACCGTCAGCGGATTGGCGCCATCGGTGAACTCCAACACGCTGTAGCCGCCAGCGCTGCGCTCCACAGGATTGGCTTTGGCTTTGGCATGGGTGAAGTTGACGGCGTAGCCCCAATCTCCACCCACCCAGTCGGTGTAACGCAAGCCGTAATAAACAGGCATTTCGAAGGACACGCCTTGCCAACTGGTGTAGAAGGACCGGCCGTCAGAGCCAGTGACCGTGGAATGCGGAGTCGTTTGCGAACCACCGTAAATGCTGAATTCAGACTCGGCCAAGGCCAAACCGGATCCACACAGCGCCAAGGCACAGGTCAATGCTTTCAAATGTTTCATCTCGCGACTCCTTAAAATGGAAAATTATCGGTGAAAACCCCAACCTGCTCCTGACACGATTTAGAAAGACAAGCATGACCCAACGCACCTCGCTCTACAAATTACAAGTGGCCACCAATTTGTACGAGTTCATTGACCAGCAGGTGCTGCCCGGAACCGGTGTTTCCAGTGTGACGTTTTGGAAAGGGTTTGATGCTTTGGTGCAAGACCTGGCGCCGAAAAACAAAGCCTTGTTGGCCGAACGCGACCGTTTGCAAACCGAACTGGACCAGTGGCACAGCGCCCACCCTGGCCCGGTCACCGACATGAAGGCCTACCAAGCCTTTTTGACACAGATCGGCTACTTGGTACCGGTGCCAGCCAAAGTCAAAGCCACCACAGCCAACGTTGACGCCGAACTCGCCACCCAAGCGGGCCCGCAGTTGGTGGTGCCCATTTTGAATGCCCGCTATGCCTTGAACGCAGCCAATGCCCGTTGGGGTTCTTTGTATGACGCCTTGTATGGAACCGACGCCATTTCCGAAGCCGATGGTTGTGCCAAAGGCCCTGGTTACAACGAAAAGCGCGGTGCCAAGGTCATCGAATACGCGCGTTATGTGCTGGACCGCACCGCACCCTTGAAAACAGGTTCGCACATCGACTCTACAGGCTATGCCGTGGTCAAGGGTGCTTTGGTGGTCACGCTCAAAGGCGGCAAAACAACCCCCTTGTCCCAACCGAAACAATTCGTCGGCTACCAAGGTGATGCAGCCCATCCCAGTTCGGTTTTGCTGATTCACAACGGCCTGCACCTGGACATTCAAATCAACCCCCAACACCCGATTGGCCAAACCGACCCTGCAGGGGTTTGCGACCTGGTGGTGGAAGCCGCCTTGTCCACCATCCTCGACCTGGAAGACTCGGTGGCCGCTGTCGACGCCGATGACAAGCTCTTGGCCTACAGCAACTGGCTGGGCATTTTGAAAGGCACCTTGACCGAGGACGTCAGCAAAGGCGGCTCAACCTTCAAACGGGGCTTGAATCCCGATCGTGTGTACCACGCCCCCAAGGGCGACGCCGAGGTGACATTGCATGGCCGCTCGCTGTTGTTCTTGCGCAATGTCGGCCACCTCATGACCAACCCGGCCATCCTGTACCAAGGTGCAGACGGGCAGATGCACGAAATCCCCGAAGGCATCATGGACGCCATGGTCACCACCACCATCGCTTTGCACGATCTGCAAGGCCATGGCGCCCATGGCATTCGCAATTCACGCACAGGTTCGGTCTACATCGTCAAACCCAAAATGCACGGTCCTACCGAGGTGGCGTTCGCCTCCGAATTGTTTGGGCGGGTGGAGCACATCCTGGGCTTGCCTGAGAGCACGGTCAAATTGGGCATCATGGACGAAGAGCGCCGCACCAGCGTCAACCTCAAAGCCTGTATCGCGGCGGCTGCCAGCCGAGTGGCTTTCATCAACACTGGCTTCTTGGACCGCACCGGCGACGAAATGCACACCACCATGTGGGCCGGCCCCATGCTGCGCAAGGGCGACATGAAGAGCAGCGCCTGGATTCAAGCCTACGAGCGCAACAACGTGTTGGTGGGACTGTCCTGCGGTTTGCGTGGCAAAGCGCAAATTGGCAAAGGCATGTGGGCCATGCCCGACCTGATGGCCGAGATGTTGAAACAAAAAATCGCGCACCCCAAAGCCGGCGCCAACACCGCGTGGGTGCCCAGCCCCACCGGTGCCACTTTGCACGCCATGCACTACCACCAGGTGTTGGTCAGCGATGTGCAAAAAGAACTGGAAAAAATCGACGCCGACAAAGAACGTGCTTCCTTGTTGAAAAACTTGCTGACCGTGCCCGTGGTCGCCCAAGCGAATTGGAGCGAGGCGGACAAGCAGCAAGAACTCGACAACAACGTGCAAGGCATCTTGGGCTACGTGGTGCGTTGGGTGGACCAAGGCGTGGGTTGCTCCAAGGTGCCCGACATCCACAACGTGGGGCTGATGGAAGACCGCGCCACGTTGCGTATTTCCAGCCAGCACATCGCCAATTGGCTGGCCCATGGTGTGGTGAGCGAGGCCCAAGTGCGCGCCACTTTCGAGCGCATGGCCGCGGTGGTGGACAAGCAAAACGCCGGCGACAAGCTCTACCAACCCATGGCTGGTCATTTCCAAACCTCCAAGGCTTATCAGGCGGCTTTGGATTTAGTGTTCAAAGGCAAAGAGCAGCCCAGCGGCTACACCGAGCCCTTGCTGCACGCATGGCGTTTGAAGGTGAAAGCGGCCTAACGGTTGTGCAACAACTGCGGGATCGAGAGTTTGTAACGGGACACCTTGCTCCACCAGTGTGAAAAAGAGGGGCTGCGCTCCGCCTGCCTGGGCCACAAACGCGGGGCGCTGTGGCGCACCCAGTGGACACCAGGCCAGTCGGGCAAGCAGGCGTGGTCCCAAACATGCACGGCCTTGGCCTTGGCAAACACCTCGGTCAAGCGCGCGGCATCCTCGAACCAACAATGCGACGCCAACTGGTACATGCCTTTGGCCACAAACAACCAACGTGCGGTGCTCCAGGGTCGCTGCTCGGTCCATTCTTGCCAGCAAGCAGCCACCCGCATGGCGTCCACTGGCACCCCGGTGGGGGCTTGCTCGGTCAAAGACCAGGGATGGATCCACCAAACCTCCCGTCCCACCAATTTGTCGGCAGCCAAACCGCTGGCCATCAATCCGGCCTCGGTCGGCGGCACCGCCCACACATCCGGTTCATCCACCAAGGCATGGTGAGACACCGATTGGGTGAAGGTGGCACGGCTGTAGGCAATCATCTCGATGATGTCCATTTCTTTGTCAATCACGGTGTGGGGGCTGTGCCATGACTCTGGCGCATGGACGGCCACATTGGCGGCATTGAACAAATAGGGCTTGCTGCTGCTGGTGCCGGCCACCCACTGCCAACTCAGGTGGTTGCTGGCCAAATCGCCGTCGAGCAAATGGCTGTACATCCAATCGGCGCCGACGCGCCAATGGACCTTGCGAATGTGCACCAAGTAACTGGCCAACCAAAGTCGCGCATGGTTGTGCACATAGCCATTGAAATACAACTGACGCACCGCTTGATCAATCACCGGCACACCAGTGGCCCCATGCCGCACATCGTCCGGCAGGCTGTCGCTGTAAGCGTCATCGGGCAACACCCCCGCATGAAAGTTGTCCAGGATCTGATCGCCGACCAACTCGTGCACATGCTGAAAGTACTCGCGCCAAGCCAACTCAAACATGAACTTGTGCTGCACACCCATGCGGTGCACCTTGTACACATGCGCTGCCACATCGGGCACGCTGAGCAAGCCGTGGGTGAGGTAGGGCGACAGCATGCTGACCGCCCCTTCCACATGGTTGCGCGATTGGGCATATTCAAATGGTCGGATCGCGTTCAAGCGCGCCTGCGCCGCATGGGCGTAGGGCTCGAACAAGGCTTGTTCAATGAACAGTTTCATCGCTGGATCAAGAGGCCGTGGCGCGTTGGGTCAAGGCATCGATGAACATGGCTGCGACATCAAATCCCGTTTGGTCGGTGATC
>JBDKLR010000026.1:0-4532 GCA_039795515.1 Pseudomonadota bacterium | reverse complement strand
CGCGCACCAACATCACCACGCCAACGTAGGTATCAAACCAACTGTCGACGATCATGGCGCGCAATGGCGCGTTGGGATTGCCTTTAGGCGCTGGAATTTTGGCAACGATGGCTTCCAAAATGTCTTCGATGCCCATGCCCGTTTTGGCAGAGCAAGGAATTGCCTCGCTGGCGTCAATGCCGATCACGTCTTCGACTTCCGCTTTGGCGTTTTCTGGATCTGCTTGGGGCAAATCCATCTTGTTAAGGACAGGCACGACCTCCACGCCCAGGTCGAGTGCGGTGTAGCAATTGGCCACCGTTTGTGCCTCCACCCCTTGGCTGGCATCGACCACCAACAAAGCGCCTTCACAGGCCGACAAGGAGCGTGAAACCTCGTAAGAGAAGTCAACGTGACCCGGTGTGTCAATCAAGTTGAGGTTGTAAATTTGGCCGTCTTTGGCTTTGTATTGCAGCGAAGCAGTCTGCGCTTTGATGGTGATGCCGCGTTCTTTTTCGATGTCCATGGAGTCGAGAACTTGCGCTTCCATTTCGCGTTCTTGCAAACCACCGCAACGTTGAATCAGTCGATCGGCAAGTGTCGATTTGCCATGATCGATGTGCGCAATGATGGAGAAATTTCTGATGTGATTCATCAAGGACCAGCTACAAGTGTTTGAGATTCAAAGGACTAGACAAGAAAAAAGGGCGCGTCGAATGAGGACGCGCCCTGAACCAACAATCAATGGCAACTGCGATAGTTGGGACTTCATTGTAGGCAAATTGCCCCGTTCGCACAGCCCCGAAAAGCAGCCAGGCGGGTCGTTGCGGTGATGCAACACCAAATTTATCCACAGCTTATTCACAATTCAGGGGATATCTGATTGAACAACTTGTGGGCCACTTGTGGATCACGGGTGGATGGTTCTTGAACATCCCGTATCGTGAATCCAGACCTGCGCTTTATGCCATGAATGATGGGTCAAGACACCCAATTTTAACGAAATTCGTCATGAAGCCATTTAAAAGTTAGCATGTGCATACTTTTTTGAAAGGTTGAAAATTTCAATAAAAAATTTTCATCTGTTGCGTTCATGCCGCCCGGTCGCCTCAAAGCCCCCGCAGTGCCGGGGGGCTCTTGACAAGCCTCGGGCGCTCATTTGGCTGGACGGATCAACACATACTGGGCCGTGTCGCCGCGGCGAATCAGCAGGCTCACCGGCCGTGCCTTGTCCACGCGGCCCATGATCTGGTCGAAGTCCTTGGCAGACAGCACCTCCTGGTTGGCGATCGCCAGAATCACATCCCCCTCGCGCAACCCGGCGCGCGATGCGGGCTCGGTGGCCGATTCGATGCGGGCACCGCCGCGCACACGCAACTCTTTCTTTTGCGCATCGCTCAGGTCGGCAACCACCAGGCCAAAATGTTCGCCAGAAGCGGGCGCACCTTTTTTGTCGGTGCTGCGTTGTGCCACGGTTTTTTCGGGCTCGACCTCGGCCACTGTGACGTTCAGCTCTTTGTTCGCGCCTCGGCGGAACACCGTGAGGCCCACGCGGCTACCTGGTTTGGTGTTGCCCACCAGGCGCGGCAGGTCGGCGGCTTTTTCGATCGCCTTGCCATCGAAGCGCAAGATGATGTCACCCGCCTCCACGCCCGCTTTATCGGCCGGAGAGCCCTCTTCGACGCCGCGCACCAACACGCCTTGCGCCTTGCCCAAGCCCAGGGACTCGGCCACGTCTTTGGTCACTTGATCGATTTGCACACCGATGCGGCCACGGCTGACACGGCCTGTGCTGCGCAGCTGCTCACTCACGCGGATGGCCTCGTCCATGGGAATCGCAAACGCGATTCCCATGTAACCGCCCGAGCGGGAGTAGATCTGGCTGTTGATGCCCACCACCTCACCGCGCATGTTGATCAGCGGCCCGCCCGAGTTGCCGGGGTTGATGGCCACATCGGTCTGGATGAAAGGCAGGTAGTCGCCCGTGTCGCGCTGCTTGGCACTCACGATGCCTGCGGTGACCGAGTTTTCCAGGCCAAAGGGCGAGCCAATGGCCATGACCCATTCGCCCACCTTGAGGCGGCTGACATCGCCCACCTTGACGGCGGGCAGGCCAGTGGCAGCGATCTTGACCACCGCCACATCGGTGCGCTTGTCTGCGCCCACGATCTTGGCCTTGAATTCGCGTTTGTCGGTCAGGGTGACCAGGACCTCGTCTGCACCATCCACCACGTGGGCGTTGGTCATGATGTAACCGTCCGAAGTCAACACAAAACCCGAACCCTGCCCTTTGGGCTGGGACTCTTCGGCTGGCGGACGATTCTGGCGAGGTGATTGGCGTGGTGCATTGGGAATGGGCACCCCAAAGAACCGCCGAAACAGCTCTTGCATCTCTTCATCAGAGCCCTGCCCCGGCACGGCGGCACGCACCTTTTCAGAGGTACGGATGTTGACCACCGAGGGGCCCACCTGCTCGACCAGTTCGGTGAAGTCTGGCAAGCCGCGCACGGCGGCGGCCTGCGCTTGCGCGGATGGTGCGAGCATGGCGCTGCTGGCCAGGCCCATCACCAACGCTGCAGCGATGTGTCGTGTTGTCTTTGAAAGCACGCTGTCCTCCTTGTTGTCCAACTTAGAGCTTCTGCAAATGAGGGCGAGGCTCAACCGTTCAAGCCACACCCACCTGCGCTGCTCGGCGCGAATATACCGCGCATCGAAAACCGTGCCAGCGTGAGGGCATGTCGGCGCGGCGCAAGCAGGCGTGCCGTGTCCGGGGCCAAGCAGCTTCGGGGGCCTGCGCACGACAGGCCACCAGCATGCCGTGGCCCCAATCGAGCGTCAACGTCAGTTGCACCGGGCCGTCGTGGTCTGAGATACCACACCCCTGCCACTGCTCACCGTCCCAGGCCAGCGCACCTTGTTGCACAAATTCCCGGCGTCCGAGGACCACCGCACAGGTGGCCGCCCCGCACCAGACGCCCGCCAGCCCTGCACACGCCAAGGCAGAAGCTGAAGACCACACCCACCACAGCATCAACACAGCGGCTGCCATGAACGCCAGCACGACAGCCAAAGGCAGGCCCCAAGCAAAACGCCCCACCGGGTAAACCACAGGCGGGGCGTTGTGCATGGTGTGAACCTGACGGTCAGGCTATTCAGTGGCGTTTGAACACCAAAGAGCCGTTGGTGCCACCGAAACCGAAGTTGTTTTTCAGGGCCACATCGATTTTCACATCGCGTGCCGTGTTGGCACAGTAGTCCAGATCGCACTCGGGATCGGGGTTGACCAGGTTGATGGTCGGCGGCACTTTTTGATGGTGCAAGGCCAACACGGTGAACACGCTCTCAATGCCGCCCGCGCCACCCAGCAGGTGACCGGTCATGGACTTGGTGGAGCTGACCAGCGTTTTGTAGGCATGGTCACCCAAAGCCGCCTTGATGGCATTGGTTTCGTTGATGTCACCCAATGGGGTGGAGGTGCCGTGCGCGTTCAGATAATCGATCTGGCCGGCGTTGACACCGGCATTGCGCATGGCATTGATCATGGCGCGGCGCGGGCCGTCCATGCTCGGCGCGGTCATGTGACCCGCGTCCGCGCTCATGCCATAGCCACCCAGCTCGGCGTAAATCTTGGCACCACGTGCTTTGGCGTGTTCGTACTCTTCGAGCACCATCACGCCAGCGCCTTCACCCAGCACAAAACCATCGCGGTCTTTGTCCCAGGGGCGGGAAGCGGCTGTGGGGTCGTCATTGCGGGTCGACAAAGCGCGCATGGCGGCAAAGCCACCCACACCCAGAGGCGAGACACAGGCTTCGGAGCCACCGGCGATCATCACATCGGCATCGCCGTATTCGATCAAACGACCGGCTTCGCCAATGCTGTGCAGGCCTGTGGTGCAAGCGGTCACAACAGCGAGGTTGGGGCCTTTGAAACCACTGCGCATCGACACATGACCCGAGATCATGTTGATGATCGAGGCCGGGACGAAAAAGGGGGAAATGCGGCGTGCGCCGCGCGCCGTGTATTCGGTGTGCGTGTCTTCGATCAACGGCAAGCCGCCAATGCCCGACCCAATCACCACACCGATACGGCAAGCTTCTTCTTCACTCAGCGCTTCGCCTGTGGGCAAGCCTGCATCCTGGATGGCCTGTGTGGCCGCAGCAATGCCAAAGTGAATGAAGCGGTCCATGGTCCGCGCTTCTTTGGTCGAAATGTAGGACTCGAGATCAAAGTTCTTGACTTCACCCGCAAACCGGCAGGCTATGGCTGAAGCATCAAAACGAGTGATCGCAGCAATGCCGGACTGGCCGGCAAGCAGGTTGGACCATGCATCGGCCACCGTGTTGCCCACGGGGCTGATACATCCCAAACCCGTGACAACAACGCGGCGCCGGGTCATCGTCGATCAGGCCTTCTTGCTTTGGGCGTAGTCGATCGCAGCTTGCACCGTGGTGATTTTTTCTGCGTCTTCGTCAGGAATCTCGATGCCGAACTCGTCTTCGAGTGCCATCACCAGTTCCACGGTGTCCAGAGAGTCGGCACCGAGGTCAGCCAC
>JBDKLR010000025.1:0-17244 GCA_039795515.1 Pseudomonadota bacterium | reverse complement strand
GGCTACCGCACCCGCAACAACAAGCGCACGCAAGTCATGATCGTCTCGCGTCGCAAGAAATAAGGGTTAACACATGACACGCTCACTCAAAAAAGGCCCGTTTGTTGACCACCACTTGTTGGCCAAGGCAGAAAAAGCCGTTGCCACCAAGGACAAAAAGCCAATCAAAACCTGGTCACGCCGCTCCATGGTGTTGCCCGATTTCATCGGTCTGACCATCGCGGTTCACAACGGCAAGCAACATGTGCCGGTCTACATCACCGACCAAATGGTGGGTCACAAGTTGGGCGAATTCGCCTTGACTCGGACCTTCAAAGGCCATCCAGCGGACAAAAAAGTCCAGAAGAAGTAAGGAGCAGCTATGGAAACACGTGCAGTTCTGCGAGGTGTGCGCTTATCGGTCGACAAAGGCCGTTTGGTTGCAGACTTGATTCGCGGTAAAAAAGTGGACCAGGCTTTGAACATCCTGACCTTCACACAGAAAAAAGCAGCGGGCATCGTCAAAAAGGTGCTCGAGTCGGCCATCGCCAATGCAGAGCACAACGATGGCGCTGACATTGACGAGTTGCGCGTCAAAACCATTTATGTGGAACAAGGCGCCACCCTCAAGCGTTTCACGGCACGCGCCAAAGGCCGCGGCAACAGCATCAGCAAGCCCACATGCCATGTGTATGTGACGGTTGGCAACTGAAAGGTCTAGGAAGATATGGGACAAAAAATCCACCCCACCGGGTTCCGCCTGTCGGTCAGCCGCAACTGGGCCAGCCGCTGGTATGCAAGCAACAAAGACTTCGCTGGCATGCTGGCCGAAGACATCAAGGTGCGCGAATACCTCAAGGTCAAACTCAAGAACGCAGCCGTGTCGCGCATCTTGATCGAGCGCCCTGCGAAAAATGCCCGCATCACCATTTTTTCCGCACGTCCAGGCGTGGTCATCGGTAAAAAAGGCGAGGACATTGAAAACCTCAAGAAAGAATTGGCCGCGCGTTTGGGCGTGCCTGTCGCCGTCAACATCGAAGAAGTGCGCAAGCCTGAAATCGATGCCCAACTGATCGCGGACAGCATCACCCAGCAGTTGGAAAAGCGCATCATGTTCCGTCGCGCCATGAAGCGCGCCATGCAAAACGCCATGCGTCTGGGCGCCCAAGGCATCAAGATCATGTCGGCTGGTCGCTTGAACGGCATTGAGATCGCTCGTACCGAGTGGTATCGCGAAGGTCGTGTGCCACTTCACACCTTGCGTGCTGACATCGACTACGCCACTTCAGAAGCCAAAACCACTTACGGCATCATTGGCGTGAAAGTTTGGGTCTACAAGGGTGACACCTTGGGTCGCAACGATGCTCCCGCCGCACAAGAAACACGCACCGAAGACGAACGCCGCCCCCGCGGTCCTCGTCGCGATGCTCGCCCCGCAGGCGATCGTCCTGCTCGCAGTGGCGCCCGTCGCCCTGCAGGCACCAATGCCGCACCGGCGGATGGCAGCGATAAACCCGCTGAAGCCACCGATGCTCCCAAAACCACCGTCAAGCGCGTCCGCAAGGTAGCCGCGCCCGCATCCACTGGCACGGCTGCGGACGGCAAAGGAGAATAAGCATGCTGCAACCAGCGCGCCGTAAATACCGCAAAGAGCAAAAAGGCCGCAACACCGGCATTGCCACCCGTGGCAACACCGTGGCCTTTGGCGACTTTGGCCTGAAGTCAACCGACCGTGGTCGTTTGACAGCACGCCAAATCGAATCCGCCCGTCGTGCCATTTCACGTCACGTCAAGCGTGGTGGTCGTATTTGGATTCGCATCTTCCCCGACAAGCCGATTTCTCAAAAACCTGCAGAGGTTCGCATGGGTAACGGTAAAGGCAACCCCGAGTACTACGTGGCTGAAATTCAGCCCGGCAAGGTGTTGTACGAAATCGTGGGTGTACCCGAAGAACTCGCGCGTGAAGCATTCCGTTTGGCCGCTGCCAAACTGCCTTTGCGCACCACGTTTGTTTCCCGCCTGATTGGCCAATGATTCAGGACCCAGAACCATGAAAACATCTGAATTACGTCAAAAAGACACTGCAGGTTTGCAGACGGAAATCAAGGAATTGCAAAAAGCGCACTTCAACATGCGCATGCAAAAAGCCACACAGCAATTGACCAACACGGCCCAGATGAAAGTGGCCCGTCGCAGCATTGCGCGTGCAAAAACCATTTTGGCCGAACAACAAGCCAAGGCGAAGGAGTGAACATGACAGAAGCTAAAAAATCACTCAAACGCACTTTGATTGGCAAAGTGGTCAGCGCCAAACGTGCCAAAACCGTCACTGTGTTGGTGGAGCGTCGCGTCAAGCATGCGCTCTACGGCAAGATCGTGGGCAAATCCAGTAAATACCACGCACATGACGAAAGCGGCCAATACCACTTGGGCGACGTGATTGAAATCACCGAAAGCCGTCCCATCTCGAAAACCAAAAACTGGGTCGCGACGCGCCTGGTTGAGAAGGCACCAGCGGTTTAAGTTTTATTCCCTGGCCTTCAAACGGTTTCGAGCAAATGACCCACAATCGTGGGTCATTTTCATTTTCAGGAGCACAACATGATCAAAGTCGGAGACACCCTGCCAGCAGCCACCTTGATGGAATATTCCGAGGTCGAAGGCAATGGTTGCAGCATCGGCCCCAACCCCGTGGACGTGGCCAAAGCCAGCGCTGGCAAAACCATCGCCTTGTTCGCCTTGCCCGGTGCTTTCACGCCCACTTGCTCTGCCAAACATGTGCCCGGTTACATGGACAAACACGCCGATCTGACCGCAGCGGGTGTGGATGAAATTTGGTGTGTCAGCGTGAACGACGCATTTGTGATGGGCGCATGGGGCCGCGATTTGCACACCAATGGCAAGGTTCGCATGCTGGGTGACGGCGACGCCGAGTTCACCAAGGCCACGGGTTTGACCTTGGACCTGACCGGCAAAGGTTTGGGTCTGCGTTCCAACCGTTATTCCATGCTGGTCAAAGACGGCAAGGTGTTGAGCCTGAATGTCGAAGGTCCTGGCAAGTTTGAGGTGAGCGACGCCGACACCATGTTGTCGCAACTCAAACACTGATCTAGAGCATGGCCTTGAGGTAGTGCGTGCCGGGTATCGGACTCAAGTAGTAGGGCGGCACTTCCTCAAAACCCAAGTCTTCATAAAGACTGCGAGCGGCTTCCATGTCGCTCAAGGTGTCAAGCATGATGCATGCGTAACCCAAGTGGCGAGCCGCCTCCATGATGGCTTCGGCCAACAAGCGTCCCAGACCAAAGCGACGAAAGGCGGGGCGCACATAAAGACGTTTCATCTCGCAAGCGTTGGGGTCTACCGCCTCATCCAAGGGGCGAAGCGCACAACAACCCGCCAATTCGTGGCCGACAAAAGCCCATAAAAACAAAGCGCGTGGTCCAGCGTAATGCGTGGCTAGTTGAGCCAGTTCAGTCTCGAAGTCCTGAAAACAGAGGTCAACGCCAATTTGGGTTTGGTATTCCAGGAGCAATTCGGCCGCCAGTTGCCAATCGTCGGGGCTTTGGGGTGAGCGGATGGCAAAAGAGGAGCTGTCCATGACCTCAGACTTGCGAGCCGGAATTGTCCATGCCCAACCAATCGGTCAGCACGTCTTGGGTGTCCTGACCGAGCATGGGTGGTGGACATTTGTGTTGCACAGGTGTGGCGCTGAGCTTGATGGGGCTGCTGACCAATTTCAGGTCTTCTCGCAAAGGGTGTTGCCAAGCTTGCACCATGCCGCGAGAGAGCACATGCGGGTCATTGAACACCTCGCCCAAGTCGTTGATCGGGCCGCAGGGCACTTTGGCGGCCTCCAACGCAGCCAGTAAATCAGCTTTGGATCGTTGTTGAATCACGTCACTCAACATGGGGATCAATTGCTCGCGGTGACGCACCCGGTCTTGGTTGCGCACGAAACGTGGATCCTTGGCCCATTCGTCATGTCCCAGGCATTCGCACAGCTTGGCAAATTGACCGTCATTGCCCACCGCCACGATCATGAAATCCCGCACACCAGACGTCTTGGGCGCGGTTTCAAACACTTGGTAAGGGACGATGTTCACATGGGCATTGCCCATGCGGGTGGGTGCCGGCAAGTTCAAAGGCTCGTTGACCAAATGGTTGGCGCCCAAATTAGCCAGCATCGCCACCTGGGTGTCCAACAAGGCCATGTCGATGTGTTGCCCTTCCCCCGTGCGCTCGGCGTGACGCAAAGCGGCCAGGATGGCCACGGTGGCGTACATGCCAGTGAACAAATCGGCCACAGCCACCCCCACTTTTTGAGGGCCGCCGCCCTGGTCGTCGCGCTCACCCGTCACGCTCATCAAGCCGCCCATGGCTTGGACCGCAAAGTCGTAACCCGCCCTGTCCTGGTATGGCCCGGTTTGGCCAAAACCTGTGATGCTGCAATAAACCAGGCGTGGGTTGATGGATTTGAGAGAGGCGTAATCCAAGCCATAGCGCTTCATGTCGCCCACCTTGAAGTTCTCCACCAACACGTCGGCCTTGGTCGCCAATTGGCGGATCAGCGCTTGACCATCGGCGGTGGACAGGTCGCAGGTGATGGAACGCTTGTTGCGGTTGGCGCCTAAAAAATAAGCAGATTCGGCGCTGTCTTGGTTGTCAGGGGTTTTCAAAAAGGGTGGGCCCCAACCCCGGGTGTCGTCACCGACACCGGGACGTTCGACCTTGACGACATCAGCCCCGAGATCACCCAAGGTCTGTGTGCACCAGGGTCCCGCCAAAACCCTTGACATATCCAGCACGCGAACAGCATCTAGTGAATTCATGGGCGCATTGTGACTCAGAGCAGGGCAGGGGTGATAATGGCGCAAAGCCCGACGCGACATGAGTACACGCATCCTTTTAATTGCCCACGCCCCCTTGGCCAACGCGCTTCGTGAATGTGCTTTGCATGTTTTTCCTGATTGCGCCAACGCCGTCATCGCGATTGACGTGCCGCCCGATGAGTCGCCAGAGCTCACTTTGGCTGCTGCACAAACCTTGATGAACACCAGCGAACCGCAAGACACCTTGGTGTTGACCGATGTCTTGGGTGCCACGCCAGCCAATGTGGCTCAGCGATTGGTCGATGATGTGCGCTCCAAATTGGTGGCAGGTGTCAATTTGCCCATGTTGCTGCGCACCATTTGCTACCGACATGAAAGCCTGGACGATCTGGCCCAGCGTGCGCTGGACGGTGGCGCCAAAGGGGTGATGCAAGTGGGCTGCTCTTCTTCCAATCCATCAGTCTGAGATTTTCGTGATCAAAACCAACACCACCATCGTCAATCAACTGGGTTTGCATGCCCGAGCCTCGGCCAAACTCACCAAAATGGCGGGCAGCTTTCCTTGTGACATTTGGATTTCACGGGGCGACCGCCGGGTCAATGCCAAAAGCATCATGGGCGTGATGATGTTGGCTGCTGGCATCGGCACCGAGATCACCCTTGAAACAGAGGGTGAACAAGAACAAGCCGCCATGGACGCATTGCTGGCGTTGATAGCGGACAAATTCGGCGAAGGCGTTTGAGCGCAACATGACATTCTCCATCCACGGTCTGGCCGTCGCACGCGGCATCGCCATCGGGCGTGCGGTGTTGGTGGCGTCGAGCCGGGTGGATGTGGCCCACTATTTCATCGAGCCCTCGCAAGTCGATTCAGAGATGCAGCGCATCAACAGCGCTCGGCAAGCGGTCATGGCAGAAGTGCAAAGACTGCACCAATCGGTGCCGAAAGACGCGCCGCCAGAACTCGCCGCCTTGCTTGAAGTGCACATGATGATGCTGCAAGACGAGATGCTGGCCGATGGCGTCAAGCACTGGGTGACCGATCGGCTCTACAACGCCGAATGGGCGCTGACCTCGCAATTGGAAGTGGTGACACGTCAATTTGACGAGATGGAAGATGCTTATTTGCGTGAGCGAAAAGGCGATTTGGAGCAAGTGGTCGAGCGTTTGCTGCGCCACATGAAGGGACTGCCCACCACATTGCCACAACCTGCGCCGCGCAAAACCAGCAGCTGGCAACAAGACCAGTTGCTGGACGACAGCCACGACGTGCCCCTGGTGTTGATTGCCCACGATTTGTCACCGGCGGACATGCTGCAATTCAAACAAAGCGTGTTCACCGGCTTTGTCACCGATGTCGGTGGCAAAACCTCGCACACCGCCATCGTGGCCCGCAGTTTGGACATCACGGCGGTGGTGGGGGCACGCAATGCCAGTCATTTGGTGCGCCAAGACGACTGGGTCATCATCGATGGAGATGCCGGTGTCATCATCGTGGGACCGTCGCCGATCATCTTGGCCGAATATGGCTTCAAACAGCGTCAAGCCGACTTGGAGCGCGAGCGCTTGGCGCGTCTCAAACACACGCCTGCAGTGACTTTGGATGGTCAAAAAATCGACTTGATGGCCAACATCGAACTGCCAGAAGACACCACCATGGCCTTGTCCATGGGCGCCATGGGTGTGGGTTTGTTTCGCAGCGAGTTTTTATTCATGGGGCGTGAAGGCCTATTGCCCAATGAAGAAGAGCAATACCAAGCTTACAAACGCGCGGTTGAAGGCATGAAGGGCCTGCCCGTCACCATCCGAAGTGTGGACGTGGGTGCAGACAAGCCTTTGGACCGAACCGCCAAGGACGAGGCCCACCTCAACCCAGCATTGGGCTTGCGCGCCATTCGTTGGAGCTTGGCCGATCCCAGCATGTTCTTGAGTCAACTGCGTGCCATTTTGAGGTCTGCAGCCCATGGCCCTGTGAATTTGTTGATTCCCATGCTGGCCCATGCGCGTGAAATTCACCAAACGTTCCAATTGATCAACCAAGCCCGGCAACAACTGGACAAACAACAAATTCCCTATGGTCCCGTGCGTGTGGGGGCCATGATCGAGGTGCCAGCTGCCGCACTCAGCCTGCCATTGTTTTTGAAGTATTTCGACTTTTTGTCTGTGGGCACGAACGACCTGATCCAGTACACCTTGGCGATCGACCGTGCCGATGAACAGGTGGCGCATCTGTACGACCCACTGCACCCCGCCATCTTGCATTTGTTGGCCGACACCATCGCCCAAGGCGCGGCAGCCGGCAAAGAAGTGGGTTTGTGCGGTGAAATGGCGGGCGACCCCACGCTCACGCGCTTGTTGTTGGGCCTGGGGTTGCGGCATTTCTCGATGCACCCCACCCAATTGTTGCGGGTCAAACAAGAGGTGTTGCGTTCGGACACGAGTCGTTTGGCACCTTGGGCCCGCAAGGTGATGGCGGCCGAAGACCCGGCCGCTGAAATCCTCAACCGTTAGGGGTTCAAGGCGGCAGGCCACCCAACATGACGCTGGGGTCGGTGTAAATCGTGTCCAGCGGGAAACGCTGTCCTTTCAAGTGGTCTTGCGCGCATTGCAGCAACAAACGGCTGCGGTGGCGTTCATGGCTGGCTTGCATCTCTTCCAGGCTCATCCACAAGGTGCGCACAATGCCGCTGTCAAGTTGGCGACTCGGCTCAAAAGCCCCCAATTCACCGGTGAAAGCAAATCGCAAATAGGTGATGTCTTCTTCGGGATCGTTGCCAACCGCCGGTTTGGTGAAACGCGACAAGTAAATGCCCAACAAAGCGGTGGGCTTGAAATGAAAGGCGGTTTCTTCCAACACCTCGCGGATGCAGCCATCGACCGGGGATTCGCCAGGATCGAGGTGTCCAGCGGGGTTGTTGAACATCAAGCCTTTGGGCGTGAGTTCTTCCACCAATAAAAAACGACCTTCTTTTTCAATGATGCCGGCAACGGTGACGCTGGGCTTCCAACGGTGTGTCATGGTGGAAAATACCCTGTTTCAAGGGCGTGTGTTGAATCTGCGATGATTCTCGCCCATTGAGTGGAGGAGAAAACCATGCTGATAGGCGTGCCTGCCGAAACCACGGCGGGCGAAACCCGTGTTGCCGTGACCCCTGAGACGGCCAAAAAAATCATTGCCCAAGGGCATCAAGTGCATGTGCAGTCAGGCGCTGGCGTTGCAGCCAGTGTCACCGACGCCGCTTATGAAGCGGCTGGCGCACAGATCACCGATGCCGCTGGCGCATTGGGTGCCGAGTTGGTGCTGAAAGTGCGTGCGCCCTCCAGTGCCGAGCTGAATCACATGAAATCCGGTGCGGCTTTGGTCGGCATGCTCAATCCATTTGACGCTGAAGGGCTGCAACGCATCGCCGCTGCGGGCCTCACCAGTTTCGCGCTGGAAGCCGCGCCGCGCACCACCCGCGCGCAAAGCATGGATGTGTTGTCTTCCCAAGCCAATATCGCCGGTTACAAAGCGGTGATGTTGGCCGTGGACAAATACCAGCGTTTCTTCCCGATGTTGATGACTGCCGCGGGCACGGTCAAAGCGGCACGTGTGGTCATCTTGGGTGTGGGTGTGGCCGGTTTGCAAGCCATTGCCACCGCCAAGCGTTTGGGTGCAGTCATCGAGGCTTCGGATGTGCGCCCCAGTGTGAAAGAACAGGTCGAGTCCTTGGGTGCCAAGTTCATCGATGTGTCCTACGAAACCGCCGAGGAAAAAGACGCGGCCGAAGGTGTGGGTGGTTATGCCCGCCCCATGCCCCAAAGCTGGTTGGACCGCCAAAAAGTGGAAGTGGCCAAACGCGTCGCCCAAGCCGATGTGGTCATCACCACTGCCTTGATTCCAGGTCGTGCGGCCCCTGTGCTGGTCACCGAGGACATGGTGAAAAGCATGAAACCTGGCTCGGTCATCGTCGACTTGGCTGCACCCGCTGGTGGCAACTGTCCTCTCACTGAAGCTGGCCAGACGGTCATCAAGCATGGCGTCACCTTGGTGGGTGAAACCAATTTGCCTGCACTGGTGGCGGCTGATGCCTCAGCTTTGTATGCCCGCAACGTGCTGGACTTCCTCAAGCTCGTGCTGCCCAAAGACAAGGGCTTCACTGTGGACCTCGAAGACGACATCGTGGCCGCTTGCCTCATGACCCAAGGCGGCGACGTCAAAAGGAAATAAACATGGACCACACCATCACCAACCTCATCATCTTCGTGCTGGCGATTTATGTCGGCTACCACGTGGTTTGGAATGTCACCCCTGCATTGCACACACCGCTCATGGCGGTGACCAACGCGGTCTCGGCCATCATCATCGTCGGCGCCATGTTGGCTGCGGCCTTGACCGTCACGCCTTTGGGCAAAACCATGGGTGTTTTGGCCGTGGCCTTGGCCGCCGTCAATGTGTTCGGCGGCTTTTTGGTCACTCGGCGCATGCTGGAGATGTTCAAGAAAAAAGCCCCCAAAGCAGGAGCTGACAAATGAGCATGAACCTGGTTGTGCTGCTGTATTTGGTGGCCAGTATTTGTTTCATCCAAGCCCTCAAGGGCTTGAGCCATCCCACCACCTCGATCCGTGGCAACGTGTTCGGCATGACCGGCATGGCCATCGCGGTGTTGACCACCGGTGCACTGATCTTCAACCAAGCCACCCTGCTGGGCCAGATCGATCCGGTGCAAGGCTTGGGTTGGGTCTTGCTGGGCTTGGTCCTGGGCGGTGGTGCTGGGGCCATCATGGCGCAGCGGGTCGAAATGACCAAGATGCCCGAACTTGTCGCTTTCATGCACAGCATGATCGGCTTGGCGGCGGTGTTCATCGCCATTGCGGCCGTGGTGGAACCTGCGGCTTTTGGCATCGTGGCGCAAGGCTTGGGCACGTTGGACATTCCCAAAGGCAATCGACTCGAGCTGTTCTTGGGCGCGGCCATTGGTGCGATCACCTTCAGCGGTTCGGTCATCGCTTTTGGCAAGCTTTCAGGCAAATACAAATTCCGTTTGTTCCAAGGTGCGCCCGTGGTGTTTGCGGGTCAGCACATGCTCAACTTGGTGATGGGTTTGGCCACGGTCGGCTTGGGCGTGTACTTCATGTTCACCGGCAACTGGGATGCGTTCCTGGTCATGCTGGCCCTGTCCTTTGTGTTGGGTGTGTTGATCATCATCCCGATCGGCGGCGCCGACATGCCGGTGGTGGTGTCCATGCTCAACAGCTATTCAGGCTGGGCCGCCGCAGGCATTGGCTTCTCGCTGAACAACAGCATGCTGATCATTGCCGGCTCCTTGGTGGGCTCGTCGGGCGCCATTCTGAGCTACATCATGTGCAAGGCCATGAACCGCTCATTCTTCAGCGTCATCTTGGGTGGCTTTGGCGGCGAGGCTGGTTCAGCCGCAACGGGCAGCACCGAGCAGCGTCCTGTGAAGAGCGGCAGCGCCGATGACGCGGCTTACATCTTGGCCAATGCTGAAACCGTCATCATCGTGCCCGGTTACGGCTTGGCGGTGGCGCGTGCCCAGCACGCGGTCAACGAGTTGGCAGAAAAGCTCACCCACAAAGGCATCACGGTCAAATACGCCATCCATCCCGTGGCAGGCCGCATGCCCGGTCACATGAACGTGTTGCTGGCCGAGGCCGAAGTGCCCTACGACCAAGTGTTTGAGATGGAAGACATCAACGGCGAATTTGGCCAAGCCGATGTGGCCATCATCCTGGGTGCCAACGACGTGGTCAATCCAGCCGCCATGATCAAAGGCTCGCCCATCTACGGCATGCCGATTTTGGAAGCCTACAAAGCCAAAACCATCATCGTCAACAAGCGATCCATGGCGGCCGGCTATGCTGGTTTGGACAACGAACTCTTCTACATGGACAAAACCATGATGGTGTTTGGCGACGCCAAAAAAGTGGTGGAAGACATGGTCAAAGCGGTCGAATAATCCGATTCAAAGGCAGGCGCACCCATGAGACCGATCGCCATCGTGGGTGCCATGCAGCAAGAGTTGGCCGGCCTCAAGCAGGCCTTGCAGGGTTCACACACCATCAAACTGGGTTCTCGCCAAGTCACCACCGGCACCTGGCATGGCCATGCGGTGGTGTTGGCGCTGTCGCACATTGGCAAGGTGGCGGCCGCGACCACCGTCACGGCATTGATTGAACGGTTTGATGTCACGGAAGTGGTTTTCACCGGGGTGGCCGGCGGTTTGGCACCAGGCGTGCATGTGGGCGACATGGTGGTGGCCACCGAGTTCTTGCAACACGACATGGACGCTTCGCCTTTGTTCCCGCGTTACGAAGTGCCGATGTACGGGCGGGCGCATTTCCCCACCGATCCCAAGCTCACCCAAAGCCTGAAATTGGCCGCGCAAGAAATTTTGCAGAACCCCGCCCAGTGGATGGACATGGATGTGCTGCGCGAGTTGCATGTGAAGTCCCCCCAAATGCACGCGGGCTTGGTGGTCAGTGGCGATCGATTTGTCTCAACTTCGGCTGAAAGCCAAGCCTTGCAACGGCACCAACCCAAAGCCTTGGCGGTGGAGATGGAAGGTGCGGCGGTGGCCCAGGTGTGCCTGGACTATGGTGTGCCTTTTGGCGCGGTGCGCACCATCTCAGACCGTGCGGACGACACGGCCACAGTCGATTTCTCACGCTTCATTCAAGAAGTCGCCAGCCGTTACACCGGGGCTTTGTTGGGTAACTGGCTCGGCAAGCGTTGAGCGGTCTTATTTGAGCCAACCGCGCTTGCGGAAATACCACATGGGCACCACTGCGCTGGCCGCCATGAGTGCGATGGCCATGGCATAACCAAACTCCCAGTGCAATTCGGGCATGAACTGGAAATTCATGCCGTACACACTGGCGATGAGGGTGGGCGGCAGCAAGGCCACACTGGCCACCGAGAAGATTTTGATGATCTTGTTTTGGTTGATGTTGATGAAACCGACCGTGGCATCCATCAAGAAGTTGATCTTGTCAAACAAAAAAGCCGTGTGGCTGTCCAGCGAGTCGATGTCGCGCAAAATTTGCCGCGCATCGTCAAACTGCTCGGCATTGAGCATGCGCAAACGCATGGCAAAGCTCAAGGCGCGGCGGGTGTCCATCATGTTTCGGCGGATGCGGCCGTTCAAGTCCTCTTGTCTGGCAATCGCCCCCAAGACCTCGCCGGCCAGTGCATCGGTGACCTCGCCTGATAGCACCATCTTGCTGACTTTTTCCAGTTCGTCGTAAATGCCTTCCAAGGTGTCGGCCGAGTACTCGGCGTCGGCCGAGAAGAGTTCCAACAACACGTCTTTGGCGTCTTCAATCAAACCAGGTGCGCGCCTGGCACGCAAGCGCAGCAAACGAAACACCGGCAGGTCTTCGTCGTGGATCGAGAACAGCACGCCATGGCTGTTGAGCGCTTCGTTGTGTTGGTTCAAGATGAAAGCGACGCGAACCGCCCGCGGTTCATCGATGTCGGCGATCAAAAAGTCCGAACGGATATGGAGTTCACCGTTGTCTTCCTCGTAAAAGCGCGCGGATTCTTCGATGTCCTCGTCCATCGCGTCTTCGGGGATTTGCACGCCAAAGTGCTGGTTGATCCAGCGCTTTTCTTCGGGGGTGGGGGACTCCAGGTCCACCCAGATCGGGCGAAACTGCGAGAGTTCTTCTTGTGAAGAAATTTCTTCTTGAAACAAGCGGCCGTTGGCCAGCGAAAAGATATTGAGCATGGCAATCTCAGTGCTGAAGTGAGCGGGTCGAAAAGGGTGTGTGGTGGTTCGCTTTCGACTCGGCTCGGCTGGTTGCCCGTTGGAATCGAAAGCTACCGACTAGGGTAGGTTTCCAAGGATTGCTCCGTGAGTGGTGACGGCCTTAATTATGGCACTGCAACATGGCAAGCCGTTGACTGTTAGAGTAGAAAGCTTTGGGATCGCTGTCCGTTATGCACACCACATTGACGCCGCGCCGTGAGCGCTGGCTATTGATCACCCTGGCGGGCATTCAATTCACCCACATCGTGGACTTCATGATCATGATGCCGTTGGGGCCCCAACTCACGGCTTTGTTCTCGATCAGCGATGCGCAGTTTGGTCTGTTGGTCTCGGCCTATACCCTGGCCGCAGGTGCGGCAGGTTTGCTGGCCGCCGGCTTTGTCGATCGCTTCGAGCGCAAGCGTTTGCTGTTGTGGCTGTACTTCTTTTTTGGCTTGACCACCTTGGCCTGTGCCTTGGCACCCAGCTATGGCTTGCTGATGCTGGCGCGCATCGCTGCGGGGGTGTTTGGCGGCATTTTGTCGGCCATGACCCAGACCATCATTGGCGATGTGATCCCCTTTGCCAGACGCGGCCGCGCCACAGGTTTTGTCATGACTGCATTTGCCATGGCCAGTGTGGTGGGCGTGCCCAGTGGCTTGTTTTTGGCCAACCATGGCGGGTGGCACAGTGCTTTTTTGGCCATTGCCATGCTGTGTGTTTTGGTGGGTGGTTTGGCTTTTTACAGTTTGCCCAAACTCAATGCCCATGTCGCCCAAGCCAAGGGGCAAAACCTGATGTTCGGCATCCAAGCGGTGTTGGCCGATGCCAACCACCGTCGGGCCTTGTACATGTCGGCGGCCATGATGTTTGCAGGGTTTTCGGTCATTCCCTACATCACCATTTACACCCAAGCCAACCACGTCTTGTTGCCCACTGAAATCCCCTACATCTATTTGTGCGGCGGTGTGGTGACGTTTTTCAGCTCACGCTGGATAGGTGGACTGACCGATCGCTTGGGCAAGCGCCAAATGTTCCAACGCATGATTTTGCTGGCCACCTTGCCCATGGCTTTGATCACCGTGATGCAACCCATGCCGTTGATCTGGGTGTTGCTGGTGAGCACCAGTTTCTTTTTCACCATGAACGGCCGCATGATTCCTGGCATGGCCTTGCTCACCTCGGCCGCCATTCCGCAGTTCCGGGGCACTTTCATGTCGCTCAATGGGGCGGTGCAGTCGGTGTCTATTGGCTTGGCCTCATGGGTTGGCGGCATGTTGTTGCAGCGCAATGACGAAGGACAGGTCACCCATTTCTGGCTGTGTGCCCTGGTCGGCGTGGCGGCATCTGTGGTGGCCTATGGTTTGGCCCAGCATGTCAAAGTGCATACCGCCGAGGCTGGGTAACTCTTAAGACCGCTTATTCAGATCTTGTGTTCTGACGGATTGCAATCCGTCCCAACTCAGTGCATAGTGGAACCACCTGTCTTGGTTCAGGCGCTCGGTCTGGGCAAAGGCACAGGTGCTTTTCTGGAGGGTTCGTATGAATTTAACCATCAGCGGTCACCATCTCGAAGTCACGCCTGCATTGCGTGGCTATGTCACCCAAAAACTGGATCGCATCACGCGTCACTTTGACCAAGTGGTCGATGTGCGTGTGCTCTTGTCGGTGGAAAAGCAGAAAGAAAAAGAAGGGCGACAGCGCGCTGAGTGCAACATCCATGTCAAGGGCAACGATTTGTTTGCCGAGTGCGCCAATGAAGATTTGTATGCGGCCGTGGATGAACTGGTGGACAAACTGGATCGACAAGTGGTGCGTCACAAAGACCGCTTGCAAGATCACCACCACACCAGCACCAAACGTGACATGCTGAACTGAACCTTTTTCTGTTTTGAAACCGCCTGCACCCCAGGCGGTTTTTTCATGTTTATTTTGTAATACTAATAAATTAAATATTTACCCTAGTAGCGGGCCGCTCTTGGGTGCATAATCAGCCCCCAATCATGAACAGACTCGCTGCCATATTGCCCTCTGCCCAAGCTTTGGTGCAGGTGGATGCCACCAGCAAAAAACGCGCTTTTGAAGAAGCGGGCTTGCTGTTTGAAAACCTGCATGGGCTCAATCGTGCAATGGTGGCCGACAGTTTGTTCGCGCGCGAACGCTTGGGCTCCACCGGACTGGGTTATGGCGTGGCCATTCCACACGGACGCATCAAGGGTTTGAAATCGCCTTTGGCCGCCGTGTTTCGACTGCAAGAGCCCATAGGCTTTGATGCACCCGATGAAAAGCCGGTCAGCCTCATGATCTTCTTGCTGGTGCCCGAGGCCTCTACCCAAAAGCACCTGGAAATCTTGTCTGAAATTGCCGAGATGCTGAGTGACGCCGCCTTGCGCGACAAACTCAAAGTTTGCAATGACGCCATCGAGTTGCACGGACTGATCGCCAGTTGGCATTCCATCCAAACTGTTTGACGGCTGCCGTTTGAAGCCCACCGCCATCAGCGCCGACGTACTGTTCGAGGACTTTCGGCAAAAGTTGTATTTGCAATGGGTCGCCGGTCGCGGAGCCTCTGAGCGCCACTTCGACGAAGTGGCGGTGCGCATGGCGCGCTCGGGTGCCGATTTGGTGGGCTACCTCAATTACATCCATCCCTACCGTTTACAGGTGCTGGGCGAGCGCGAAATCGCGTATTTGCAAGACTGCGCCCCCGAGGTGGCCGAGCGGCGCATCGACCGCATCGTCACCCTGGAGCCACCCGTGATGGTGGTGGCCGATGGCCAAACGCCACCGCCCTCTTTGCTCAAGTTGTGTGAGCAGGCGCAAATCCCCTTGTTCTACACGCCCGAATCGGCGGCCTTTGTCATCGATTTGTTGCGCGCCTATTTGTCCAAACACTTCGCCGACCGCACCACTTTGCATGGTGTGTTTTTGGATATTTTGGGCATGGGGGTGATCATCACTGGCGAATCGGGCTTGGGCAAAAGCGAATTGGGCTTGGAGTTGATTTCACGTGGCCATGGCTTGGTGGCCGATGACGCAGTGGACCTCTACCGCATCAACCAAACCACCATCGAGGGACGTTGTCCGGCGTTGTTGCAAAACCTGCTCGAGGTGCGCGGCATTGGTTTGCTGGACATTCAAGCCATCTTTGGCGAGACTGCGGTGCGCCGCAAAATGCGTTTGAAACTGATCGTGCATTTGGTGCGAAAAGAAACCCTGGAACGCGATTACGAGCGTTTGCCCCATGAACCCTTGACCCAAGATGTGTTGGGCATCGCGGTGCGCAAGGTGGTGATTCAGGTGGTGGCCGGACGCAACATCGCGGTCTTGGTCGAGGCGGCGGTGCGCAACACGATTTTGCAGTTGCGTGGCATCGACACCTACGAGCGCTTTGTCGAGCGCCATCGCCAGGCCATGAAAAACAACCAGGCCGATTGAGCCTTCAGAGTTTGTTGGATTTCAAAGCTTCTTGATGCGGGCAGGGCTTGCGAGTGCAGTGCGCATACAAGCTCAGGGCATGGTCGGCGATCTCAAAACCTTTGGCTTGGGCGATGTCGTGTTGTCGACGTTCAATCTCGGCGTCAAAAAACTCTTCCACACGGCCGCAATCCAAGCAAACCAAATGGTCGTGGTGCTGGCCTTGGTTGAGTTCGTAAACCGCTTTGCCGCCCTCGAACTGGCTGCGGGTGAGCAAACCGGCCTGTTCAAACTGCATGAGCACCCGGTAGATGGTGGCCAAACCTATATCGGCTCTTTCGTTCAATACCAGACGATAAACATCTTCTGCGCTCATGTGGCGCTGCGTGCTTTTTTGGAACAACTCCAAGATGGTGAGGCGAGGAACCGTCGCCTTCAAACCTGTGCTTTTCAAATCCCCAATGGACTGCATGCCGACCTTTCGCATCCAAGGGCTGACTGAGAACCCGTCGTTACAATGGAATCATCATAGCCTGCCTGAAAATTCACATGAATCAATCGCGACCTCTTCTGGCATCTGGCTGGACCTTGGCAGTCATCGGGGCGCTCAGCGCCTGCTCCACCATTGACGACCCGGTGGCGAAAGCGATTCGAAACATCACACCCTATCGCAGCGAAGTGGTGCAAGGCAATTTTGTCTCCAAAGAACAAGTCCAAGCGCTGCGTGTGGGCATGACCCGCAACCAAGTCAAAGAAATACTGGGAACCCCATTGATCGCCAGTGTTTTCCATGCGGACCGCTGGGACTACGCGTTCACCATTCGCCGCCAAGGCACCGAACCGCAACAGCGCAAGCTCTCGGTTTTTTTCAAGAACGATTTGTTTGACCGGGTGGACGCCCAGGACCTGCCCAGCGAAGCCGAGTTTGCCGAACGCATCGCCGTCCCCGAAGACCGTAAAACCGTGCCCCGCTTGCAAGCGACCCCCGAGGAGTTGGAGAAATTCCGCAAGTCTGAACCGGCAACCAAACAACCCGAAGCTTTGCCTGCGTCAACAACTGAGCCACGTAAAAACTACCCCCCGCTTGAACCTTCCGCACGATAGGCCCCCATCATGAATGCAAGCACCTCACACCGTGTGGCCATTGCTGGCGCCAGTGGCCGCATGGGCCGCATGTTGGCCGAAGCGATTGTCCAGTCCCAAGATTGCCAATTGAGCGGGGCCTTGGACATCGCCGCTTCACCCCGTCTGGGCACCGATGCCACGGC
>JBDKLR010000024.1:0-4950 GCA_039795515.1 Pseudomonadota bacterium | reverse complement strand
ACCGGCTCCAAAGGCCATCTGGACTCCTCCTCCATGTCAACTCAACAAACCTCAACCCCAGCCGGCGCAAGTTTTGCCGCGCTGTTTGCAGAAAGTATCCAAAAGCAGGACATGAAATCCGGCGAGGTTATTTCCGCCGAAGTCGTTCGTATCGATCACAACTTTGTCGTTGTGAATGCAGGCCTCAAGTCTGAAGCGCTGATTCCGCTCGAAGAATTCCTTAACGATCAGGGCGAGCTCGAAGTCAAACCCGGCGACTTTGTGTCGGTGGCAATTGATTCGCTCGAAAACGGCTACGGCGATACCGTGCTTTCCCGCGATCGCGCCAAGCGCTTGTCTGCTTGGTTGTCGCTCGAGCAGTCGCTCGACAAGAATGAACTCGTGACTGGCACGATTACAGGCAAGGTCAAGGGCGGTCTGACCGTCATGACTGCAGGTATTCGCGCGTTCTTGCCAGGCTCGTTGGTCGATTTGCGTCCCGTCAAGGACACAACGCCTTTCGAAGGCAAGACCATGGAGTTCAAAGTTATCAAACTCGATCGCAAGCGCAACAACGTTGTGTTGTCACGCCGCGCAGTCATCGAAGCCTCCATGGGCGAAGAGCGCGCCAAGCTGATGGAAAACCTGAAAGAAGGTTCCATCGTCCACGGCGTGGTCAAGAACATCACCGAATACGGTGCATTCGTCGACCTCGGCGGCATCGACGGCTTGCTGCACATCACCGACATGGCCTGGCGCCGTGTGCGTCACCCCTCCGAGGTGGTGGTCGCTGGTCAAGAAATCACCGCCAAGATCCTCAAGTTCGACACCGAGAAAAACCGCGTGTCTTTGGGCTTGAAGCAAATGGGCGACGATCCTTGGATGGGCGTGAACCGCCGTTATCCCCAAGGCACCCGCATGCACGGCAAGGTCACCAACATCGCCGACTACGGCGCGTTTGTCGAACTCGAACCCGGCATCGAAGGTTTGGTGCACGTGTCTGAAATGGACTGGACCAACAAAAACGTGGCCCCTTCCAAAATCGTGGCCCTGGGCGACGAAGTCGAAGTCATGGTCTTGGAGATCGACGAAGACAAGCGCCGCATCAGCTTGGGCATGAAGCAATGCAAAGCCAATCCTTGGCAAGAGTTCGCGTCCGCCACCAAGCGCGGTGACCGCGTCAAAGGCCCAATCAAATCCATCACCGACTTCGGTGTGTTCGTCGGTTTGGCCGCTGGCATCGACGGTTTGGTGCACTTGTCCGACCTGTCTTGGAACGAAACCGGCGAAGCCGCCGTGCGCAATTTCAAGAAAGGCCAAGAAGTCGAGGCCTTGGTGTTGGCCGTGGACGTGGAGCGCGAGCGCATTTCTTTGGGCATCAAGCAACTCGATTCCGACCCCTTCACCAACTTCGTGTCGGTCAATGACAAAGGTCAAATCGTCACCGGCACGGTCAAGACCGTGGACGCCAAAGGCGCTGAAATCGACCTCGGCGAAGAGATCATCGGCTACTTGCGCGTGTCTGAAATCTCCCGCGACCGCGTGGAAGACGCCAGCCAGGTGCTCAAAGTCGGCGACGAAGTCACCGCTGTGGTGGTCAATGTGGATCGCAAAACACGCAACATCCAGTTGTCGATCAAAGCGAAAGACCAAGCTGACCAGCAAGAAGCCATGCAATCCCTGAGCCAAAACTCAGGCAACGCCGGCACCACCAGCCTGGGCGCTTTGTTGCGCGCCAAGTTGGACAACAACGAGAAGTGATCGCACGGGCCTTGGGGCCCTGTGATTCGGGCCACCTGCAGCTTGCAGGTGGCTGTTCCCTCCAGGTTCATACAAAGTAGTAGCGATGACCCGAAGTGATTTGGTTGAAGAACTGGCAGCGCGTTTCCCGCAACTGACCCACCGCGACGCGGAAGTGGCCGTCAAAGCCTTGCTTGACGCCATGAGCGACGCTTTGGTGAAAGGCCACCGCATCGAATTGCGTGGCTTTGGCAGTTTCTCGGTCAACCGTCGTCCCCCCCGCATGGGTCGCAACCCCCGCTCGGGCGAGGCCGTGGCCATTCCCGAAAAACGGGTGCCGCATTTCAAGCAAGGAAAAGCACTGCGCGAGGCGGTGGAAGTTCGTACCAAAGAACTGCTGCAACAGGCTGACACGCCCAAGCCCTAGAATTTCACGCACACTGGGGAACATGTTGAAACAATTCCTGCGGCTGCTTCGGTGGACACTGAAAGCAGCCATTTTTTTGATCATGCTGGCTTTTGCCTTGAACAACCAAGGCGACGTGGCTGTGCATTTCCTGTGGGGCTTCCAATGGCGCGCCCCCATGGTGCTGGTGCTGCTGGTGGTGTTCACGCTGGGCGTGGCCGTCGGTGTGCTGGGCATGGTGCCGCGCTGGTGGCGTCAACGCCGCTTGGCTCAAAAAGCGCAGCAAACATCGCCTGAGGCCGCCACCCCGGCGCCAGTGGCACCCGACCTGCCATTCACCCCATGAAGGCTCCCTGATGGACCTGCAACTTGGCTGGATTTTTTTCGGCTTGCCCTTGGTGTTCGTGCTGGGCTGGATGGCCTCGCGCTTTGACCTGCGCCAGCTGCGCCTGGAAAACAGAAGCAACCCGAAGGCCTATTTCAAAGGTTTGAACCACTTGCTCAACGAACAGCAAGACCAAGCCATTGACGCCTTCATCGAGGCCGTGCAACGTGACCCGGACACCACCGAGCTGCATTTCGCGTTGGGCAATTTGTTCCGCCGACGTGGCGAATTTGAGCGCGCGGTGCGGGTGCACCAGCACCTGTTGGCGCGCGCCGACCTGAGCAGCGCCGACCGCGAACGCGCCCAATACGATCTGGCGCTGGACTTTGTCAAAGCCGGCATCTTGGACCGCGCCGAAGCCGCGCTCAAGCCGCTCATGAACTCGGCCCTGGCGCAGCAAGCCTTGCTGGCGTTGCTGACCATTTACGAACGCACCCGCGACTGGCAGCAAGCCGCCGACATTTCCCAACAACTCGATTTGTTGGGGCAAGGCCAGTTCACGGTGCGTCGCGCCCATTACCTGTGTGAACTCGCCAGCGCCAGCACAGACTTGGCCCAAGCCCAAACCTGGCTGCAAGAAGCCATCCGCACCGCCCCCGACAGCGCCCGTCCGCGCATGGCCTTGGCCGCCTTGCTAGAGCGGCAAGGCCAGCTCAGCGAAGCATGTGACCAATTGCAAGACTTGGCCCAACACATTCCAGCCGCCATGCCTTTGGTGGCGGGCCACTTGGCGCTTTTGGCACCCCAGGTGCAGCGACAAATTGGTGTGCTGACCCTGTTGCAAGACAGCTACCACCAGTTGCAAAGCTTGGATGTGCTGGACGCGATCGTGCAGTTGCAAACCGCCATGGGCCAAGCCCATGGGCGCGATCTCTACGCCCAGCATTTGCTGAAACACCCCTCGCTGATCGCCACCTCGCAATGGCTGGCCGGCGAACACCTCCACCCCGAACAACAACCGCAGGTGATGCGCGCCTTGGCCCAAGCCACCAAGCCGCTCAAGCGCTACCGCTGTGCCGCCTGTGGATTTGAAGCACTGCACCATTTTTGGCAATGTCCTGGCTGCCAAGCCTGGGACAGTTACCCGCCGCGACGCATTGAAGAACTGTGAACCATGTCCATGAGCCTGCCCACCCTTGATCTGTTGAAACAAGCGCACGTGCTGATCGTGGGCGATGTCATGCTCGACCGTTACTGGTACGGCGCGGTGGACCGCATCAGCCCCGAAGCCCCTGTGCCTGTGGTGCGCGTCACCCGTGAGGAAGAACGTTTGGGCGGTTGCGCCAATGTGGCTTACAACGTGGTCACCCTGGGCGCGCAAGCCAGTTTGCTGAGCGTTTTGGGCGACGACGACAACGGCGAGCGCTTGAGCCGATTGGTGGCCCAAAGCGGCATCCAAGCGCATTGGGGGCGCGATGCGCAATTGCAAACCACGGTCAAGCTGCGCATCATTGGCCGCCAACAACAACTGTTGCGCGCCGACTTTGAAAGCGAACCGCAATCCGAGGTGTTGGCGTCACAAAGTGCTTTGTTCCAAACCTTGCTGGCCCAGCACCAAGCGGTGCTGTTTTCCGATTACGGCAAAGGCGGGCTGACCCATGTGGCACAGATGATCGGCGCGGCACGTGCTGCGCATTTGCCGGTCTTGATCGACCCCAAGGGCAGTGACTATTCGCGTTATGCGGGGGCCACTGTCATCACGCCCAACCGCGCCGAATTGCAACAAGTCATTGGCCGTTGGCGCGACGAGGCCAGCTTGCTGGAAAAAGCGCAAAACCTGCGTCAAGAACTGCAACTCGACGCGCTGCTGCTGACGCGCAGTGAAGAGGGCATGAGTTTGTTTGACGCCCAAGGTGCTTTGCACGTGCCCGCGCAAGCACGCGAGGTGTTTGACGTGACCGGTGCGGGCGACACCGTGATCGCCACCTTGGCCAGTTTGCTGGCCAGCGGCATGACGCTGCGCGACGCCCTGCCCTGGGCCAACAAGGCGGGCGGTGTGGTGGTGGGTAAATTTGGCACGGCTGGCGTGTCCTATCAGGAGTTGTCCGCATGAAAATCGTCGTCACCGGAGCCGCTGGCTTCATTGGCAGCAACATCGTCAAAGGTCTGAACGCCAGAGGCATCAGCAACATCATCGCGGTGGATGATTTGCGCGACGGCGACAAATTCAAAAATTTGGCCGATTTGCAAATCGCCGATTACGTGGATCACCAGGTGTTTTACGAGCGCTTCACCCGACGTGACTTCGGGCCTGTAGAAGCCGTGTTCCACGAGGGCGCTTGCAGCGACACCATGGAGACCAACGGCCAATACATGATGGACAACAACTACGGCGTGTCCTGCCAGTTGTGGGAAGCCTGCCAAGCGCAAGGCACCCGCTTGTTGTACGCCTCTTCGGCTGCGACCTATGGCGGCTCCAGCCATTTTGTGGAAACCCCCG
>JBDKLR010000023.1:0-7176 GCA_039795515.1 Pseudomonadota bacterium | reverse complement strand
CAGTGGCGGTCTTCTTCACCACCGGCAAGCCCAGTTGATTGAAGAAAATTTCACCAATCTGTTTGGGTGAACTCAGATTGAACGGTTGCCCCGCAATCGCATGGGCTTCCTGCTCCAGCTGCATGATGCGCTGACCCAACTCGGCACTTTGCGCAGCCAGCTGGGCGGCATCGATCAGCACACCATTGCGCTCGATACGGTAGAGCGCCTCCGAACTGGCGATCTCCAGTTCATAGACAGCGCGCAAGCGCTCATCCGCCTGCAGGCGTGGCCAGAGCACGCCATGCACGTCCAGCGTCATGTCCGAGTCTTCGCACGAGTATTGCGTGGCTCGCGGCACGTCGACCTGGCTGAACGGAATCTGGTGCGCGCCCTTGCCGCACAAGTCTTCATAACTCAGGCCACTGCGCCCCACATGACGCTCGGCCAGACTGGCCAGGCCGTGCGGGCGATGCACCTCCAGCACATAGCTTTGCAGCATGGTGTCGTGCACATAACCACGCACCTCGATGCCATGGTTGGCCAACACATGGCGGTCGTATTTCACATGCTGACCCAGCTTGTGTTTGTTGGGGTTTTCAAGCCAGGGCTTGAGGCGATCCAGCACTTCTTGCAAAGGCAGTTGGGTGGGGGCATCGGCCGCGTTGTGGGCCAAGGGAATGTAGGCCGCTTCACCAGGCTGAACGCACAAACTGATGCCCACGATCTGCGCCTGCATTTCCACCAACGAAGTGGTTTCGGTGTCGATGGCCACCAACTCGGCTTGCTCGATCTTCAACATCCACTGGTCGAAGCGGGCCCAATCGAGCACCGTGTCGTAATGCACTTCAACCGCTTCCGTGACCGGGACTGCATCAAACAACTGCCCCACCTCCCCCACGCCACTGGGGCTGATGAGAGAAGATGTCTTGTCTTTGCTGCCACCACCTTCCAACGAGCTCACCAAACCTTTGAAACCGTATTGCTTGTAAAAATCCACCAAGGCGGCTTCGTCGGGGGCTTGCATCAACACACCATCCAACGACGGCCAACCCGGCACATGGGCTTGCAAATCGCAATCGGTTTTCATGGTGACGAGTTGACGCCCGGTGGGCAGCCAGTCGCGCGCTTGGCGCAGGTTTTCACCGGCCACCCCTTTGATCTCATCGGCACGCGCCAACAAGGCCTCCAACGAGCCGTACTCAGTCAACCATTTGGCGGCTGTCTTCGGACCGACCTTGGCCACACCGGGCACGTTGTCCACGGTGTCACCCACCAGGGTTTGGTAATCGATCATCAAAGCGGGTGGGACACCAAACTCTTCGGTCACGCCCGCCACATCGCGCTTCTTGCCGTTCATGGTGTCGATGATGGTGATGCGTTCATTGACCAATTGACTCAGGTCTTTGTCGCCACTGGACACCACCACGTTCATGCCTTGCTGGGCGGCGATGTGCGCCAAGGTGGCGATCACGTCATCGGCCTCGACCCCTGGCACATCCAACAGCGGCCAACCCATGAGGCGCACCAAACGGTGAATGGGTTCGATTTGGCTGCGCAAATCGTCGGGCATGGGCGAGCGCGTGGCTTTGTACTGCGGGTAAATCTCGTCCCTGAAAGTCGGTCCTTTGGCGTCAAACACGCACACCGCATGGTGGGTGGGGTATTCGCGGCGCAGGCTTTGCAACATGTTGACCATGCCACGGATGGCCCCGGTGGCTTGGCTGGTCGGGTCGTTGCGATCAGCCCGCAAATCGGGCATGGCGTGAAAGGCACGGTACAAATAGCTGGAACCGTCAACCAGCAACAGGGTGGATGTGTCTTGCATACAGAGGATTGTGCCTACAATCTCGGCTTCTTCAGGCTCCCGCTGTATCCCTCATTCCCCATGGCCGTCTTCACCGAAGTTTCCGATCAGCACGCACGCGACTTGCTGACCCAACTCTCCATCGGCGACCTGGTGTCCCTGCAAGGCATCAGCAGCGGCATTGAAAACACCAATTACTTCCTCACCACCGACCAAGGCGAATACGTTTTGACCGTGTTCGAGCGCTTGAGCCATGCGCAACTGCCCTTCTACCTCTACCTGATGAAGCATTTGGCCGATCGTGGCATTGCCGTGCCCGATCCGCAGTCCAATCATCAAGGCGATATTTTGTTGACCTTGCTCGACAAACCTGCAGCGGTGGTCAATCGCTTGGCCGGTGAATCGCAGATGCATCCCGGCACCGCCCATTGCGCGGCCATGGGACGCAATTTGGCGCAGATACATTTGGCGGCGCAAGGCTTTGACAAGCAGCAACCCAATTTGCGCGGCCTGTCGTGGTGGAACGAAACCGTGCCGCAAATCCTGCCGTTTTTGTCCGAAGCGCAGTCGCGTTTGTTGACGCACGAACTGGCTTTTCAAAACCATGTCAGTGGCTTGTCCAGTTACACCGCCATGCCCAGCGGTCCGGTGCATGCCGATGCGTTTCGCAACAACGTCATGTTTGTCGGTGACGACTTGAGTGGCGTGTTCGATTTTTATTTTGCCGGGGTGGACCATTGGCTGTTCGACCTGGGCGTGTGCATCAACGATTGGTGCATCGACGATGACACGGGTGTGATGGATGACGCGCGCATGCAGGCCATGCTCGATGCCTACCAATCGGTGCGCCCTTTGCAATCGGCCGAGCGCCAATTGTTCAACCCGATGTTGCGTGCCGCCGCGCTGCGTTTTTGGATTTCTCGCCTGTGGGACTTCCACCTGCCACGTGAAGCCAGCATGTTGCAAGCCCACGACCCCGGACATTTTGAAAAAGTACTGCAACAGCGTTTGCAACACCCTGTCACACTCTGATCTATGAAACTGAACGTGGTTCCTGCCCGCACTGGTGCCTCATGGGTCAAACAAGGCATCCAAACATTTTGGCGTCAGCCCTTGGCCTTGAGTGGTTTGTTTTTCTTGTTCACCGGCTTGCTGTCCCTCACCTCCTTGCTGTCATACGCCGGCACTTTTTTGGGCTTGATGGTTTTGCCCGCCATCACCATGGGGATGATGGCCGCCGCCCGCGAAGCCGACCTGGGGCGCTTTCCCATGCCGCGCATCTTGTTCATTGCGTTTCTACAAGGTGCCAGCCATGCCAAACGCATGATTTGGATGGGCTTTTTCTATGCGGTGTTTTTCGGATTGGTATTGGCCATCTCCACCTTGTTTGACAACGGCGAATTCGCCCGTCTGTACCTGCTCGGTGGCAGCATGGGTGAAGACGTCGTCATGAACGAGTCCTTTCAAACAGCGGTGGTTTTTTTCTTGCTCATGAACCTGCCTGTGGCGGCCTTGTTCTGGCACGCACCCGCCTTGGTGCACTGGCACGATCAGCCACTGGCCAAAAGCATTTTCTTCAGCGCCATGGCTTGCTGGGTCAATTGGCGTGCGTTTTTGATGTTTGGCCTGACTTGGTTGGCCGTCTTCATCAGCACCACGGTGATCTTGAGTTTGGTGAGCATCCTCACCGACGATGGTCAACTCTCCATGATGTTGATCTTGCCCGCCATGATGCTGCTGGCCGCCATGTTTTTCGCGTCCAGTTACCACAGCTTTCGCGCATGTTTTTCCACCGAGCCCGTGCTGGCTTGACGCTTTGAAGACCGCCTAAACCTGTGTCAGCTTGGCCACCGACAAGGCCAACCACTTCACGCCGTGCCGATTGAACTTGACCTGGGCACGGGCGTCCTCCCCCACACCTTCGATCGACACCACGGTGCCTTCACCAAACTTGGTGTGAAACACCTGCAAGCCCGAACGCACCCAGGCATTGGGTCCGCTGGCTTGGGGCGCGGCGCGTTGCGGCACCACGGGTGGCGTGGCTGTGAAAAAACCCGCGCGGTGGTGATCGCTTTGGCCAAAGCCTGAGGGTCTGGAACCCCACATGGCTTGCGAGGGCAAGCCTGTTTGGGGGGTCAACCACTTCAGGGTGTGCTCGGGCATTTCATCGAAGAAACGGCTCTTGATGTTGTAGCGGGTTTGGCCATGCAGCATGCGTGTTTGCGAATGGCTCAGGTACAAGCGTTTGCGGGCACGGGTGATGGCCACATACATCAGCCGCCGTTCTTCTTCCAAGCCTTCGAAATCGCTCATGGCGTTTTCATGGGGAAACAGACCTTCTTCCAACCCGGTGATGAACACGCAGTCAAACTCCAAACCCTTGGCCGCATGCACCGTCATGAGTTGCACCGCGTCTTGTCCGGCTTGTGCCTGGTTGTCACCCGACTCCAAGGCCGCATGGGTGAGGAAAGCGGCCAGTGGCGACAAGGTTTCGCCGGTTTCTTCGTTCGGTGTGGCCACGCCTGCAGCGGCTTGTGAGGCGGCAAAGTCGGCTTGGCTTTGCATGGCCTCGTCCACCGGCAAGGCCACCGCGTCTTTGCCAAACCCTTCTTGCGTGACAAAGCTTTCAGCCGCGTTGACCAATTCTTGCAAGTTCTCCACGCGGTCCGCGCCTTCGCGCTCGGCTTGGTAATGCGCGAACAGTTGGCTGTGGTCCAACACCATCTCGATGATTTGCCGCAGTGTTTGTCCCTGGGTCTGTTCGCGCAGCACATCGATCTTGGCAACAAAGGCCGAGATGTTGGCACCTGCTTTGCCACCAATGGTGCTGACCGCGTCGTGCAGAGGGCAACCGTTGGCGCGGGCCGCGTCTTGCAACTGCTCGATGCTGCGCGCCCCAATGCCACGCGGGGGGAAATTGACCACCCGCAAAAAGCTGGTGTCGTCGCGCGGGTTTTCCAACAAGCGCAAATACGCCAGCGCGTGTTTGATTTCAGCGCGTTCGAAAAAGCGCAAACCCCCATACACCCGATAAGGCATGGCGGCATTGAACAACGCGGTTTCAATGACACGGCTTTGCGCGTTGCTGCGGTAGAGCACAGCGATTTCGCTGCGCGTGGCCGCGCCTTTGCTGCCGTCGCCGTCGCGCCCATCGCGCAACAGCTGCTTGATTTCCTCAACGATCCAGTTCGCTTCGGCCAGGTCCCCGGTGGACTCCATGACCCGCACCGGCTCCCCCGCCCCTTGTGTGGTGTGCAGGTTTTTTCCCAAGCGGGTTTTGTTGTGCTTGATGAGTTCGTTGGCCGTGTCCAAGATGTGGCTGTGGCTGCGGTAGTTTTGTTCGAGCTTGATTTGATGCCGCACCTCGTACTCGCGCACGAAGTCGGCCATGTTGCCCACCCGCGCACCGCGAAACGCGTAAATGCTTTGATCGTCATCCCCCACGGCCAGCACCGAGCTGCTGGGGCCACTGAGCAATTTGATCCAGGCGTATTGCAAGTGGTTGGTGTCTTGAAACTCGTCAATCAGGATGTGGCTGAAGCGATGTTGGTAGTGCTCGCGCAAGGCATCGTTGTCGCGCAGCAGCTCGTATGAGCGCAGCATGAGTTCGCCAAAATCCACCACGCCTTCGCGTTGGCATTGGTCTTCGTACAACTGATAAATCTCGACTTTTTGCCGCGTCTCGGGGTCGCGCACCGGCACGTCTTTGGGGCGTTGCCCGTCTTCCTTGCAACCCGCGATGAACCATTGCAGTTGCTTGGGTGGAAAACGCTCGTCGTCGATGTTGTGTTGCTTGACCAGTCGTTTCACCGCCGACAACTGGTCCTGGGTGTCCAAGATTTGAAAGGCTTGCGGCAAGTTGGCCAGCTTCCAGTGCGCACGTAAAAAGCGGTTGCACAGCCCGTGGAAAGTGCCGATCCACATGCCGCGCACATTGACCGGCAACATGGCGCTCAAACGGGTCAGCATTTCCTTGGCGGCTTTGTTGGTGAACGTCACCGCCATCAAACTGCCTGGGCTGGCTTGTCGGTTTTGCAACAACCAAGCGATGCGGGTGGTCAGCACACGCGTTTTGCCAGAGCCTGCACCCGCCAAGATCAGCGCATGCTCGGCGGGCAAGGTGACGGCGGCGAGTTGTTCGTCGTTCAAACCCTGGAGCAAAGGGCTGTGTTGAGAAGAAAGCATGCGTCGATTGTAGGCAGAGGCTGTTTGGATTCTGCGTAGAATCAATCACCGAGCCCAAGAATCTTGCTGCTCGGTTAGTACGACACCTCAACCGACCAAGCCCCAAGCGCTCAATCCTTTTCATTTTTGGAGCTTGGACCATGGAAATCTTCGATTACGACAATATTCTTTTACTGCCCCGCAAATGCCGGGTGGAAAGTCGCTCAGAGTGCGACGCCAGCGTCACCTTGGGCCCACACACCTTCCGCTTGCCCGTGGTGCCCGCCAACATGAAGACCGTGGTGGACGAATCCATCTGCCTGTGGATGGCGCAAAACAACTATTTTTATGTGATGCACCGCTTCGATTTGGACAATGTGCAGTTTGTGAAAGACATGCACGCCAAAGGTGTGTACGCGTCTATTTCACTGGGCGTCAAAGCCGCCGACCGTGCCACCGTGGACACGCTGGCCGCTGCGGGCATGACCCCCGAATACATCACCATCGACATCGCGCATGGACACGCCGACAGCGTGCGCGACATGATCGCCTACATCAAAGCCAAGCTGCCCCACAGCTTTGTCATCGCTGGCAATGTGGCCACACCTGAAGCGGTGATCGATTTGGAAAACTGGGGCGCAGACGCCACCAAAGTGGGCGTGGGCCCTGGCAAGGTGTGCATCACCAAACTCAAAACAGGTTTTGGAACTGGCGGCTGGCAACTCTCGGCCCTCAAGTGGTGTGCGCGCGTGGCCACCAAACCCATCATTGCCGACGGCGGTATCCGCAGCCATGGCGACATCGCCAAGAGCATCCGCTTTGGCGCGTCCATGGTGATGATTGGTTCGCTGTTTGCAGGCCATGAAGAATCGCCCGGCAAAACCGTTGAGGTGGATGGCGAACTGTTCAAGGAATACTATGGCTCAGCCTCCGACTTCAACAAGGGCGAGTACAAACACGTGGAAGGCAAACGCATCCTCGAGCCGATCAAAGGCAAGCTGGCCGACACCTTGGTTGAAATGGAGCAAGACGTGCAAAGCTCCATCTCTTATGCCGGTGGCACCAAGCTGATGGACGTGCGCAAAGTCAACTATGTCATCTTGGGTGGCGACAATGCCGGCGAACACCTGCTGATGTAAGCTGAGACCATGACCACACTCAAAGCCCCTGAACTGCTCTTGCCCGCTGGCTCGCTGGACAAAATGCGCGCCGCCTACGACTTTGGC
>JBDKLR010000022.1:0-2948 GCA_039795515.1 Pseudomonadota bacterium | reverse complement strand
GCGGGGATTCCGGGGCGAGCACTTGGACCACTTCGGTTTTGCTCTGGTCCGTTGGGGCCAGGGGCTTTGGTGTCTCAGGTTCGGGTTGTTTTTTCGTGTCTGATTTGGGGGCAGCGGCGGCGGTTTTGCGAACCACGCGTGGCGGGTAGTACAAAAAACCTTTTTCCATCATCTCCGCTTCGCGGGCGGTGGCGATCAAGTTGCCAGCCTCGTCCACTGGATTGGCCCAAGCAGGCACCGACACACCCCACAACAGTGGGATGGACACACAGATGAAACCGCGACAACTGGACATGGCAAACAGCCTTCTGATTCTTAGGGGGACAACAATGGCGCATGGCCGCCTCTTCTAGTCGGCACTAGTCTGAAGAACTTGAGGGCGGGTCTGAAAAAGCCGAGAAAACGGGGTCTGAGCCCCTAAACTTGGGGCCTTCTCAGCTGAACCACAGGTCTAGACCATGTCCATCCACCAACGCCTCAAAGAACTGAACATCCACCTGCCACCCGTGGCCGCCCCCGCCGCCGCCTATGTGCCTTTTGTGCAAACGGGGAATCTGGTGTTCATCAGCGGTCATATTGCGAAAAAAGACGGCCAGCCATGGGTGGGGCAATTGGGCACCAATATGGACACAGACACCGGCAAACTGGCCGCGAAAAGCATTGGCATTGATTTGCTGGGGACGCTGAGCGCGGCTTGTGGTGGCGATTTGAACCGGGTCAAACGCATCGTGAAGGTGATGAGTCTGGTGAATTCCAGCCCAACGTTCACCGAGCACCACTTGGTGACCAATGGCTGCAGTGAACTGTTGGTGCACATCATGGGTGAGGTAGGCACGCATGCGCGCAGTGCCTTTGGTGTGGCGCAGTTGCCAATGGGGGCGTGTGTGGAGATCGAGTTGATCGCCGAGTTGAACGATTGACGAGTTGCGACGTTCGCTACGTGGCCGAGCACAGTGTGGATGATGGAATGGTGCGAGAAATCGGCTGATTCAGCACTTGACTGATTCAGCAATCGACCGTTTCTGCACTCGGTAGTGTCCATCCTCGACAGACACGTCAGGTCGGATGCGTAGCGAACGTCGCAGCTCTGCTGCGGTGAGCGGCATTCGACCTGACGGGGCTGGCGAGGGCAAGATGCTGTGTAGGTCGGGCGAGGACAAGTCACCTGACGGAGGACCGCATGAAGCCAGAGCCTGATGCGACGACCATCAGCGCTTCAACTTGCCCCACAGACGTGACGACAACACACCCAGATCGTCCACATACAGATACACCGCAGGAATCACCAGCAGACTGAGGAACGTCGAAGTGATCAAACCACCGATGACCGACACCGCCATCGGCGAGCGGAAACTGCCATCCGAAGAACCCCAACCAGCCGCGATCGGCAACATCCCCGCCCCCATGGCGATGGTGGTCATGATGATCGGCCGTGCGCGTTTTTGGCAAGCGTCCATCAAGGCCTCGAATCGGTTCAAGCCGTGGTCACGGCGCGCCACGATGGCGTATTCGACCAACAAAATCGAGTTCTTGGTCGCCACGCCCATCAACATGATCAAACCGATCAAGGAAGGCATGGAAAAACTCTTGTCAGCAATCAGCAATGCCACAAAAGCACCACCCAAGGACAAGGGCAACGCCGCCAAAATGGTGATCGGGTGCAACACGCTCTTGAACAACAACACCAACACCAAGTAGATGCACAAAATTCCTGTGAGCATGGCCAAGGCGAAACTGGCGAACAACTCTTCCATGATTTCCGCGTCACCCACTTCCACCAATTTGATGCCTGGGGGCAGCTGCTGCACCGACGGCAATTGCTGCACCAGTTGCTTCACGTCACCCAGGCCTTTGCCCGAGAGTTCGATTTGAAACTGGATGTTGCGCTCGCGGTTGTAGCGGTCGATGATGGCCGGGCCGCCGCTGGGTTCGAGCGTGGCCACCTCGGCCAACAACACCGGGCCTTTGCTGCCAGGCACCGTGAGGCGGCCGAGCAAGTCGAGGTCTTGGCGCGCACTGTCGGCCAGCTTCACCATGATGGGCACTTGGCGTTGCGCCAGGTTCAGCTTGGGCAAGGCCGCGTCATAGTCCCCCACCGTGGCGATGCGCAAGGTGTCACCAATGGCGGCACTGGTCACGCCCAGATCGGCGGCGCGTGCGAAATCGGGGCGCACCGCAATTTCTTGACGCACCAAACTCGCGCTGGAGTTGACCGAGCCCAAACCGGGAATGGTGCGCAAATCGCGCTCGAACGCGGTGGCCGATTGCTGCAAAGCGGCGGCATCGTCACCGGTGAGCATGATCAGGTATTTTTCACCCGAGGCGCCCAATCCCACCTTGGTGCGCACACCAGGAATGTCAATCAGCAGGTGGCGGATTTGGTTTTCGATCACGCCTTTGCGTGGCCGCTCACCGCGCTTGGTGAGTTGGATGGTGAGGGTGGCCACGCGCGTTTCAGCGGCTCCCTGCGGCATGCCCGGGTCTGAGCCTGCTGCGCCACCCCCGATGGTGGTGTAGACGCTTTGGATTTGCGGGATTTTGGCGATGCGCTGTCGCACGTCCTCCGCCGTTTGCTGGGTTTGCGCCAAGCGACTACCCGGTGGCAACTCGATGAACACCTGGGTTTGCGAGTTGTCGTCGGGTGGAATGAAACCCGTTGGCAACAAGGGAATCAGGCTCAATGAACCGATGAAAAAAGCACCCGCACCCAGAGCGGTCCAAAAACGGTGGTTCAAACACCAGCGCACCATGCGCAAGTAGGTGGGCATCCAAAATGGCTCAGCGGCCGGTTTGTTGGACGGCTTGAGCATGTAGGCCGCCATCATGGGCGTGAGCATGCGCGCCACCACCAGAGAGGCGAACACCGCCAACGCTGCGGTCCAACCAAACTGTTTGAAAAACTTGCCCGGCACACCGCTCATGAACGCAGTGGGCAAAAACACCGCCAC
>JBDKLR010000021.1:0-27261 GCA_039795515.1 Pseudomonadota bacterium | reverse complement strand
CGACTTCATCGACATGGACGAGTCCAAAAACCGCCGCGAAGTGGAAAACCGCTTGCGCGATGCGCTGCGACAAGACCGTGCGCGCGTGCAATATGGAACCATCAGCAAATTTGGCAAGATGGAAATGAGACGACAGCGTTTGCGCCCGGCGCTCTCCGAAGGTGCGTCCATTCCTTGCCCACGCTGCGGCGGATCGGGCCATGTGCGTGACACCGAAAGCTCGGCCTTGCAAATTTTGCGCATCATCCAAGAGGAGTCCATGAAGGACAACACCGCCGCGGTGCACGCGCAAGTGCCGGTGGAAGTCGCTTCTTTCTTGTTGAATGAAAAACGCTCGGAAATCGCCAAGATTGAGATCCAGCAACGCACCAATGTGATGCTGATCCCCAACAAGGGCTTGGAAACACCCAATTACAAATTGGAGCGCTTGAAACACGACGACGCGCGTTTGGACAACATCCAAGCCAGCTACAAGATGGCCGAGGAGATCGAAGACCCCACCGCTGTCACCCGCCGTTCACAAGAACCCACCAACAAGCAAACACCTGTGATCAAAGGCGTGCTGCCTGATTTGCCCGCACCGCCTGCCGAGGCCCGTCCTGCCAAACCAGAGCGCACCGCAGCACCAAGCACTGCCGCTGTCACACCCACAGCGCCTGCCGAAAAAGGTTTCTTCGGTTGGCTCAAAGGTTTGTTTGGCGGCCATGAAGCCACCCCTGAAGCACCCACCACCCGCAGCACCACTGGCAAGCCTGGTGAACGCCGTGAAGGTGGCCGCGAGGGTGGCCGATCAGAAGGCCGAGGCGATGGCCGCCGAGGTGGTCGTCGCGGTGAACGCGGTGAACGCGGTGGCGAACGCAGCGAACGCGGTGATGGCCGCAACCCGGAAGCCCGCGCTGAACGAAGCGCTGAGGGTCGTGGCGATGGCCGCGCTGAACGCGGTGGTCGCAACGCACGCGGCGAAGGTCGTGGTGAAGGCCGCAACCGCCCTGAAGCACGCCAAAACGACAGCCGTGGCAACGATGGTCGCGCAGAAGAAACCCGCCAACTGGATGCCAACCAAAATGGCAGCGAAACGCCCGAAGCCACTGGTGACAAACCAGCACGTCCAGGCCGGGGTGATGGCCGTCGAGGCCGGGGCCGCCGTGGCGAGCGTTCTGCCAACAATGGCGAGAACAACGCGCCATTGGACGAGAACAACAACCCGCCAAGCACCCAAGAACCGTCAGCTGAAGCGGCTGCCAATGAGCACAGCCCTGCCAGCAACGATGGCGAGCGTGTGAACGAACGCCGCGAGCGCCGTGGTCGCGATCGTTATGGCCGCGAACGTCAACCACGTGCCGCCCAACAAGACGGCGCACCAGAGGCGGCGTTGCATGAACAGACTGTGGCGCACCCTGAGACGGCTCCACACAGCCCAGCCGCACCTGTCACATCAAACGATCCTGCAGCCAGCTCGCCTGCGCACCATGTGCGCATGCCTGCCATCGCTGCTTACGATTTGCCGTTGACGCATTTGCAAAGCGTCGCGCAATCGTCTGGCTTGGAGTGGGTCAACTCCAACCCCGAGCGCATCGCGCTAGTGCAAGCGGCCATTGCCGCCGAGCCACGTCCGATTCATGTGCCGCGCGAGCGTCCACCCGCCGTGGCGCTGGACGAGGGTCCGCTGATCTTGGTGGAAACCAAGAAGGACTTGGGTCAGATGCACATGCCGTTTGACAACAACGCGGCATAAAGCGTTCCAAAGGGCCTCATGCACTGAGGCCTTTTTTTTTCATCGATGAAAGCCTAGGCTTCTACTTTGGCGGACAGCTTCCAACAAGCCAAGGCCTGAGCGGTGTCGCCTTTTTGCTCGGCCAATTCAGCCAAAGCACGCCATGCCTGGCGCTGCAAATCGGCAGCGGCCAAACGTGGGGCCACTTGCGACAGCATTTGCTGCGCCTTGCCCCACAGACCATGGCGCAAGCACACCATGCCACTGAGGTATTGCCATTCCAAACTGCGGGGGTTGGACAAACGGGCTTGTTCGATGCGCGCCAACCACTCGCTGTCAGGCGGCAAGACATTCAACGTCGCCGACAAAATCCGCACCAAACGTTGACGCTGCGTCAAGCTGCCGGTTTCAGGCATGCGGGTGAGTTCACCCCAAACAGGCAGCAACCATTTCAATGCCAGTTGGGCATCGCCCTCTAGAAACAACAGGCGTTGTGCGGCATGCATGGCGATGTCGGGTTGGCGGCGTTCGTCCTCCAGCAACAGGCCCCAGGTGCCTTGCAATTGGCTGCTGTCATGGCAATCGTCCAAACAAGCCACGGCCAAGCCGCGCACCAAACTGCGCGCTGGTGCGGACGCAAATGCGCCGTGCTTGGCCAGCAAACGCGCCGTGTCCAACGCCGGTAAATGGTGTTGTCCCAAGCGATCAGCTTTCAAGCGCAAGCGCAGTGCCAAGGTGCGCCTCGCCGTGCCGTGGGGCAATTGGGACAGGTATTGCTGCGCCGTGGTGTTGTCACGGTCGTGCAAGGCCCAACGCACCGCATTCAGATACGCCGCATCGCGCAATTCGAGTTTTTGGTCCACGCGCGCGCCGCTGTCGCTGTGCGCCAGCACTTGCTGGAAATGCTGTTCACGCGCCGCTTGGTCGCGCAGGGCGTGGGCGCTTTCAGCAGCCAACAAATGCAACAAGCTGCGCATCAAACCCAGCGACCCTTGGGTGTCTGTCGGCGCCACCGACAACAGGCTTTCCACTTGGTTGAGCGCCTTCAAAGCGGCTTTGCGTGAACGGGTGTAGCGCCCGGTCATCCAAAGCACCATGGCGTTGAGCAAGGCCGCTTGCGCCACCCGCTCTCGTTGTTGGGCGCGCCAACGCCGCGCTTGCGCGGGCAATTCGAACAAGCCAAACAAGCCGCGCAAGGCCGCATAAACCAACACAAAGCCAAGCACGGTGCCAATGACGACCAAGTTGAGCGACAAGTCGACACGGTAAGGCGGGACAAACAGCGTGACCGTGCCAAATTGCTGGCTCAAACCGAGCGCGGCAAACACAGCCAATCCGAACAAAGCCAACAGCCACAGGGCCCAACGCATGTCAGCGTCCCGCCGCCGCTGTGGCCAATGCGGCCATGGTGCCGTCTAAACGCGGGATGTCAGACACATGGATTTGTGCTTGCACCTGCCGCATCAGGTTTTTGGCGGTTTGTCCTTGCCGATGGGCCAGGTCAAAAAACCGGTTCATGTCCCGTTCAGCCATCACCAAATCGTTGCGGGCTGTGACGGTTTGTCGGGCCAGCAAGCCCAAGCGGGCGTTGAGCAAACGGAGTTTGAGGTTTTCCCGGGCAAAGAAACTTTGCTCGGGTGTGAGCAACACCGCTTCGGGTTGTTCGATTCGACTGACCCGCACCAAACCGGTCACCTCGGACCATGCCCGGCGGCCAACCGAGGACCAATCACCCTCGCGCCATATTTGCGCCCAACTCGGCATGGGGGCTTGGTCTGGCGAACGTGCAGCCCGGCTGTTCGGCCCGACGGCATTCACCGGCGGCAAGGTCTCCACCAACACCACCAATTCATCGAGACGAATCAACAGGCCTGGGACATCGGTCAGTGTGGCTGATTGCAAACGGTCGATGTCGTGTTGAATGGCCCTGAGTACCGGGGCCAAGCGCGGCTGCGCCACTTTGGACAAACGCTTTTGCGCCGATTGCAAAGCCACCAACAGGGGCTGGACGCTACCAGTGAGTTCGGCCTGTTGTTGTGCCAAGCCCAGCGCCGATTCGATGTCGACCACCAGGTTTTCATCACGCGAGCGGGACAGGCTTTGCATCAACTCTTCCAGCTGGCTGCGTTGCAGCGCCACCTCGCTCAAACGCGCATCCAACAAAGCCACACGGGCAGCGGTTTCTTGGGTTTGGTCTTGAGCGGATTTGGCCAGACTGTTGGCTTGCATGGACAGTTGGCCCGCATCGGCGCTTTGTCTGGCCAAAAGTTCTTGCATGGTGCTGACTTTTTGCCACAACTGCCAGCACAAGAGCAGGCTGAGGACCGCCAAGGTCACGCTGATTTGGGGCAACCACCTGCGCCAGCGTGAGGCTGGGGCATGGGAACTCTCTGTGGTGGAAGCACTGCTCATTGAAAGGATTCTAATGAGGCAAGCACCTCGGACATGCTGGGCTTCGAAATCTTCACATCAGAAAAGCCCAGGTGCAAGGCGGCCTGGGCGATGCGTTCATGCGTGGTCAAAGCTTTGGCGGTGGACCAGTCCTCGTCAGGCAAGAGACGCGACAAGTTGTGCACCGACTGTGAACTGCTGAACAACCAGAGGCTGCCGTCATGTGCCGCTTGTCGGGCACTCGCCAACTGTGATGCATCCCAAAACGGCATCTTGCGTTCATACACGGCCACGGTTTGAACGGGCACGCCAAGGCTTTCAAGTTGCTGCACCAACCAATCCCGCCCCACGCCTTCGGCGGCACTGTCGGGTTGGTCGGCATCGCTGCCACGCAACACCAAGACGGCGCGCTTCGAGGCCAATTGAGGTTGCACCACCCGCCACAAGGCCTCGGTGTCAAACTGCGCGGCCGTGCTGGGGGGACTGTCAATCAGGCCAACGGGCACCCCAGCGTCCAACAGTGCTTGGCGAGTACCAGGGCCTGTGGCCCAGCAACGGGTGATGCCCCAGCCATGCAGCGGTGTGTGGTGTTCGAACGTGTGTTGCACCGCCGCGCGACTGACGAACATGACCGCTTGGTGGTCATGCCAATTGGCCAAAACGGCGTTCAAGCGCGACTGATCCGCATGGGCTTGAATATCGATGAGCGGCCATCTTTGGACCTTGTAGCCAGCTTCTTCGAGGGATTGGGCCCACACGGCCAATTCGGCAGCGGGGCGGGTGAGGATGACGGCGGGGCGCCGCTTCACTCAGCTGGCCCCTTGGGCGCGCAATTGCTGGGCAGCAGACAAGCCCAGTTCTTCTGCCTCTTCCAAGGTGCTGACATCGCCTTGGCTGTGGGCACGAATGAGCGGGGCGTTCAATTGGTCGGGATTGCCCCAGGCGGCGTGCAGGTCGAGGACGGAGCCATGCAACACCGCATGCGCGGCCAAGGGCATGGAACAACTGCCCCCCATGGCACGGCTGACCGCCCGTTCGGCGGCCACGGCCAGCCAGGTGGTGGTGTCTGCCAAGGGTTTCAAAATTTGGCGCAAATCGTCACGAGCGCTGCGAATCTCAATGCCCAAAGCGCCCTGCCCAGCGGCAGGCAACATCTCGGTGGTGGCAAAAACATGGCGGATGCGTTCGGCCAATCCCAGGCGCTTCAAGCCAGCTGCGGCCAACACGATGCCCGCGTATTGGCCTTCGTCGAGCTTGCGCAAGCGGGTGTCCAAATTGCCGCGCAAAGGTTCGATTTGCAAATCGGGGCGCATGGCACGCAGCAACACCGTGCGACGCAAGCTGGAAGTGCCGACCACGGCCCCCTCGGGCAGGTCTTGCAAGCTCGCGAAGTGGGGCGAGACCCAGGCATCGCGAGGGTCTTCACGTTCCATCACGCAGGCCAATGCAAAGCCTTCGGGCATGTCCATGGGCACGTCTTTGAGGGAATGAACCGCCAAGTCGGCGCGGCCTTCTTCAAGCGCGACTTCGAGTTCTTTGACAAACAAACCCTTGCCACCCACTTTGCTGAGGGATCGGTCCAGGATTTGGTCCCCTTGGGTGGTCATGCCCAAGATGTCCACCTGATGCCCCATGCCACGCAACATGTCTTGCATGTGGTGGGCTTGCCAAAGGGCCAGGCGACTTTCACGGGTGGCGATGGTGAGGTGAATGGGGTTCAAAACAGGGCCCAAAAAGTAGTCGTTTGTCGCTTGAATGCTAGCATGGGGACAACATGCCCAAAGCCACCCCACGCCCTGCCGCACGCGCCTCTTCAGGCCCCACAACCAACGCCGGTTTGCAAGCGGCATTGGCCCAACAAGACCGCCCATTGGTGGACGACATCCGATGGTTGGGTCGTGTTCTGGGCGACGTGATTCGCGAACAAGAGGGCGATGCGGCCTTCAACCTGGTGGAGCACATTCGGCGCTTGTCTGTGGCCTTTCGCCGCGATGCCGACGCCTTGGCTGGCAAGGCCCTGAAAAAGCAATTGGCGTCACTTTCCAGCGAACAAGCGGTCAGTGTGATCCGTGCATTCACTTATTTCAGTCATTTGGCCAACTTGGCCGAGGACCAGCACCACATCCGCCGCCAGCAACTGCATGAGCGCGCTGGCGATGTGCGCGCAGGCAGCATCGAGCAAGCCATGGGCAAACTCAAAACCGCTGGATGGACCGCCAAGGCCATCCGCCAAGCATTGGCCCAGGCCCATGTTTCACCAGTGCTCACCGCCCACCCGACCGAGGTGCAACGCAAAAGCATTCTGGACGCCGAGCGCGGCATCGCCCACGCGCTGCAACTGCGAGACGAGGTCGTGTCACACGCACCCGATGCCACCACCGCGCGGGCGCTGGCGCAGATCGAGGCGCAGGTGCGCGCGCGCGTCTTGCAACTGTGGCAAACGCGTTTGTTGCGCTTCACCAAACTGACCGTGGCCGATGAAATTGAAAACGCCATGGGCTATTACGAGTCCACTTTTTTATCGGAAATACCCAAGCTGTATGCCGATCTGGAAGCCGATTTGGGGGGGCATGCGATCGCGCCTTTTTTCCGAATGGGCCAATGGATGGGCGGCGACCGCGATGGCAATCCCAATGTCAATGCAGACACCTTGCAATACGCCATGCAACGCCAATGCGAGGTGGCCTTGCGTCATTACCTCACCGAAATCCATTGGCTGGGCAGCGAGTTGTCCACCTCGGCCATGCTGGTTGGCGTGCCGCCCGCATTGCAGGCTTTGGCCGACTCTTCACCCGACACCAACGCCCATCGGCAAGACGAGCCCTACCGGCGCAGCCTCACCTTCATGTACGCGCGACTGGCTGCCACCTTGTCACATCTCACAGGCAAAGAAGCGGCTCGCCACGCCCTGCCACCGCAACACCCTTATGCCGACGCTGAAAGCCTGCTGGCCGACTTGCAAGTGCTTGATTCGGCCCTGACGGCGCAACACGCGCAGGCCTTGGCGGTGCCACGTTTGCGCCCGCTGATCCGCGCGGTGCAGGTGTTTGGTTTTCACCTGGCGACAGTCGATTTGCGGCAAAGCTCGGACCAACACGAATTGGTGGTGGCCGAGTTGTTGAAAGTGGCGGGTATCGCTGCCAACTACAGTTCATTGAACGAGTCCGACAAGCAAACGCTTTTGCAACAGGTCTTGAACGACCCCCGCCCGCTGCGTATTCCCAGCCACCGTTACAGCGCTCACAGTTTGTCGGAGTTGCGGATTTTTGAAACCGCGCGGCAAATCCGCCACGACTTTGGCCCGCAAGCCATTCGTCACGCCATCATCAGCCACACCGAAAGCGTCAGCGATTTGTTGGAAGTCCTGGTGTTGCAAAAAGAGGCCGGCCTGTTGCGCGGCACCCTGGCCACACATGCGCAGGCTGAATTGATCGTGTCACCGCTGTTTGAGACCATAGAAGATTTGCAGCAAGCCCCGCACATCATGCGCGGCTATTACGCCCTGCCCGGCATCGCCGCCATGGTGCAACGCAGCAGCGGCGAGCAAGACATCATGCTGGGCTATTCGGACAGCAACAAAGACGGTGGCATCTTCACCAGCAACTGGTCGCTCTACCAAGCTGAATTGGCACTGGTCAATGTGTTCGAGCATCTCGAAGAAAAACACGGCATCACCCTGCGTCTGTTTCATGGGCGCGGCGGCACCGTGGGGCGAGGCGGTGGCCCCAGCTATGACGCCATCCTGGCGCAACCGCCCGGCACGGTGCGTGGCCAAATCCGTCTCACCGAACAAGGTGAAGTGATCAATTCGAAATACGCCAACCCCGCCTTGGGCCGGCGCAACCTGGAAACCTTGGTAGCCGCCACCTTGGAAGCCAGTTTGTTGCAAAACCAAAAATCCGCACCCCGCGCCTTCATCGAAGCGGCACAAGCTTTGTCGGACAGCAGCTTCAAAGCCTATCGCCACTTGGTATACGACACACCGGGCTTCACGGATTACTTTTTTGAAGCCACACCGTTGCGAGAAATTGCCGCCCTCAACATCGGTTCACGACCCGCATCGCGCAAAGCGACGCAACACATCGAAGACCTGCGCGCGATTCCCTGGGGTTTCAGCTGGGGCCAGTGTCGCTTGACCTTGCCCGGCTGGTTGGGCTTTGGCTCTGCGGTCCAACAGTTTTTGGATGAACACCCCAGCTTGAGTCGGACGCAAGCACTGGCCTTGCTGCGTCGCATGGACAAGCAATGGCCTTTTTTCCGCACCTTGCTCTCCAACATCGACATGGTGATGGCCAAAAGCGATTTGGCCCTGGCCTCGCGTTACGCCGAGTTGGTGACCGACGCCAAGCTGCGTCGGCGCATCTTCAAAGCCATTGAAACCGAGTGGCAACGCACAGCGCAGGCGCTGCAACTGATCACCGGGGCCAAACAAAGGCTTGCCAACAACGCCTCATTGGCGCGCTCGATCAAACACCGCTTCCCCTACATCGACCCCTTGCACCATTTGCAAGTGGAATTGATTCGACGCCACCGCGCTGGCATCACCGACGAACGGGCGCAGCGCGGGATTCATTTGTCGATCAACGGCATCGCTGCTGGTTTGCGCAACACCGGCTAGGCCGGGATTTATTTGCCAGCAGGTGCAGGTGCAGCAGGGGCAGCTGGGGCTTCAGCCGCAGGCGCTGCAGGTGCCGTGGGTTTGGTCTCTTCAGGGGCATGGACCGCATCAGCGCCGTGTTTTTCACCGCCCATGTCGACACTGTCACCGGCCTTGAAAATGACAAAAAGTGCCAAAGCCGCAAAGGCAATGAATCCAACGACGAGTTTCCACATGATGCATGTCTCCAAAAAAAAAGGTTTCCCTGTGCGGGGTATCTGTGGAATTTAGCATTGAAGGGACGGAGGTTGGCTGACAAGTGCTGGTCCACACCTAAAATGCCTGCATGACTTCTTCCAACTCGCTCGACCGCAAATCCGAGGCATGGTCCGCCCTTTTTTCCGAACCCATGAGCGAGTTGGTGCAACGCTACACCGCCAGCGTGTTTTTTGATCAACGTTTGTGGCGTGCCGACATCCGAGGCAGCCTGGCCCATGCAGAAATGCTGCAAGCCCAAGGCATCATCAGCGCGAAAGACTGGGCCGACATCCAGCGCGGCTTGGCGCAAATCACGACAGACATTGAAAGTGGTCGGTTCGAGTGGAAGCTGGAACTCGAAGACGTGCACCTGAACATCGAAGCCCGCCTCACCCAACTGGTGGGCGACGCGGGCAAGCGCCTGCACACCGGGCGCAGCCGCAACGACCAAGTCGCCACTGATGTGCGCCTGTGGTTGCGTGACGAGATCGACGCCATCCGCGAATTGCTCAACACTTTGCAACGCGCCTTGGTCGATGTCGCCGCCCAGCACACCCACACCGTCATGCCCGGCTTCACCCATTTGCAAGTGGCCCAGCCCATCAGCTTGGCGCACCACCTGCTGGCCTATGTGGAAATGCTCGCGCGCGATGAAGAACGCATGACTGAAATTCGCGCCCGCACCAACCGCTTGCCCTTGGGGTCCGCGGCTCTGGCCGGCACCACCTACCCGTTGGACCGGGCCCGCGTGGCCACCACCTTGGGCATGGTCAATGCGCAAGGCGAACCTCAACTCTGCCAAAACAGTTTGGACGCGGTGAGCGACCGCGACTTCGCCATCGAGTTCACCGCAGCCGCCAGCCTGTGCATGGTGCACATCAGCCGCTTGTCCGAAGAGCTGATCATTTGGATGAGCCAAAACTTTGCGTTCATTCAACTGGCCGATCGTTTCACCACCGGCTCATCCATCATGCCGCAGAAGAAAAACCCCGACGTGCCTGAACTCGCACGCGGCAAAACCGGGCGTGTGGTGGGTCATTTGATGGGTTTGATCACCTTGATGAAGGGCCAACCGTTGGCCTACAACAAAGACAACCAAGAAGACAAAGAGCCGCTGTTTGACACGGTCGACACATTGAAAGACACCTTGCGCATCTTTGCCGAGATGATTGGCGGTCAAACCACGGCCTCAGGCGCGAAAGAAGGCGGCCTCACCGTCCATGCCTCCCCCATGGAGGCCGCTGCGAAAAAAGGTTTTGCCACCGCCACCGACCTCGCCGACTACCTCGTGAAAAAAGGCCTGCCCTTCCGTGATGCCCACGAGACCGTGGCGCATGCGGTCAAAGCGGCCGCCAGCCAAGGTTGTGATTTGTCCGATTTGTCCTTGGACGTCCTGCAAAGCTTTCACCCCTCCATAGAGAAGGATGTTTACGACTGTTTGAGCCTGCAAGGTTCTTTGAATGCCCGCAACACCTTGGGGGGCACCGCACCGGCCCAAGTCCAGCAACAAATTGCGCGACACCAACAACGGCTGGCTTGAACCAGCACCCCACAGATGCCCATTTCTCAACGCCCCCGCGTCCTGATCATTGGAGGCGGTTTCGGTGGACTGGAAACCGCAAAGGCCTTGGCCGATGCCCCCGTCGACATCACCTTGGTGGACAAAACCAACCACCACTTGTTCCAACCCCTGCTCTACCAAGTGGCCACCGCGGGATTGGCAGCGCCTGCCATTGCCGCCCCTACCCGCAGTTTGTTTCGGCACCAAGCCAATCTGACCACCTTGCTCGCCGAAGTCACCAACATCGATGCCGCTGGCCAGCAAGTGCATTTGTCTGATGGCAGCACCCTGGTGTTTGACCACCTGGTCGTCGCCGCTGGAGCCACCCACAGTTACTTTGGACACGACGATTGGGCCACCCATGCCCCAGGCTTGAAAACCCTGGAGGACGCGTTTGAAATTCGTCGCCGCTTGCTGTTTGCTTTCGAGTCTGCCGAAAAAGAACCGGACCCTGAAAAACGCCAAGACTGGCTCACCCTGTGCGTGATTGGCGCGGGCCCCACTGGCGTCGAAATGGCCGGGGCCTTCGCTGAAATTGCACGACAGACCTTGGTGGGCGAGTTTCGTCGCATCAACCCGCATGATGCCCGCATCTTGCTGATTGAAGGTGGGCCTCGGGTGTTGCAAGCCATGCCTGAGGCACTGAGCGCCAAAGCGCTGAGCCAATTGCAGAACCTGGGTGTCGAGGTGCGCCTGAACGCCATCGTGACCGCGATTGATGCCCAGGGTTTGCAGGTGCGCGGTCCGGCACCTGCGGGTGTTTTGGGCAGCGTGGACTACACGATCGCCAGCAAATGCGTGGTTTGGGCCGCCGGTGTCGCGGCCTCGCCATTGGGCGCGAACATCGCACAAAACACCGGTTGCCAGATCGACCGCGCAGGGCGCGTCATGGTCAGTCCCGACCTGAGTGTGCCGGGCCATCCCCACATCAGTGTGATCGGCGACCTGGCTGCCGCATTCAGCCACCCAAGAGGCGAACAACCCAAGGCGGTGCCTGGGGTGTCACCGGGTGCGAAACAAATGGGGCATTTGGCGGCCGCCAATATCCTTGCGCGCATCGCGGGTCAAGCCACTCATGCATTTCGCTACGCCGATTACGGCAATTTGGCCACCATCGGGCACAACAGCGCGGTGGTGGACCTGAGCACGCCGCTGGGCCCCTTGCGCTTCTCCGGTCGCCTGGCCTGGTGGTTTTGGCTGTTGGCGCACATTTACTTTCTGATCGGATTTCGCAATCGCATGGTGGTGTTGATGGACTGGGCCATGGCCTACGCCAGCTTCAGCCGCAACGCACGGGTGGTGGCGGGTACCCTGGAGAAACCCGAACATGTGGGTGAAAGCTGACTTTTGGGGGTGTTTCTGCGTATGATTTGCTGAACAGGGCAAAGACCCATTCAGACAACAACGTGAGACAACCATGAACGCCAAAGCTTCCAGCCTGGTGCTTGAACGCATCTACCAACACGAAAAAAGCCACCCCGCCAAAGTTTTCATGACCCAACCTGTGGGACATGGACAAGTGGTGGATTACACCTGGGGTCAAACCTTGGATCAATCGCGGCGCATGGCCGCCCACCTGAAGTCGCTGGGCTTGCCGCATGGTGCCAAAGTGGCGATCTTGTCCAAAAACTGCGCCCATTTCTTCATGGCCGAACTGGCGATTTGGATGGCGGGTTTCTCTACAGTGGCCATCTTCCCCACGGAAAGTGCAGAAACCATCCAATTTGTGCTGGAGCACTCGGAGTCCAGTTTGTTGTTCGTGGGCAAATTGGACGAATGGCACAAGCAAACACCAGGTGTGCCCGACCACTTGCCCAAAATCGCTTTGCCACTGGCGCCGGCCACGGCCTTTGACAAATGGGACGACATCATCGCCAAGACAGCACCTCTGACCGGCGATGTCTGGCGCGAGCCCAGCGACTTGGCCATGATCATTTACACCTCGGGTTCGACGGGTCAACCCAAAGGGGCCATGCATTCTTTCGAACGCATCAGCGACGCCGCCCAAGGGATCATCAACCGCATGATCGAAACCATGGGTGCCAACCGCGAGGACCACCGCATCCTGTCCTACCTGCCTTTGGCGCACGTGTTCGAGCGCGCTTTCGTCGAAACCATGACTTTCATGGAAGGCCGCATCCATGTGTTTTTTGCCGAATCGCTGGACACTTTTTTGCAAGATTTGCAGCGCGCACGTCCCACCATCTTCATTTCGGTGCCACGTCTGTGGCTGAAGTTCCAACATGGCGTGTACGCCAAGATGCCGGCCAAAAAACTCAATGTCTTGCTGAGCCTGCCCATCCTCAAAGGGGTGGTGGCCCGCAAAATCTTGACGGGTTTGGGTCTGGACAAAGTGGAGTTGGCAGGCAGCGGTTCTGCGCCCTTGCCGCCTGAACTCATTCGTTGGTACCGTCGCTTGGGACTCAACCTGGTTGAAGGCTACGCCATGACGGAGGATTTTGCGTATTCCCACACGCAAACGGCCGAGTTCAATGAACCTGGTTATGTGGGCACGCCTTACCCCGGTGTCCAGGTGCGCATCAGCGAAGAGGGTGAAATTTTGATCAAGTCACCCGGGCAAATGTTGGGCTACTACAAACGTCCCGATTTGGATGCACAAAGCTTCACCGAAGACGGTTTTTTCAAAACCGGGGACTTGGGTTCACGCTTGGCCGATGGCCAGCTCAAGATCACAGGTCGCCTGAAAGAGCAGTTCAAAACCAGCAAGGGCAAATACGTGGCCCCTGCGCCGATCGAAAACCGTTTGAACGCCAATCCCCTGATTGAGTTGTCAATGGTCTCTGGCAGTGGTTACGAAAAAGCCTATGGCCTGGTGGTGTTGGCCGAAGAATGGCGACCCAAAATCAGCCAGCCTGATGTGCGCAGTGAGATCGAACGCGAATTGGCCGAACTGCTGCAGCATGTCAACGCCCGTTCAGCCGACTATGAGCAACTCAAAATGCTGGTGGTGTCCAACGAACCCTGGACGATTGAAAACGGTTGTTTGACGCCGACCATGAAAATCAAGCGCAGCCGTATCGAATTCATGGTGCAACACCAGCTGGACGAGTGGTACAGCAACAAGCAAACCGTCATCTGGCATTGACGGGATGGCAGGCAAGGTTCATGGCGCAGTTCGTTTGGACAGTGCCCAGGCCAGCAAACCTGCCACCAGGCCCCAAAAGGCCGAGCTGATGCCCCACAGGCTGAAACCCGAGGCTGTCAGTGCAAAGGTGATGAAGGCTGCTTGTCGCTGTTGAACATCTTGCATGGCCGTGGCCAAGGCATTGGAGATGGTGCCAAACAAGGCGATGCCCGCAATCACCGTGACCAGTGCTTGTGGGAACGCGGCAAACAAGCTCACCATGGATGCCCCCGCCAACCCGGCCAACAAATAAAACACACCCGCAGCCATGGCGGCGGTGTAGCGCTTGCTGGGATCGGGATGCGCTTCAGGCGCCGAGCAAATCGAGGCGGTGATCGCGGCCAGGTTCACGGACAAAGCGCCAAACGGGGCCAACAATAAATTCACCACGCCGATCCAACCGATCACCGGGGTGATGGGGGCCGGATAGCCATTGGCGCGCAGGGAAGCCACGCCGGGGATGTTTTGCGAGGCCATGTTGACGATGAAAAATGGCAGGGCCAAGCTGATGCAGCTTGACAAGCTGAATTGAGGCGTGGTCCAAACCGGTTGCGCCCACTGCCAGTCAATGTCTTGCAAATGCACTTGGCCGTGCCCCGCGGCCCAAGCGCCGCCGCACAACATGGTCCACACCACGGCATAACGTGGCCACCAACGTTGGGCCAGCAAATACACCAACACCATGAGCAAGGGCAGCCAGAGTTGGTTGGACATGACCACGAACACATCCACACCCAAGCGCAACAACACGCCCGCCAACATGCCCGCAGCCAAGGACAAAGGCACCCGGTCCATGAAACGTTCAAACAGGCCTGAAAAACCCACAACAGTGACCAACAAGGATGACAGCACAAAAGCACCGATCACCTCGGCCATCGGGGTGCCTGGCGCGGAAATGATCAACATGGCCGCGCCGGAGGTCGACCAGGCCGTGACGATGGGCATGCGGTAACGCATAGAGAGTCCGACACAGGTCACCCCCATGCCCAACCCCAAGGCCCAAACCCAGGAGCCCATTTGCGCGGCAGTGGCACCCGAGGCCACCGCGGCTTGGAACACCAAGGCCAGTGAACTCGTGATGCCCACCATGACTGTGACGGCCCCCGCAAACACCGTGGACAAGGCCATGTCTTTGAAAATTCTCATGTCACAGAGGCTAACATGGCAGGATTGTTCAGGAGAGTTTGGATGACTGTGATCACAACCATTGAAGATTTGAGGGTGTTGGCCCAAAAGCGTGTGCCACGCATGTTTTACGACTACGCCGACTCCGGCAGTTGGACCGAGAGCACTTACCGCGCCAATGAAGATGATTTTCAAAAAATCAAATTTCGCCAGCGCGTGGCCGTCAACATGGAAAACAGAGACACCTCTTCCACCATGATCGGTCAAAAAGTCGCCATGCCTGTCGCCATTGCGCCAACAGGCATGACCGGCATGCAACACGCCGACGGTGAAATATTGGCAGCGCGTGCCGCGCAAAAATTTGGCATTCCATTCACCCTGTCCACCATGAGCATTTGTTCTATCGAAGACATTGCCCAACACGTGGGCGAGGGCTTCTGGTTTCAGCTGTATGTCATGCGCGACCGCGCCTTCATTGAACGCCTGATCGACCGTGCCAAAGCCGCACGTTGCGGCGCGTTGGTTCTGACACTGGATTTGCAAATTTTGGGTCAACGTCACAAAGACTTGAAAAACGGCCTGTCTGCGCCACCCAAACCGACGCTGGCCAACATCCTCAACCTGATGACCAAGCCTCGTTGGTGCATGGGCATGTTGGGCACACCACGCCGCGGCTTTGGCAACATCGTTGGCCATGTGCAAGGTGTCAGCGACATGAGTTCTTTGGGCGAATGGACTGCCAACCAGTTTGACCCCTCGCTCAGTTGGGAAGACGTCGAATGGGTGAAAAAGCGTTGGGGTGGCAAGTTGATCCTCAAAGGCATTCAAGACGTCGAGGATGCCCGCCTCGCGGTGCAAAGCGGTGCCGATGCATTGATCGTGTCCAACCATGGTGGGCGACAGTTGGACGGCGCCGAGTCCAGCATCAATGCTTTGCCGCGCATTGTGGATGCGGTGGGCAGCCAGATTGAAGTGCACATGGACAGCGGCATTCGCAGCGGCCAAGATGTGCTGAAAGCCAAAGCCCTGGGCGCACAAGGCACCTACATCGGCCGCGCCATGTTGTACGGCTTGGGCGCGATGGGTGAGCAAGGCGTGAGCAAAGCCTTGCAAATCATCCACCGCGAGTTGGAACTCAGCATGGCTTTTTGTGGTCACACCAACATCAACACCGTCGACAAAGGCATTTTGTTGCCGGGCACTTTTCCAAGCTGAGCACCTGGGCTTTGTGACCCATTCAACCTCTTGAACTGAAACCGGAGTCCAACATGTCTGCTTCTTTAGAACGTCCAGATCGCCGTCAGTTTTTGCAACAAGCCACGGTCCTCTCCGGTGCCCTGGTCTTGGGCTTCCAGACCCCATCAGCCCAGGCTGCGAGCAGCAGTGCCGTCAATGAGGTCACCCATTGGGTGGTGATTCAGCCTGACGACACCGTGGTCATTCGGATTGCCCGCTCTGAACTGGGTCAAGGCTCGATGACGGGCTTGGCGATGCTGGTGGCCGAAGAATTGGGTTGCGACTGGGCCAAGGTGCGTGCTGAATACGCCAACGTCAACGAGCACATGCGGCGCGACAAGATATGGAAAGACATGACCACGGGCGGCAGTCGTGGCATTCGCGATTCGCAGGAATACCTGCGCCAGGCGGGTGCCGCTGCCCGCAGCATGTTGGTGGCCGCTGCGGCCCAGCGATGGAAAGTCTCTGCCGCTGAATGCCAGGCCGCACAAAGTGTGGTGACCCACCCTTCTGGTCTGCGAGCCACTTATGGCGAATTGGCGGCTTTGGCCAGCACCTTGCCTGTGCCCACCACCGTCAAGCTCAAAGACCCCAAAGATTGGACATTGATAGGCACCTCACCTGCGCGTTTTGATTTGCCAGCCAAAGTGGATGGTTCACAAAGCTATGCCGTCGACATGCAATTGCCTGGCATGTTGCATGCCGCCATTTTTCAAAGCCCGGTGTTTGGTGGACGCGTCAAACGCGTGGATGACAGCAAAGCCCGCAACATGCCTGGCGTGCGCAAAATTGTCACCAGCGACGAATGGGTGGCGGTGGTGGCCACCAACTGGTGGCAAGCACAGAAAGCGGTCCGTGCACTGCAGGTCGAGTGGAACAACGGTGCCCATGGCGCGGTCACAAGTGCCAGCATTCGCCAAAAGTTAGAGCAAGACTTGGCTGCACCCACAGCACCGATTGCCCGCAAAGATGGCGACACGGTCAAAGCCTTTGCGAATGCCAACAAGGTACTCGAAGCGCAGTATTTCACCGGGTATGTCAACCACGCCACCATGGAGCCGCAAAACGCCACTGCCCTCCTGCAAGGGGACCAGTTGCAGGTTTGGGTCGGCACCCAAAGTGGCGAAGCATCGATCAATGCGGCCGCCCAAGCGTCGGGATTGCCCGTGAGCCAAATTCAAATCCACAAAATGCACACGGGTGGTGCATTTGGTCGGCGCGTGCTTCACCAAGATTACACGGTGCAGGCGGTCAAGCTTGCCATGGCCATGCCTGGTGTTCCCATCAAGTTGATGTGGTCGCGTGAAGAAGACATGCGCCAAGGGCGCTACCGTCCCGTCTCGCTGGTCAAGTTGCGCGGCGCATTGGACAAAGAGGGTCAATGGACTGCTTGGGAGGTTCGACAAGCCGATCAGTCGATTGCCATCAGTGTCATGCCCAATTTGATCAAAGATGGCATCGATCCCATCGGCACACGGGTGTTTCGCGACAACCCCTATGCCGTACCCAGCTTCACCAACGAATACGCGCTGAACAATTTCCATGTGCCGCCAGGTTTTTGGCGCGCCGTGGCGCACACCAACAATCCCTTTTACAGAGAGTGCTTCATTGACGAGTTGGCCAATGCCGCAGGCCAAGACCCTTATGCGTTTCGCCGGCCTTTGCTCAAAGGCAAGAAAGACTTGGCCGTGTTGGATGCCGCTGCCCAAGCCATCGGCTGGAACCAAGCGCCTGCTAAAGGTGTTCACCGAGGGATTGCTGTGGTGGACTCCTATGGCAGCTTCACCGCTGCTGCGGTGGAGTTGTCGGTGCAGGACAAGCAGATCAAAGTCCACCGGGTGGCTGTCGCCATCGATTCTGGACATGTGGTCCACCCCGATGCGGTGAAAGCCCAAATCGAAGGCGGTGTGATCTGGGGTTTGTCAGCCTTGATGTTTGAAGACATCACCATCGACAAGGGTGCCGTGGTTCAAGGCAATTTCGCCGACTACCCCCTGGCCCGCTTTCCTCATGCCCCGGAAGTGATCAGCGTGTTGGTGCCCACAGGTGATTTTTGGGGCGGCGTTGGTGAACCCCCCATCGGTGGCGTGATTCCTGCCGCCATGAATGCCTTGTTCAAAGCGACGGGCGAACGCATCCGTTCGCTGCCCTTGAGGCACCATGGGTACAGCTTCCAAACTTGACACGCCAGCGTCATCCATGCCCTTGGTGCGGCGCATCGCCCATCTGGACATGGATGCTTTTTACGCCTCGGTCGAGTTGCTGCGTTACCCGCAGTTGCGTGGTTTGCCAGTGGTCATCGGTGGCGGTCGACGGCGAGAGGACGATTTTCTTGGGCGCATGCGTGCCTTGCAACCCGATCGTGAATGGACCTCGGCGGATTTGGGTGACATCCCCGTGGAGGTGTTTCCCAAGCTCAGCAGTTACACCGGGCGCGGCGTGATCACCACCGCCACATACGCAGCCAGGGCCTTTGGTGTGGGCTCTGCGATGGGGGTGATGAAAGCCGCCAAACTTTGCCCCGATGCGGTGTTGTTACCTGTTGACTTTGAACAATACCGCCATTACTCGCGCACTTTCAAAGCCATTGTTCGCGACATTGCCCCGGTGGTGGAAGACCGCGGCGTGGATGAAATCTACATCGATTTCACCGAAGTCCCGGGTGGTCAACGCGAAGGCGGTCGGGTGTTGGCGCGTTTGATTCAAAAAGCCATCACCGACGCCACCGGTTTGACCTGTTCGATTGGCGTGGCGCCCAACAAGCTGCTGGCCAAAATGGCCAGCGAGTTCAACAAGCCCAATGGCATCTCGATTGTTCATGCCCAAGACTTGCAAAGCCAGATTTGGCCCTTGGCTTGCCGCAAGATCAACGGTATTGGCCCCAAGGCGGATGAAAAATTGCAAGCCCACGGCATCACCACCATCGGCGAATTGGCTCAAAAAGAACCAGACTGGCTGATACAGCATTTCGGCAAAAGCCACGGTGCGTGGTTGCATGCCGCGGCCCATGGCATAGACGACCGACCGGTGGTCACCGAAAGCGAGCCGGTGTCCATGAGCCGAGAGACCACCTTTGACAAAGACCTGCATGCGGTGCACGACCGCGCCGCTTTGGGTGAGATCTTCACGCGCTTGTGTCAGCAAGTGGCCAACGATTTGCATCGCAAAGGGTATGTGGGCAAAACCATTGGCATCAAACTGCGCTTTGACAATTTCAAAAGCGTCACCCGCGACCACACCTTGGACCATTACACCGCCAATCCGATGGAAATCAGACAAGTGGGTGGGCTGTGTTTGAAACGTGTGGACCTCAAGCGTCGTCTTCGCTTGCTGGGCGTGCGTGTAGGCGCTTTGGTGAAAGCAGACGCCCAAGAAGCCCGTCAACCCCTGTCTGTTCAAGAACCCTCTGCCACCAAGGAAACCCACCATGCGCAAGCTGACCTGTTTTGAATTGAAGATCGACAACCAAATAGCCCATTTGGTCTTGAACCGTCCGCAAGAGCTCAACACCATGCACATGACCTTTTGGCGTGAGCTCGACGGGGTGTTACAAGACTTGCATCAACACAAGGAAGCGCGCGTGTTGGTGATCAGCAGCACGGGCAAACATTTCAGTGCAGGCATGTCCTTGGATGCATTTGGTTCGAGTGTGAGCATGGACGACCAAACCGCCGAAGGGCGCGCCGCCATCGCCGATTTGCTGTGGGAGTTGCAGTCCACTTTCACCAATCTGGAAAATTTGCGTATTCCTGTGATCGCGGCACTGCAAGGCGGTTGCATTGGCGGTGCGGTGGACATGGTGACGGCTTGTTGCTTGCGCTACGCCAGTGAAGATGCTTTTTTCTGTATACAAGAAATCAACATCGGCATGGTGGCCGATGTCGGCACCTTGCAGCGTTTGCCCAAACTCATGCCGATGGCGGTGGTCAAAGAGCTGGCCTACACAGGTCGACGCATGGGCGCGGCCCAAGCCTTGCAACTCGGTTTGGTCAACCAGGTCTTGCCTGATGCCGCCAGCACACTGGCAGCAGCCATGAAAGCCGCCGCAGAAATAGCCAGCAAACCACCGGTGGCGATATGGGGCACCAAACAAGCCCTGCACTACGCCCGCGATCACAGCACCGAAGACGCCCTCAAGCAAATGGGTTGGTTGCAAAGTGGCATTTGGAGCAATGCCCATGTGCAAGAAGCCATTCAGGCTTTTCAGGTCAAGCGCTCGGGCAACTTCCCCGCATTGGCCGACTTGAAATCATTCAAAGATGGCGTCAATCACTGACGCGCTGTGCGCAAGTTGGCAGGCAATGCCTGTGAATGGCTGCTGCGCCAGGGGTTGATGTCCACCCCACCTCGACGCGTGTAGCGTGCATAAACCGTCAGCTTGCTGGGTTGGCAACGTGTCCAAATGTCCATGAAGATGCGTTCGACGCAGTGCTCATGAAATTCGTTGTGGTTGCGAAAACTCACGATGTACTGCAACAAACCGGCCTGGTCTATTTGCGGTCCGCTGTAACTGATGGACACACTGCCCCAATCGGGTTGACCGGTGACCAAGCAATTGCTTTTGAGCAATTGGCTGGTCAAGGTTTCAGTCACGGGTTGTTCGTCCAAAGCCGACTTCAGCAAATCAGGGGCGGGTTGAAACACGTTGCAGTCGAGATCCAATCGATCAAGATCGACCCCATCCAGTTCTTGCACCTGCTCACGTGCAAATTGATCGCTCGAAAGAATTTGCACGCCGACCCCTGACTGCACAGGACCGCCACGCCACACCGCTTCGCTCAAGTCTTTTTGCAAGGTGTCACGCACCTGCGCCAGCGATTCAAAACGGGTGTTGTTGAAACTGTTGAGGTACAGCTTCAAGGACTTGCTCTCTACCAAGTGTGTGGACTCACAGGGCACCACGAAACGGCCCAGGGCCACTTGCGGCTTGCCACGCAAATTGAGCCAACTCAGTTCATAAGCGGTCCACAAATCGGCACCCAGAAACATCGGTTGGCTCACAATGCCAATCTGCTGACGTTGGGTGGACCGTGCCAAGGGATAGAGCAGTCCGGCATCGTATTGATCGACATAGCTCGAAGCTTTGCCCAATTGAGATTGTTCGGGAGAATTCATACAGGCGAATGCGCATTCAAAAAAGGAAGCAGGCGCGCCGTCATCAAGCGCACAGCTGCAGGTGGAAAGTCATGGCCCAATCCCTCGATCGCGTGCATTTTGGCGTTGGGGATGCGGCGAACAATGTCCTCGCCACATGCCATTGGCAAGAGCGGATCCGATTGGCCATGAATGACCAAGGTGGGATTTGAAATGCGGGGCAACAAGGCCGCACGCTCTTTGTCTGCCATGACCGCCAACATTTGACGCAGGCCGCCCATGGGTCGATGACTGCGCTTGAAGGCATCATCGACCAATTGCTCCTGCGAACCCGCAGGGTGAACAAAGCCTGGGCCGGCCAAGGCTTTGACAAAACGAATGGCGTGTTGCAGGGCTGCAGTGGCCCCGCCAGATGGCGGGGACATCAAAATTTGTCGTATCTCCAAAGATGGTCCGGGCAAGCCTTTGGCACCACTGCTGCTCATCAAGCAAGTCAGGCTCAGCACCCGCTCAGGGGCGGTCAAAGCCATGCGTTGGGCAATCATGCCGCCCATGCTGACACCGACCACATGCGCCTGCTGGATTTTCAAATGGTCCAAAACGGCCAAGGCATCTTGCGCCATGTCCTGCAAGCTGTAGGGTGGCTGGGGTTTCAAACCCATTTTTTGTTGCAACATGAACCACAAAAGCTGGGGCGTTGGCAGGTGGTCCAGGGCCTGCGACAAGCCCATGTCGCGGTTATCGAATCGAATCACGCGATAGCCCGCTTGGTGGATTTGATGCACCCATTCATCGGGCCAAACAATCAGTTGCATGGCCATGCCTGCAATCAGCAACACCGCAGGACGGTCGCGCTCCCCCGTGTCTTCCACTTCCAAGCGCAGGTCATTGACAAATATTTGCATGCGGCTCAATCGGTCAATCGACGTCGAAACACCCAGGTGTCATCAGTGGATACGGAGTCTTCGAAAGCATAAGCCTCTGCGTTGAAAGCCTTCAATGCTTCAGGCTTGTGGATTTGATGTTCAATGGCATAACGCGCCATCAAGCCACGGGCGCGTTTGGCAAAAAAACTGATGACTTTGAATTGGCCATTTTTATGGTCTTGAAACACACATTCGATGACCCGGGCTTTCAATACACGTCGGTCCACCGCTTTGAAATACTCTTGGGACGCCAAGTTGAGGACGACGGGATTGTCTTGACCCTCTAATTGCGCATTGAGATGGTGTGCGATTTGATCACCCCAATATTGGTAGAGGTTGTGGGCTTTGCCCATGCGCAGTGCAGTGCCCATTTCCAAACGATAGGGTTGCATCCAATCCAGGGGGCGCAACACACCATACAAGCCACTCAAGATCGCGACATGCTGTTGAGCCCATTTCAAATCTTTGGGCTTCAAACTTTTGGCATCCAATCCTTCGTAAACATCACCATTGAAGGCCAACACGGCGGGTCTGGCATTGGTGGCATCGAAGGTCGGTGACCAGGCTTTGTAGCGATCCACATTGAGTTTGGCCAATGCATCGCTCAAGTCCATCAACTCGGCAATTTGTGGGGCAGTCTTTTTTCGCAGTGCGGCAATCAAAGCCGCAGATTGAGGCACAAATTGGGGGGACGTGGCTTTCACTGCGGGCAGTGGGGATTCGTAATCCAAGGATTTGGCGGGTGACAGCAAGATCAACATCTGTTAATTATTTCAAATCTTGTCGCAAGGCGTTGACACATGCGGACTCCATGGTCTTCATCGCTGTATAGGCGGGGTGATCGCAACCCACCGACACCCGTGCACCCGATTTGATCGCTGATCGCATCTCCTGGTTCAGTTCAAACCGCACGAAATGAACCGCCGATGTTTTGTCTGCATTTTCTCGCACCAAATCCTCATCAGCGATGGCATGGACACGCACATGTCCATCCACTTCAATGAACAAACGGTCTTCTACGCCGATCAACTGTGAGAGGGCCAATTTGCGCGCTTGGGCCTGGGGGTATTCCAAGAACATGGTTGCTTTCCAGTTGCTTCCATCAGGCACCAAGGCGGCATAGGCGTCAATTTCTTGTTGAATGCCTGCTTCGTCAAATATTTTTTCAATCCTCAGCATTTCTTGGATTTGGTAGCGAATCGTGGTTTCGCTCTCAAACTGCAAGCTCATGTGATCACCCAGACGAACAGTGCGTATTTGCCGGTGCGCCATGACCTCGGCTTTGTGCGTCTGTCGGTATTTGCTGTAAGCCTCCAAACCCATGAGGCTGTCTACCGTGATGTGACCCGTCAATTGCATCTTCAACAACCAGCGTCAATCGACCAAATCAGACAAGGCCTTGTTATATCGGCTGGCATGGGAGCGCTCGGCTTTGGCCAAGGTTTCAAACCAATCGGCAATGTCATCCAAGCCTTCTTCACGAGCGGTTTTGGCCATGCCAGGGTACATGTCTGAATATTCATAGGTCTCGCCTGCCACAGCCGACTTCAAGTTGTCTCGCGTAGACCCGATGGGCAACCCGGTGACCGGGTCACCGCATGGCTCCAGCCATTCCAAATGACCGTGGGCATGACCTGTTTCTCCTTGTGCCGTGGAGCGAAACAAGGCCGCCACATCGGATTGCCCCTCTATGTCCGCCTTGTTGGCGAAATACAGGTAGCGGCGATTGGCCTGTGATTCGCTGGCAAAGGCTGCTTTGAGATTGGCCTCGGTCTGGGAACCTTTGAGTTCAGCCATCTGGTGTCTCCTTCAAGGGGTACGACGGAATCCGTCTCTGATGCCATAGCTTACTATCCGACCAAGACCTCCTTGAGGGTCTAGTAAACTGATTTCTTCCATGAGGGAATTGCCATGAGCCCAGTGACCCACCTGCCTTCACCAGCCCCTATTCGCGGACTTCACCATTACGCCTACAAAGCCAAAGACGCGGAAGAAACCCGACATTTTTACGAAGACATATTGGGTCTGCCGCTCTACCATTTCATTCAAAATGACCACGTGCCCAGCACTGGTGAATACTGTCCGTACACCCATTTTTTCTTTCAACTGCAAGACGGTTCATTCATTGCGTTCTTCGATCTGGGTGACGACGAAGTTGCACAACCCTCCCCCAACACCCCGCTGTGGGTCAATCACATTGCATTCACCGTGGCCAGCATCCAAGATTTGGAAAACAGCAAAGCCCGCCTTGAAGCACATGGGGTCGAGGTGCTGGGCATCACCGACCACCGCATTTTCAAAAGCATTTATTTTTTCGATCCCAATGGCATTCGCTTGGAATTGAGCGCCCAAGTGGCGCCGCCTGCGCAAATGCATGCTGAAAGCTTGACGGTCCACCAACAATTACAGGCTTGGAATGAACACAAAATCGCGCAGCGCAAAATCCGTTCGCAAGCTTGAGTCGGGGCCTACCCGCCACTACAAGCTGCCGCAGTACCCCTTTGTAGCGCCACCGGAACTGCAAAACAAACAAGTCAAACACCACCCGATTGTGATCGTGGGTGCAGGTCTGAGTGGTTTGACGCTGGCCTGTAAGTTGGCGCAACTGGGCATTCCAGCGGTCCTCTTGGATGAAGACAACACGGTCGGTGTCAAAGGTGCTTCATCCAGAGGCATTTGCTACACCCAACAGTCTTTGGAAATTTTCAAACGTCTGGGGATTCACGACAAAATCGCCAGCAAAGGCATTGCGTGGCATGTGGGTCGTACTTTTGCGGGTCACGACGAGGTGTTTTCCTTCGATCTGCGTGATCGCCAGGAATTTTCAGTCAGTGAACAACCCCCGTTCACCAACATCCAACAGTTCTACATCGAATGGTTTCTGGTTGATCGCATCCAAGCGCTGAACCAAGCGGGCGCGGCCATTGACATTCGGTGGAAATCCAAAGTCACCGATTTCTCTCAAAACGCGGATGCGGCCACTTTGTCGGTCAGCACACCACAAGGCCCCTACACCATTCAAGCCACACATGTGATCGACGCCACAGGCTCGCACACGCCGTTTCACGCCTGGTGTGGTGTCACCATGGACAGCAAGCGAGGCGACGATCGCTGGTGCATTGCTGATGTGCGTTTCAATAACACCCCCCCTACCGAGCGACACACCTGGATTGAAGCACCGTTCAATGACAACCGTGCGGTCTGGCAGCACCTGATGGCAGATGATGTCTGGCGCATCGATTACCAAATGGCCCCCGATGCAGACCCCGCTTATGTGAGCCGCGAAGATGTGGTGCGCGAACGACTGGCCAAACAATTTGGCAAAGATGTGGCGTGCGACATCGTGTGGGTGGGACCCTATGCCTACAAATCACAATGCTTGCATCAATTGCGACATGAGCGTGTGTTTTTCATTGGCGACACCGCCAAAGTGGTCAGCCCCTTTGGTGCGCGAGGAGGCAACACGGGCATTGCAGATGCGGACAACCTCGCCTGGAAATTGGCGGCTGTCATGCGAGGCATGGCCCCTGCTGCATTGCTCCACACCTACAACCAAGAACGCTTGCAGGCCGCGCGGCGCAATGTGCAAGTGACCAATCGAACCGCCCGTTACTTGCGAGCGCCCGAGGGCGTTGAGCGTTTGTTTCGCAGCGCCACCATCGGCTTGGCCAAACAACACCCATTTGCCCGTCTGCTGATCAACACAGGCCGGATGGCAGAGGCCAACACGTATGCGGTTTCTGATATTTGCAAAGCAGACGGTGGATGGATGGTGCAAAACGTCCGTATCCAGTTCACCCCTGACCACCAGGGCACCCTGAGTGATTTGTTGAATTGGACACAGGGGCGGTTGCTGTTGCTGGTGTTTGGCAAGTTGAGAAGCAGCGACATGAAGAAACTCACCCTGCTCAGCCTGAGTGCACCGGTGCGGGTGGTGCAAGTTCTTCACAAAGACAAGCCACAAGCGTTGGAGCATGTGCACGACCCCCACAAACACCTGCGCAGGGCATGTCAAGCATCTTCCACGGGCTGGGCTTTGCTCAGACCTGATGCTTATTTGGCTGCGCGGGGTCGTCAGGTGGACAACAAATTGATCGCCGCCATTGCACAAGCCCTTGCCCTTCAATAACCACCGATTGGACAACCATGACCACCCCCTTGAAAATTGACTTTGTGTCCGACATCGCATGCCCATGGTGTGCAGTGGGTTTGGGTGCATTGGAACAAGCCTTGGATGTGTTGCAAGACGAGGTTCAAGCCGACCTGCACTTTCAACCTTTCGAGCTCAACCCCCGGATGCCAGCAGGCGGACAAGATTTGTTTGAACATCTGCATCAAAAGTACGGCTCGACCAAAGAGCAACAAGCACAGATGTACCAAAACATCAAGGCGCGTGGCGAAGAAGTGGGGTTTGCGTTCCACCCCACGGGTCGTGGCCGCATCTTCAACACCTTTGATGCCCATCGCCTGTTGCATTGGGCAGAGGTCTGTGGTGAACCAGGTGCGCAACGTCGACTGAAAAAAGCTTTTTTACAGGCCTACCAAGGACGTGGCGAAACCATCGAATCGCACGAGGTTTTATTGAACATCGTGCAATCCTTGGACATGGACACAGAAGCTGCGCGGGCTGTGTTGAACAGCGAAGCTTATGCACAGGATGTGCGTGACAAAGAAAACTTTTACACCAACGCGGGCATCCATTCGGTGCCTGCCATCATCATCAATGACCGCCATCTCATCTCTGGTGGCCAACCAACACAAGTGTTCATTCAAGCCTTGCGCGACATCGCCGCGCAGGCTTGAAAGGGTTTAGACCGATTCGGTCTCAGCTGTTTTCACAGCAGGCTTGTGTACCCGTGCATTTCTGGCTTGCACCATGCTGTTGGCAACCGACACGGCCGTCGCAGCAGACAAGGTCCATCCCAAATGCCCATGACCTGTGTTGTAAAAAACATTGGGCGAATGGCCTGGACCCACTTTGGGCATCATGTTGGGCATCATGGGGCGCAAACCTGCCCATGGGGTGAATTGCCGCGTGCTGATGCCCGGAAAGCATTGCGCCACCCAATCAACCAAGGGTTGTATGCGATCTGCGCGAATGTCCTTGTTGAAACCATTGAACTCGGCCGTACCCGCCACCCTGAACCGGTCCAAACCCAAACGGCTGGTCACCAATTTGGTGGCGTCATCCAACAGGCTGACTTGCGGGGCACT
>JBDKLR010000020.1:0-20655 GCA_039795515.1 Pseudomonadota bacterium | reverse complement strand
GTCATTATTTAGATTCGGCGAAATTAGCATGGGAGGCTTGTAGTTGATTTGGATTCACGAAATGACCTAGTTATTCAAGTTGATTAGTCGCACCTTGAAGGTGTGACTAAAACGTGTTCGTTACTTCAAACCCCCCGTGCCCTGTCCCCCTTGAACCGCGCCACAAACCCCGCAAAATCCCCAGCGTCCAGTGCATCGCGCACCTCTTGCATCAGGTTCAGGTAGTAGTGCAGGTTGTGGATCGTGGCCAGCATGGGGCCGAGCATTTCACCGCAGCGGTCCAGGTGGTGCATGTAGGCGCGGCTGAAACCACCTCTGCCACCTTGTTCCCATGACACGCCTTCAACGCCCGCACACGCATGGCAGGTGCAACTCGGGTCGATGGGTTGCGGGTCGCTTTTGTGGCGGGCGTTGCGCAACTTCAAGTCGCCATAGCGGGTGAACAAGGTGCCGTTGCGCGCATTGCGTGTCGGCATGACGCAATCGAACATGTCCACGCCACAGCGCACGCCCTCGACCAAATCTTCCGGTGTGCCCACGCCCATCAGGTAACGCGGCTTGTGCGCGGGCAGGCGGTGCGGGGTGTGCGCCATGATGTGCAGCATTTCTTCTTTGGGCTCGCCCACGCTCACACCACCCACGGCGTAGCCGGGGAAGTCCATGGCGACCAGTTGTTCCAGTGAGGCTTCGCGCAGGTTCTCAAACATGCCGCCTTGCACGATGCCAAACAAAGCGTTGGGGTTGTTCAGTCTTGCAAATTCGTCTTGTGATCGTTTGGCCCAGCGCAGGCTCATCTGCATGCTTTTGGCGGCCTCGGCCTCGGTGGTCAGCTGACCGTTGGTCTCGTAGGGTGTGCACTCATCGAGTTGCATCACGATGTCGCTGTTCAAGATGGTTTGGATTTGCATGCTCACCTCGGGCGACATGAACAGCTTGTCACCGTTCACCGGCGAAGCGAAGTGCACCCCTTCTTCGGTGATCTTGCGCATGGCACCCAAGCTCCACACCTGAAACCCGCCCGAGTCGGTGAGGATGGGTTTGTCCCATTTCTCAAACTGGTGCAGACCACCAAAGCTTTGCATGATGTCCAAGCCTGGGCGCATCCACAAATGAAAGGTGTTGCCCAAGATGATCTGCGCGCCCATCTCGTGCAGGCTGCGCGGCATCACTCCCTTGACCGTGCCGTAGGTGCCCACGGGCATGAAGATCGGTGTTTGCACCACGCCGTGGTTCAAGGTGAGGCGGCCGCGGCGGGCATGGCCCTCGGTTTTGATCAGGTCGAATGTCAGCATGAGGGCAGTTTAAGTGGCGATGGACAGCCGAAAGGCTTTACCTCATAATTTGCTTTACTTTTTGATATAAGTAAAGCGAGGTAAAAATGTCAAGCAATGCGGTGGTTTCAAGCAAAGGGCAGGTCACCTTGCCCGTGGCCATGCGGGCGCAACTGGGCATTGAACCGGGTTCACAGATTCAATTTGAAGTGCGGGGCAAGGAATTGGTGATCACGCCTTTGCTGCCCATGTCTGCTTACAGGGGTATTCTGAAAGGCTATGACTTGGGCGACATCGAGCCACCCAAGGAGCCGGACAAGGACTTTGAATGAACATGGTGGATGCGTCAGGGTGGGTGGAATATTTCTTGGACACGCCAAGGGCTGACTTGTTTGCATCTGCCATAGAGGACACCACGCAGTTGCTGGTGACCAGCATCAACTTGTACGAAGTTCACCGCGTGTTGTCACGCAAACTGCCAGACCATTTGCGCGACACCTGCTTGAACCTGATGCGAAGAGCACCCGTCATCGATTTCACAGATGCGCGCGCTGTTGCCGCGGCCGATTTGTCCATCCAACACCATTTGGCCATGGCCGATGCAGCCATGTATGCCATGGCCTTGGAACATCGCGCCACCTTGTGGACGCAAGATGCGGACTACCAAGGATTGGCCGGGGTGCAGTACTTTCCCAAACCCTGAAGCGAACAGCTGATACCACCGCACGGCTCAAGCATGTTTGTCATGACAGGCTCAGTCGCGCGCCAACAGCATCGCATCGCCATAGCTGAAAAACCGATAGCGGTTGGCAATCGCATGGGCATACAGGGCTTGCATGCGTTCATAGCCCGCAAAGGCCGCCACCAACATCAGCAAGCTGCTTTTGGGCAAATGGAAATTGGTGATCAACAGATCGACCACCTGAAACTGGAAACCAGGCGTGATGAAAATGTCGGTGTCACCCTCGGTCGTGCCACTGCACGCCCAACTCTCCAAGGTGCGCACCGTGGTCGTGCCCACCGCCACCACCCGTCCACCGCGCGTTTGGCAATCGGCGATGGCTTGCACAGTGTCTGCAGGGATGCTGTACCACTCGCTGTGCATGCGGTGTTCGCTCAAATTCTCGGTTTTCACAGGTGAAAACGTGCCCGCACCCACATGCAGCGTGACGCTTGCGCGGGGTACGCCCATCTCTTGCAAACGCGCCAACAAAGCCTCGTCAAAGTGCAGCGCCGCCGTGGGCGCTGCCGCTGCGCCGGGGTGTTTGGCCACCACGGTTTGGTAGCGCGCCACATCCTCGGGGTTCATGCGGTGCTTGTCCCGCTCGATGTAGGGCGGCAGGGGCACATGGCCATGGGCGCGCATGAGTGTCAGTGGGTCATCGCTCAGCGCGAATCGAAACAAAGGGCCGTCTTCGTCCGGCCATCGACCCAACAGCCTGGCTTCAAACGCGTGCACCGAGCCATCGCGGTTGAACATGCGCAGCACCGAGCCCAGCGCCGGTTTTTTGCTCACCTTCATGTGCGCCACCACTTGGTGTGGGGCGTCCTCGGTGTCGGGGAGCACCCGCTCGATCAGCAAATCGAGTTGGCCGCCGCTGGTTTTTTCGCCAAACAAACGCGCAGGCACCACCTGGGTGTCGTTGAACACCAGCAAGTCGCCGGGGTGCAGCAAGTGGGGCAGGTCTTTGAAGATGCGGTCCACCAAGGTTGCACGGCCATCGAGCAAGCGCGATGCGCTGCGCTCAGGTGCGGGGGTTTGGGCGATCAATTCGGGGGGGAGGTGAAAGTCAAAATCGCTCAAGGCGAATGGACGAGGGGGCGTGGCAGTAGTCATGTGCTTGAGGGCTGAACAGGCCCGTTCCAAGTGAAGATGGCGCGGATTGTGGCATGGCCCTCGTCAGTGGTAATCGTCCTCGCGCTGGTGCCGCAACGCCAGCACCGTCACGTGCTGGGCATCTGTGATTTCAAACAAAGCCAAATAACCAGAGGCCCCAAAAGAAATCAGCAGTTCCCTGACAAATGGCCCCAAGTCGCCACCTGCAGCCTTGCGGCAAGTGAAGGGTGAATGCTCCAAGATCGCCAAACTTTTTTCAATCACACTGCGCGCGGCGATGGCCAAATCGAGGTCCAATGCCAGCAAGAAATTGAACAGCCGAAGCAAATCTTCTTCCGCCTCCAAGGTCAAGCGGACTTCAAACGGCGGCATTCTTCTTTTTCTGTGCTGCCGCCAGGAGTTCGTCGAGTTTGCCCAATGCGGCTGACACGGGGATGTATTGGTTCAAGTCCCGTGCCGATTGAGATGAGCGCAGGGCGCGAGCCACAAACTCATCATCTGCGGCGCGCTGCGCAATCGTGTTTTCAAGCGCTGTTTCCATGAGTTTGGAGAGTGTTTCGTTGGGACGCAATGCGCGTTCTGCCGCTTCGCGCAAGGCTGGTTTCACACGAATCGCAGGCAAGGTGGATGTTTTCATGGTCATGGCCTCACAGGATGTGATGCAATTGTAATGCGCCATGTGTACCGAGCACGCAAACAGGCACAATCCTCCAGCCATGCCCCCGTCCACGCCCGCCCGCCAACCCCTGTCTGCACCGCAAAAAGCCCTGCGCAAAATGGGTTTGCTGCGCCCGGTCGACATGGCGCTGCACCTGCCCATGCGTTACGAGGATGAAACCAAGCTGGTCAAGCTGGCCGACGCGCGCGATGGCGATTTGGTGCAAATCGAGGCCGTGGTGACCAGTTGCCAGGTGGTGTTCAAGCCGCGCCGCCAGTTGCAAGCCGTGGTGAACGACGGCAGCGACACCTGCACGCTGCGTTTTTTCAACTTCTACCCCAACATGCAAAAAGCGCTGGAGGTTGGTCGACAGGTGCGTTTGCGTGGCGAGTTGCGCGGCGGCTTCATGGGCTACACCATGATGCACCCCACAGTCCAGGCCGCAGGGGGCACATTGGCCACGGCCTTGACGCCGGTCTACCCGAGCAGCGCCGAATTGCCGCAGGCCTACATCCGCAAAGCGGTGCAAGGCGGTTTGGCGCAAGCGTTGCGCGCGCAAGCGTTTGACGAGACCATCCCGCCCCAGCACCTGCCGCCCCACAGCTGGGGTTTGGCGCAGGCCTTGCAGTTTTTGCACCACCCCTCACCCAGCGTGTCGATGGCCCAACTCGAGGACAAAACCCATCCCGCCTGGCAGCGTCTGAAAGCCGAGGAACTGTTGGCGCAACAACTCTCGCAGTTGCAGGCCAAGCGCGAACGCCAGTTGCTCAATGCCCCGGTTTTGCCGCGCAGCACCAGCGCGCAAGGGGTGTTGGCGCAGTTGCGGGCCGCCTTGCCGTTTCAACTGACGGGGGCGCAACAACGCGTGGTCGGCGACATCGCCCACGACTTGGCACGCGCCGTGCCCATGCACCGCTTGTTGCAAGGAGATGTGGGTTCAGGCAAAACCGTGGTGGCGGCCCTTGCCGCCGCGCAGTGCATCGACGCGGGTTGGCAATGCGCCTTGATGGCACCGACAGAAATTTTGGCCGAGCAGCATTTCGCCAAACTGGTGGGCTGGCTGGCCCCGGTGCTGGCGCCGCTGGGTTTGCAAGTGGCCTGGCTGACCGGCAGTCAAAAGAAAAAAGAACGCGACGCCATGCTGGCGCTGGTGGCCAGTGGCCAAGCCGCGCTGGTGGTGGGCACCCACGCGGTGATTCAAGACAAGGTGCAGTTCAAACACCTGGGGCTGGCCATCATCGATGAGCAACATCGTTTTGGCGTGGCCCAACGCTTGGCCTTGCGGCAAAAACTCAGCAGTCCCGAACCGATGGACCTGCAGGCCGAACAGGGTCCGCAAGAGCCGCATTTGTTGATGATGAGTGCCACGCCGATTCCACGCACCCTGGCCATGAGCTATTACGCCGACCTGGATGTGTCGACCATCGACGAGTTGCCGCCCGGGCGCACGCCCATCGTCACCAAGTTGGTGGCCGAGACGCGCCGCGACGAGGTGGTTGAGCGCATCCGGGTCCAGCTGACCGAGGGACGGCAAATCTACTGGGTCTGTCCGCTGATCGAAGAAAGTGAAGCGCTGGACTTGCGCAACGCCACCGACACCCACCAAGCGCTGTGCGAGGCGCTGCCAGGGGTGATGGTCGGCTTGTTGCATTCGCGCATGCCGCAAGCGGAAAAGAAGGCGGTGATGTCGTTGTTTGCCCAAGGGCAAATGGGGGTGTTGGTCAGCACCACAGTGATTGAGGTGGGTGTGGATGTGCCCAATGCGTCGTTGATGGTGATCGAGCACGCCGAGCGTTTCGGTCTCAGCCAACTGCACCAGTTGCGCGGCCGTGTCGGGCGCGGTGCAGCGGCATCGGCCTGTGTGCTCTTGTATTCCTTGGGTGAACACGGGCGCTTGAGCGACACCGCCAAAGCGCGACTGCGGGCCATGGCCGAGACCAACGACGGTTTTGACATTGCGCGGCGCGACCTGGACATTCGCGGGCCAGGTGAATTTTTGGGCTCACGCCAATCGGGTGCGGCCATGCTGCGGTTTGCCGATCTGAGCGTCGATCTCGAATTACTGGACTGGGCGCGCCAACTCGCGCCCCTGATGTTGGATCAACACCCCGCTTTGGCGGCGCGCCATGTCGAGCGTTGGTTGGGTGGAAAATCCGACTTTCTCAAAGCCTGAACCCCATGACGCTCACCGAACTCAAATACATCGTGGCCGTGGCCCGCGAAAAGCACTTTGGCCGCGCCGCCGAGGCCTGCTTTGTGTCCCAGCCCACGTTGTCGGTGGGCATCAAAAACCTGGAAGAAGAATTGCAGGTCAAGTTGTTCGAGCGCAGCGCCAACGAGGTCGCGGTCACCCCTTTGGGCGAGGACATCGTGCGCCAGGCGCAAAGCGTGTTGGACCAGGCCGCCAGCATCAAAGAAATCGCCAAGCGCGGCAAAGACCCGCTCTCGGGCCCATTGCGCTTGGGCGTCATCTACACCATCGCGCCGTATTTGCTGCCCGAGTTGGTGCGTCACAGCATCGACAAAACCCCGCAAATGCCGCTCATGCTGCAAGAAAACTTCACGGTCAAGCTGCTGGAGATGTTGCGCACTGGCGAGATCGATTGCGCCATCATGGCCGAACCATTTGCCGATGCGGGTTTGGCTGTTGCGCCTTTGTACGACGAGCCGTTCATGGCGGCCTTGCCCAGTGCCCACCCGCTGGCCCAACGTGATGCGATCAGTGCCACCGAACTCAAAACCGAAACCATGCTGCTGTTGGGCAATGGCCATTGTTTCCGCGACCATGTGCTTGAGGTGTGTCCCGAGTTCGCGCGTTTTTCCAGCAGCACCGAGGGCATTCAAAAAAGCTTTGAAGGCTCGTCGCTGGAAACCATCAAACACATGGTGGCAGCGGGCATGGGCGTGACCTTGGTGCCGCGCCTGGGCGTGCCCAAAGACGCGCTGTTGACAGGTGCCAAAAAGAAAAAAACGCTGGACACCTATGTGCGCTATTTGCCCATCGTCGAGGGCAACGACCCGCCCCCCACCCGCCGCGTGGTGTTGGCGTGGCGGCGCAGTTTCACCCGCTACGAAGCGATTGCCGCTTTGCGCAACGCCATTTTTGCCAGCGACTTGCCCGGCGTGCATCGCCTCTCCTGACCCGAGCCCCGAGATGACCGACGACACCCGCACACGTTCGCAACTGTCCCTGTACCTGGACCTGATTCGCTGGAACCGGCCCGCCGGTTGGTTGTTGCTGTTGTGGCCGTCATTGAGTGCGCTGTGGCTCGCTGCCAAAGGCTTCCCCGGTTGGCATTTGTTGACCGTGTTTGTGCTGGGTACTTTTTTGATGCGCAGCGCGGGTTGTTGCATCAACGACGTGGCCGACCGCGACTTTGACAAGCACGTGGAACGCACCGCCCATCGCCCAGTCACCTCGGGTGCTTTGTCGGTCAAGCAGGCGCTGATCGCTGGGGCCTTGCTGGCCTTGTGTGCTTTTGCGCTGGTGCTGACCACCAATGCGGTCACCGTGGTCTGGTCGTTTGTGGCGCTGGCGGTGACCTTGGTCTACCCCTATGCCAAGCGTTACGTGGCCATGCCTCAGGCGGTGCTGGGGGTGGCGTTCAGTTTTGGCATTCCGATGGCGTTTGCCGCGGTCAATGGAGGGCCCCTCACGCCCCAAGGCGTGTGGCATGCAGTGCCGCCGCTGGCCTGGGCCTTGTTGTTGGTCAACTTGTTTTGGGTGCTGGCTTATGACACCGAATACGCCATGGTCGACCGCGAGGACGATTTGCGCATCGGCATGAAAACCTCGGCGATCACGCTGGGTGCCTACGATGTGCTGGGTGTGATGCTGTTTTACGCGGTGTATTTGTTCGGCACGCTGTACCTGTTGCACGACCAGGGTTTGGGTTGGCCACAGTGGTTCTCGATGGAGTTGGCGGGTATTCAGGCGCTGTGGCATTTCGGCATGATTTACCGCCGTGAACGCGCCGGTTGTTTCAGGGCGTTTCGCATGAACCATTGGCTGGGTGCCACGGTGTTTGCAGGCATCTCACTGGGGTTTGCGTTGCAGCCAGTCAGCGCTTGAACCCCAAGCGATTCATCGGCCGCCCAACTCTTCGCCCAAACTTTGCGCGCGGTCTTTCGCCGCTTGCATGGCCTTGTCGAATGAGGCTGCCACGCCGTCTTGTTGCAAGCTGGTGATCGCCGCATGGGTGGTGCCGCCTTTGGACGTGACCCGTTCGCGCAGCACCGCAGGCGGTTCGCTGCTGGCCCGCGCCAGCTCGGACGCACCAACCAAGGTGCCGATCGACAACTGGTGGGCTTGTTCGGGTGACAAGCCCATGCGCACACCGGCCGCCACCATCGCTTCGAGCACATAAAACACATAAGCCGGGCCCGAGCCCGACACCGCGGTGACTGCGTCCAACAGTTCTTCGCGCGGCACCCAAATCGACTGCCCCACCGCGTCCAGCAGTGCCTCCACTTGTTGGCGCTCATCCGCATTGACCGCGCCACGGGCATACAAGCCGGTTTGCCCCAAACCGACCAAGGCCGGGGTGTTGGGCATGGCGCGCACCACGCGTTCGCTGCCCAGCCACTGCGCGATGCTGTCCGTGCGAATGCCTGCGGCCACGCTCAGATGCAGCGCATTTGGAAAGCAGGTTTGAAGTGGCGTTGCCACCGCTTGAAACAGCTGGGGCTTGATGGCCCAGACCACCAATGGGGTGCCAGACAAGCTGTCATCGGCTTGCGCGATGGCGCGCACCCCGTATTGGTCGATCAGTTGCTGCCTGGTGCTGGCCAAGGGCTCCACCACCTGCACATGGTCTGCGGGGGTGCCGCGTTTCAACATGCCGCTGATCAAGGCGCTGGCCATGTTGCCGCCGCCAATGAAGGTCATGGAAGAAAAAGGAGATGCACGCATGGGGATCCAATGAACGGCCACTCGGGCCGGGGAGGAGCATTGTCGGGCTTTTCAGCGCGGCCCTGGCGTCCAGGCCAACTCTGGATGATGTTCAAGAAGCCACGGTTTGCCGGACCGCTTTTTCCCAATGCGCCATCAGGGACTGCGCCTGGTCACGGGACATCTGCGGCTCAAACCGCCGCTCAACCCGCCAATGCTGGGCCAGTTCTTGCGGGCTTTGGTAGATGCCCGCACTCAATCCGGCCAAATAAGCCGCGCCCAGCGCCGTGGTCTCGATCACTTCTGGACGCAGCACCGGGATGCCCAGCAAATCGGCTTGGAACTGCATCAGCAAATCGTTGACGCACGCGCCACCATCCACCCGCAACTCGGTGACCGGCTGGGCGGCATCGCGGTTCATGGCTTGCAACAGTGCTGTGCTTTGGAACGCGATGCTCTCCAAGGCCGCCCGGGCGATGTGCGCCATGGTGGTGCCGCGCGACAAACCGACCATCGCGCCGCGCGCATCGGCTTGCCAATAGGGCGCGCCCAAGCCGGTGAACGCTGGTACCAAGACCACGCCACCCGAGTCAGGCACGCTCTCGGCCAGGGCCTGCACATCGGCGCTTTTGTCAAAGGCGCGCAGCCCGTCACGCAACCACTGCACCACCGCGCCGCCAATGAACACCGAGCCTTCCAAGGCATAAGCGGGCGTCGCGTCGGCCTGCGCTGCACTGGTGGTGATCAGGCCGTTGCTGCTGGTTTGACATTGGCCACCGGTGTGCATCAGCATGAAACAGCCCGTGCCGTAAGTGTTTTTGGCCTGACCCGCTTGAAAGCAGGCCTGGCCAAACAAGGCGCTTTGCTGGTCACCCGCGACACCGCCAATCGGCAGTGCATGACCCAGCCATTGGGCTTGGGTGCGGCCAAAGTCGCTGGCCGACGGGTGCACCTCGGGCAACACCGAAGCCGGAATGTCCAGCAGCTGCAACAACTCGTCGTCCCAGCGGTTGGTGTGGATGTTGAACAGCATGGTGCGCGCCGCGTTGCTGACATCGGTGGCATGCACCGCGCCGCCGCTGAGTTGCCACATCAACCAGCTGTCCACCGTGCCAAAAGCCAATTCGCCGCGCTCGGCCATGGCGCGCGCACCATCGACGTTGTTCAAGATCCATTGCAGCTTGGTCGCTGAAAAATAAGCGTCGATCAGCAAACCGGTTTTTTGCTGCACCAAGGGGGCGGCCCCGGCTTGGCGCAAGCGCAGGCACTCGGGTTCGGCGCGGCGGTCTTGCCAGACGATGGCGTTGTAGATGGCTTGGCCGGTGTCGCGCCGCCAGACCACGGTGGTTTCGCGCTGGTTGGTGATGCCCAAGGAGGCGATGTCCGAGGCCTTCAAACCCGCTTGTTGCAAAGCTTGACGGGCGGTGGCGAGTTGGCTGGTCCAAATTTCTTGCGGGTCGTGCTCGACCCAGCCGGGGTGCGGGTAGATTTGGCGAAACTCCTGCTGCGCCACCGCCAAGATGCTGCCATCGGGCTTGAAGACGATGCTGCGGGAGCTGGAGGTGCCTTGGTCCAAGGCCAACAAATAAGACATGGTGTGCAGTCGTGAAAGGTTTAACTCACCAAGGACAAGGCGGGCGGCGTTTTGCCCTCCAGCGCCACGGTGCATTCGACCCCCGAGTTTTCCAACAACTGCGCAAAGCTGTCGGGCGGGGGCGCGTCGGTGAACAAGCGGTCGATGTGGGACAAATGGGCCAACTCGACCATGGCGGGTCGGTTGAACTTGGTGTGGTCGGCAGCCAGCCACACCTGGCGTGAGTGCTCGATGATGGCCTTGGCCACTTTCACCTCGCGGTAATCAAAGTCGCGCATGGTGCCGTCGGCCTCGATGCCACTGATGCCAATCAGGCCGATGTCGACCTTGAATTGGCGGATGAAGTCCACGGTGGCCTCGCCAACGATGCCCCGATCGACACCGCGCACCACGCCGCCCGTGACGATCACCTCGCAGTCGGGGTTGTCGCTCATGATTTGCGCCACGTTCAAGTTGTTGGTGATGACCCGCAGTCCGCGGTGCTGGCGCAGTTCGCGCGCCACGGTTTCCATGGTGGTGCCAATGTTCATGATCAGCGAGCAGCCATGCGGCACGCTGGCCGCAATCGCTTTGGCGATGCGGGTTTTGCCATCCAAGGACAAGGCTTGGCGCTGGCGGTAGGCGATGTTTTCCGTGGTGGAGCCGGGCATGCGCACCCCGCCATGAAAGCGCGACAACAGCCCGGCTTCGGCCAGGCGCTGCACGTCGCGGCGCACGGTTTGCAAAGTGACCGAGAAGGTTTCGGCCAGGAATTCAATCGATGCCGAGCCCTGGGCTTGGACCAAGGCGAGCAACTCGGTTTGACGGGGATTCGGGTTCATGTCGGCGCTTCGTTCTGGCTTTGCGGGCAACCTTAATCCATGTTCGGGTGGCACCAAGTTAGGGAAAATACCGAATCAATAAAAACAAATGCGAACAAAAATGCGAAAAGAAAAGAACATGACCCCATGACCTTGAAACTCGAGCAAATCAGCCAAACCGTGGCCGGACAGGTGCACCTGTATCCCTTGGATTTGGCGCTGGCGCCCAACGCGGTGACCGTGTTGCTGGGTGCCACCAAGGCGGGCAAGACCAGTCTGATGCGCCTCATGGCGGGTTTGGATTTGCCCAGCAGCGGGCGGGTTTGGGTCGATGGCCAAGACGTCACCGGGGTGCCGGTGCGTGAACGCAATGTCGCCATGGTGTATCAGCAGTTCATCAATTACCCCTCCATGACGGTGTACGACAACATCGCTTCGCCGCTGCGTTTGCGCGGCGACAAAGACGTCGACGCCCAGGTGCAGGCCATGGCCAAGCGCTTGCGCATCGATCCGTTTTTGAAGCGCTTGCCCGCCGAGTTGTCGGGTGGCCAGCAGCAACGCGTGGCGCTGGCGCGGGCCTTGGCCAAACGCGCACCGCTGATGTTTTTGGACGAACCATTGGTCAACCTGGACTACAAATTGCGCGAAGAGCTGCGTGAAGACCTGACCCAGTTGTTCGAGGCGGGCCATGGCACCGTGGTCTATGCCACCACCGAACCCAGTGAGGCCTTGCTGCTGGGCGGCCACACGGCGGTGTTGAAAGAAGGGCGTTTGTTGCAATACGGGCCCACGCTCGAGGTGTTTCGCCATCCCCAGTCCTTGGACGTGGCACGTGCCTTCAGTGACCCGCCCATCAATGTGCTCAGCGCCAGCCCCCAAGGCCCCCAATGGCAATTGGACAACGGCCAGCTGCTGGCCTTGAACCAGGTGAGTGTCGGTCGCATGGTGCATCTGGGTCTGCGTGCCAACGCCTTGCAAACCACCGCCAGCGATGGGGCCTTGGCGCTGCCTGCGCGGGTGCAATTGGCAGAAATTTCGGGCACCGACACCTTTGTGCACCTGGACTGCGGCGGCATCGAATTGGTGATGCAGCAAACCGGCGTGCATGTGCACGACATTGGCACCACCTTGACGGTTTATTTGCAACCGCAAGACGCCTATGTGTTTGACGACCAAGGCGGGTTGCTGCGGTCGCCACTGCACCTCTCACAGGGAGGGCACTGACATGGTGGCGCGCATCGACCTCGACCTGGCCCACGCTTACGGTCCCAACCCCCAACTAGACAGTGACTATGCCTTGTTGCCTCTCAAAATGACATTTCAAGCGGGTGGCGCTTACGCCTTGCTCGGCCCATCAGGCTGCGGCAAAACCACCATGCTCAACATCATCTCGGGCCTGGTCAAGCCCTCGCACGGTCAGGTGCGTTTCAATGGCGAAGACGTCTCGCACAAAACACCGCAGCAACGCAACATCGCCCAGGTGTTCCAGTTTCCGGTCATCTACGACACCATGACCGTGGCCGACAACCTGGCTTTTCCGCTGCGCAACCGCCACATGCCCGAGGCGCAAATCCGCCAGCGGGTGGGTCAAATCGCTGAAATGCTCGAACTCAACGGCCAACTCAACCAGCGGGCGGCAGGCTTGTCGGCCGACGCCAAACAAAAAATCTCGCTCGGCCGTGGTTTGGTGCGCCCCGATGTGGCGGCCATTTTGTTTGACGAACCCTTGACCGTGATCGATCCACACCTCAAGTGGCAACTGCGGCGCAAGCTCAAACAAGTGCACCAAGAGTTGAAGCACACGCTCATTTATGTCACCCACGACCAGGTGGAGGCGCTGACTTTTGCGCAAGAAGTGGTGGTCATGACCCGGGGCCGGGCGGTGCAAGTCGGCAGTGCCGAGGCCTTGTTCGAGCGACCCGCCCACACCTTTGTGGGGCATTTCATCGGTTCACCCGGCATGAATTTTTTGCCTGCACGGGTGCAAGCGGGGCAGTTGCTGATTGGTGAACACCAGCTGCCCTTGAGCGCACAACTCCAACACAGCTTGTCTGCGGCCCAATCCCTCAAGCTGGGTGTGCGCCCCGAGTACATCACGCTGCACGCGCATGCAGCCGAGGGTTGTTTGCCAGCGCGGGTGCTGCGTTGGCAAGACCTGGGCACCAGTGGCTTGCTCACCACCGAGTGCGCGGGCGAGTTGCTACGGGTGCGACTGGCGCACAACGCCGCCACACCGCCCCAAGTGGGGCACACCGTGTTTGTGCAGGTGTTGGGTGCCCACAGCTGCTTTTATGACAACGAGGAGCTGGTGGCATGAAACTTGTCAATCAAAAAGCCTGGCTCCTGATCTTGCCGGTGTTGGTGTGTGTGGCGTTTTCAGCCATCTTGCCCTTGATGACCGTGGTCAATTACTCGGTGCAAGACATCATCTCGCCCGAGCGCCGCGTGTTCGTGGGTACCGAGTGGTTTGCTGCTGTCATGCGCGACCAAGACCTGCACGAAGCTTTGTGGCGGCAAATGCTGTTCTCGTTGGCGGTGTTGCTGGTGGAAATCCCCTTGGGCATCGCCTTGGCCTTGTCCATGCCTGCCAAAGGTTGGCAGGCCTCGGTCACGCTGGTGCTGGTGGCCTTGTCATTGCTGATCCCTTGGAATGTGGTGGGCACGATTTGGCAAATTTACGGTCGTGCCGACATCGGTTTGTTGGGTGCGGCCTTGCAAGGCATGGGCATTGACTACAACTACACCGGCAATGCGCGCGACGCTTGGTTGACCGTGTTGGTGATGGACATTTGGCATTGGACCCCCTTGGTTGCTTTGCTCGGTTATGCCGGTTTGCGCAGCATCCCCGATGCCTACTACCAAGCTGCGCAAATCGACGGCGCGTCCAAGTTCGCGGTGTTTCGTTTCATCCAGTTGCCGAAGTTGCGCGGCGTGCTGATGATCGCCGTCTTGCTGCGTTTCATGGACAGCTTCATGATTTACACCGAGCCCTTTGTGCTCACCGGTGGCGGTCCGGGCAACGCCACCACCTTCCTCAGTCAGTACCTCACACAAAAAGCCGTGGGGCAGTTCGATCTGGGGCCCGCCGCGGCTTTCTCGCTGATTTATTTCCTCATCATTTTGTTGCTGTGCTTCATCCTCTACAACTGGATGCAAAGCGTGGGCACCCAAGCCAAGGAGCAAGACCATGGATGAGCGCCGCTTCAAGAAGCGCAGTCTGTTTTTGCTGCTCTACATCGTGTTTGCCTTGTTGCCCATCTACTGGATGGTCAACATGAGTTTGCGCACCAACCAAGAAATTTTGTCCAGCTTCAGCCTGTTCCCGGCCAACCCCACCTGGGCCAATTACGAAACCATCTTCACCGATGTGTCTTGGTATTCGGGCTATATCAACAGCCTGATTTATGTCGCCATCAACACCGTCATCTCGGTCACCGTGGCGCTGCCAGCGGCCTATGCGTTTTCTCGCTACAGTTTTTTGGGCGACAAGCATGTGTTTTTCTGGTTGCTGACCAACCGCATGACGCCCCCAGCGGTGTTTTTGCTGCCGTTTTTCCAGCTCTACAGCACCGTGGGTTTGATGGACACCCACATCGCCGTGGCCATGGCCCATTTGTTGTTCAACGTGCCTTTGGCGGTTTGGATCTTGGAAGGTTTCATGAGCGGCATCCCACGGGAAATTGACGAGACCGCTTACATCGATGGCTACAGCTTTCCTGCGTTTTTCGTCAAGGTGTTTTTGCCGCTCATCAAAGCCGGCGTGGGTGTGACCGCTTTCTTTTGCTTCATGTTCAGCTGGGTCGAGTTGCTGCTGGCGCGCACCCTCACCAGCGTCAACGCCAAACCGATCGTCGCCACCATGACCCGCACCGTCAGCGCCTCGGGCATGGACTGGGCCACCTTGGCCGCTGCCGGTGTGCTGACCATCGTGCCAGGCGCCATCGTCATTTGGTTTGTGCGTCATTACATCGCCAAAGGCTTTGCCATGGGGCGCGTATGAACACCTTGAGGAGTGCAGCCCATGCTTGAGTGGATGGTTTGGACCACCCCGGTGGCGATTTTTTTCACCTGCATCGTGTGCATGCTGATTGGCATGACGGTGTGGGAGCGGCGCTCGCCCACGTTGGCGCGCAAAGGTTTCTTGCCACTGGTCACCACCCGTGGCGACCGCTTGTTCATTGGCTTGTTGGGCAGCGCCTATTTGCACCTGATGTTCGTGGGCTTGGCCGGACAAATGTTGATTTGGTTTGAATTGAGCGAGGAGCCCAGCATTTGGTGGGCCACCGCGGTGAGTGCGGTTTGGATGGTGCTTGTGATGCGCAAGGGCTAGCCAAACCAAGTCATGACACGGTCTGCAACTTCCCCAAGACACGTGTTTTCTCAGAGCAAGGGGAAACTTTTAGGAGACTGGCATGAAATTGAAATACCGTGCGATTGCCTTCGCCGCCGCGGCCCTGGTGTTGGGTCACAGCGCTTGGGCTGGCGAAGCTGAGGCCAAGAAATGGGTGGACAACGAGTTCCAGCCTTCCACCTTGTCCAAAGACAAGCAAATGGCGGAAATGAAGTGGTTCATTGAAGCCGCGAAGAAACTGCAAGCCAAGGGCGTGAAAGAAATCTCGGTGGTGTCCGAGACCATCACCACCCACGAATACGAGTCCAAAACCCTGGCCAAAGCCTTCACCGAAATCACCGGCATCACGGTCAAGCACGACCTGATCCAAGAGGGTGACGTGGTGGAAAAACTGCAAACCTCCATGCAGTCCGGCAAGTCGATTTACGACGGCTGGATTTCCGACTCTGACTTGATCGGTACCCACTACCGCTACGGCAAGATCATGAACCTGACCGACTACATGGCGGGTGCAGGCAAAGAGTGGACCAACCCTGGTTTGGATCTGAAAGACTTCATCGGCACCAGCTTCACCACCGGTCCCGATAAAAAGCTCTACCAATTGCCCGACCAGCAGTTCGCCAACCTGTATTGGTTCCGCGCCGATTTGTTCGAGCGCAAAGAAATCAAAGACAAGTTCAAAGCCAAGTATGGCTACGACCTGGGCGTGCCCCTCAACTGGAGCGCCTATGAAGACATCGCCGAGTTCTTCACCAACGATGTGAAAACCATCGACGGCAAGCCCATCTATGGCCACATGGACTACGGCAAAAAAGACCCTTCTTTGGGTTGGCGCTTCACCGATGCGTGGTTGTCCATGGCGGGCACCGCTGACATCGGCATCCCCAATGGCCGACCTGTGGACGAGTGGGGCATCCGCGCCTCTGCCGACGGTTGCAACCCCCAAGGCGCCTCTGTGGCCCGTGGTGGCGCGACCAACTCGCCAGCGGCTGTCTACGCCCTCACCAAGTACGTTGACTGGATGAAGAAATACTCGCCCAAGGAAGCCATTGGCATGACCTTCGGTGAAGCCGGTCCCGTGCCTGCCCAAGGTCAAATCGCGCAGCAAATCTTCTGGTACACCGCCTTCACGGCCGACATGACCAAGCCAGGTTTGCCTGTGGTGAACGCCGACGGCACACCCAAGTGGCGCATGGCCCCTGGCCCCAATGGCCCCTATTGGAAGCAAGGCATGCAAAACGGCTACCAAGACGTGGGTTCATGGACCTTCTTCAAAGACCATGACGCCAACAAAACCGCTGCCGCTTGGTTGTACGCCCAGTTTGTGACGGCCAAAACCACGTCCTTGAAGAAAACCATCGTCGGCTTGACGCCCATTCGCGAGTCCGACATTCGCTCGGAAGCCATGACCAAAATGGCACCCAAGCTCGGTGGCTTGGTCGAGTTCTACCGCAGCCCAGCCCGTGTGGCCTGGACACCCACGGGCACCAACGTGCCTGACTACCCCAAGCTCGCGCAGCTGTGGTGGAAAAACGTGGCGGTGGCTGTGACCGGTGAAAAAACACCGCAACAAGCCATGGACAACTTGGCCAATGAGATGGACGATGTGATGGCCCGTTTGGAGCGTGCCGGCATGGCCCGTTGCGCACCCAAGCTCAACCCCAAAGGCGACCCCGCGAAGTACCTGAGCGACAAGGCGGCACCATGGGCCAAATTGGCCAATGAGAAGCCAAAAGGCGAAACCATCGCCTATGAAAAATTGCTCAACGCATGGAAGGAAGGTCGCGTTCGCTAAAACCAAGCCAAGGGCCAGCCGCTTTGGCGGCTGTGCCTTTTGTTCGGGGGTCTGATGCCGTTGTGGCGCAGCCCCCCATTTGGTCAGTCACCCATGACCCGCTCACAACTTCTTCAGCAGTTGGCTGCCCCCCAAAACTTTGATTTGGCGGTGATCGGTGGCGGTGCAACTGGCTTGGGTGTGGCCTTGGAGGCCAGCCAGCGAGGCTACAAAGTGGTCTTGCTCGAATCCCACGACTTTGCCAAAGGCACCTCGTCGCGCTCCACCAAGTTGGTTCATGGCGGTGTGCGGTATTTGGCGCAAGGCAATATCAGCCTGGTGCGAGAGGCCTTGCACGAGCGTTCGGTGTTGCTGCACGACGCGCCCCACTTGGCGCAACCCATTCCCTTTGTCATGCCTTCCTACCGTTGGTGGGAGACGGCTTTTTATGGCATTGGCTTGAAGCTTTATGACTTTTTGGCGGGCCACGATGGCCTGGGCCCCACCGAATTTTTGAGTGCGCGCAGTGTGTTGGCGCGCATGCCGGGACTCAAGCCGCAGGGCTTGTCCGGCGGTGTGCAGTATTGGGACGGTCAATTTGACGATGCGCGTTTTGCCATCAATTTGGCCCGCACCGCCGCTCAGGCCGGCGCATTGCTGGTCAATTACTGCGCGGTCACCGCGTTGCACCAAGACCAGGGTGGTGTCAGCGGTCTGAGCTGTCGCGACCAAGAAACAGGCCAAGACTTTGTCATCCAATCCCGGTGTGTCATCAATGCCACCGGTGTCTGGGTGGATCAAATTCGTCAGTTGGATGCCCAAACCACGGGCGCCACTGTCGAGCCCATGGTGGCGCCCAGCCAGGGGGTTCACTTGGTGGTGGACCGTTCATTTTTGCCAGGCGAACACGCCTTGCTGGTGCCCAAAACCGCCGATGGTCGCGTGTTGTTTGCGGTGCCTTGGCTGGGCAAGCTGATCCTGGGCACCACCGACACCCCGCGCTCGGACATGCCGCGCGAACCTGCCCCGTTTGAAGAAGAAGTGGCTTTCATCTTGAAAGAATCGGGCCGCTATTTGGCCAAAGCTCCGCAGCGTTCGGACGTGCGCAGCGTGTGGGTGGGCTTGCGCCCTTTGGTCAAGCCCCATCAAGAGGAAGGTGTCAGCACCAAAGGTTTGAGCCGTGAACACACGGTCAGTGTCAGCCAGAGCAACTTGGTCACGGTCACCGGCGGCAAATGGACCACTTACCGCGCCATGGCCAACGACGTCTTGTCGCAATGTTTGTCCAGCCAGCTGCTGCCAACCCCTCCAAGCGCGCAACGCCAAAGCGTTGCATTTCAGGGGGCGGGTTTGCATCAGCAACAGCCCATCAGTCTGATGGCGCCGCAAGGCCTGCATTTGTATGGCGAGGAGCGCGCGCGTGTGATGGCTTTGCCTGGCGCTGATCATTGGTTGCTGCCGGGCTTGAGTGAAGCCATGGTGCGCTTTGCGGTGCGATACGAATACGCCCGCACCGTGGAAGATGTGTTGGCCCGCCGATCGCGTGCGTTGTTCTTGGATGCCCCCCAATCGGCCGCCGTTGCCGCGCAGGTGGCCGCTGTATTGACCAGTGAAGGCTGCACCCATGTACAACTTTCAGATTATTTAGAGTTGGCGGCATGTTACAGTCTGGCTTAATGGCGTGCCTGAATCAGGGCTGGAAGCACGCGGCACACGAAAAACAATCCAAGCGACTGCGCAATTGGCTAAACTTGTGACATAATAGCGGGCTCTGCTTTTCAAACAGCAGGGAAAACAACGCCCAAACAGGCGCGTCGCAAAATGGTTTGCAACGCGAATGACGGGCCCAAGACTGATCGAGCCAGCAAATCCATTGGGGGTTTCAAGGCGCGGTACAAGTTGGGAAACAGAAATGATCCAGACAGAATCCAGATTAGAGGTCGCCGACAACACCGGCGCGAAGTCCGTTTTGTGCATCAAGGTGCTCGGCGGTTCCAAGCGTCGCTATGCCAGCGTGGGCGACATCATCAAGGTGAGCATCAAAGAAGCGGCCCCCCGTGGTCGCGTCAAAAAGGGCGAAATCTACAGTGCAGTGGTGGTGCGTACCGCCAAAGGCATTCGCCGCAGCGATGGCTCGCTCGTCAAGTTCGATGGCAACGCAGCCGTGTTGCTCAACGCCAAATTGGAGCCCATTGGCACCCGTATCTTTGGACCGGTCACGCGCGAACTGCGCACCGAGCGCTTCATGAAGATCGTGTCTTTGGCGCCCGAAGTTCTCTGAGGACCAGACCATGAACAAAATTCGCAAAGGCGACGAAGTCATCGTCATCGCGGGCCGCGACAAAGGCAAGCGTGGCACGGTGTCGCTGCGTCAAGACGACTCTCATTTGGTGGTCGACGGCATCAATTTGGTGAAAAAACACACCAAGCCCAACCCCATGGCTGGCATTGCTGGCGGCATCATTGAAAAAACCATGCCGATTCACCAGTCCAATGTAGCCATTTACAACGCCACCACCGGCAAAGCCGATCGCGTGGGCATCAAGATCAATGCCGATGGCACGAAGGTTCGCGTCTTCAAGTCCAGCGGCGAAGTCATCAAGGCGGCATGAACATGGCACGACTCCAACAACACTATCGTGAAAAAGTGGTCCCTGAATTGACCACCAAATTCGGTTACAAGTCGCCCATGGAAGTGCCGCGCCTGACCAAAATCACCCTCAACATGGGTGTGAGCGAGGCCGTTGCCGACAAGAAGGTCATGGACCACGCTGTGGGTGATCTGACCAAGATTGCTGGTCAAAAGCCCGTCGTCACCAAAGCCCGCAAGGCCATCGCTGGTTTCAAAATCCGCGAACAGCAGCCCATTGGTTGCATGGTCACTTTGCGTGGTGTGCGCATGTATGAATTCTTAGACCGCTTCGTCACCGTGGCATTGCCCCGTGTGCGCGATTTCCGCGGCATCTCTGGCCGTGCCTTCGATGGTCGCGGCAACTACAACATCGGTGTGAAAGAGCAAATCATCTTTCCAGAGATCGAGTACGACAAGGTTGACGCCCTGCGCGGTCTCAACATCAGCATCACCACCACGGCCAAGACCGACGATGAGTGCAAAGCACTGCTCGCCGCCTTCCGTTTCCCGTTCAAGAACTGAGGTGCCCTGTGGCTAAAGTAGCTTTGATCGAGCGCGAGCTCAAGCGAGACAAACTGGTCGCCAAGTACGCGAAAAAACACGCGGAACTCAAGGCCATTGCCAACGATTTCAAACGCAGCGACGAAGACCGCGCTGCCGCACGTTTGGGTTTGCAAAAGTTGCCACGCAACGCCAACCCCACACGTCAACGCAATCGTTGCGAAATCACCGGTCGCCCCCGTGGCACCTTCCGTCAATTTGGTTTGGGTCGCGCCAAGATCCGTGAATTAGCCTTCGCAGGCAACATTCCCGGCATCACCAAGGCCAGCTGGTAAACAGGCAGGAG
>JBDKLR010000019.1:0-5410 GCA_039795515.1 Pseudomonadota bacterium | reverse complement strand
TTTGACATACACCTGCATGCGCCCCGTGCTGTCTTGCAAGGTGGCGAAACTGGCTTTGCCCATGACGCGTTTCAGCACCATGCGCCCCGCGATGCGCACCGTGTGCTTTTCTGCCACCAAGGTCTCGGCCGTTTTGCCACCATGCGCGGTGTGCAAGGCGGCCGCGTGGTGGGCGGGTTTGAAATCGTTGGGGAAGGCCACGGGGCCGCCTTGGGCCTGGCGCGCGCGCATGGCGCTCAATTTGTCGCGGCGTTCTGCGATGAGTTGGTTCTCGTCTGGGGCTGCTGCGGGGGGGCTGGTGTTTTCGGACATCCAATCATTCTAAGAGTTCGCCGAGAATGCAGGCTGTTTCAAAGGACACATCCACACCATGAGCGACACGCCCACCCGCCCCGAACTGCCTGATCGTTTGTCCATCGACCCGCGCAGCCCGCATTATTTGGAAGCTGTTTTCCACCACGACATAGGCATTCGATTCAATGACAAAGAACGCCACGATGTGGAGGAGTACTGCATCAGCGAGGGCTGGATCAAGGTGCCCGCAGGCAAGACCTTGGACCGCAAGGGCAAGCCCTTGTTGCTCACCCTGAAGGGCAAGCTCGAGGTGTATTACCGCTGAATCAGCTGACCGAATCGGCCGGCTGCTTGGTCAACATGGCCAAGGTGTTGGCAATGGTTTTACGCAAATCGCGGCGATCGCAGATCAGGTCCAAAGCGCCTTTTTCCATCAGGAACTCGGCGCGCTGGAAACCCTCTGGCAGGGTGACCCGTACCGTGCTTTCAATCACGCGGGGACCGGCAAAGCCAATCAGCGCTTTGGGCTCGGCGATGACCACATCGCCCATGAACGCAAAACCGGCGGACACGCCACCCATGGTGGGATCGGTCAGCACGCTGATATAGGGCAACCCTTTTTGCGCCAAGCGCGTCAGCGATGCATTGGTTTTGGCCATTTGCATCAAAGAGAGCAGGCCCTCTTGCATGCGCGCGCCACCCGTGGCGGTGAAGCAAATGAAAGGCACTTTTTGCTCGATGGCGGTGTGCACGCCGCGCACAAAGCGTTCGCCCACCACCGAGCCCATGGAGCCGCCCATGAAGTCGAACTCGAAACAGGCGGCCACCACATTGATGCTGTGCACCGCGCCACCCATCACCACCAAGGCGTCGGTTTCGCCGGTGTTTTCCAGGGCTTCTTTCAGGCGTTCGGGGTATTTGCGGCTGTCCTTGAATTTCAAGGGGTCCATGGGCAGCACCTCTTGCCCGATTTCATAGCGACCCTCGGGGTCGAGGAAAGCGTCCAAACGTGCGCGGGCAGAGATGCGGTGGTGGTGGCTGCACTTGGGACAGACGTTTTGGTTTTCTTCCAAATCGTTTTTGTACAGCACGGTTTCGCAACTGGGGCACTTGACCCAAACACCCTCGGGCACGCTGCGGCGGTCCGCAGGGTCGGTGGGTTGGATTTTGGAGGGCAGCAGTTTTTCAAGCCAGCTCATGGGGGGTCTCCTGTCGAGGGGGATTATGCGTCCAGCGCTTGGCGAATGCCGTGCATGAAGTCGCGTGCGTGCGCGGGCCCTTGGCCCTCGGGTGCGGCTTCAATCAGTTGAATCAGTTTGCTGCCAATGACGACCGCATCGGCCACCTTGCCAATGGTTTGCGCGGTTTGCGCGTCGCGAATGCCAAAGCCCACACCCACTGGGATGTGCACATGCTGGCGAATGCGCGGCAACATGGCTTCCACCTCGTCGGTGTTGAGCGCGCCCGAGCCTGTGACGCCTTTGAGTGACACGTAATACACATAGCCGCTGGCCACCTGGGCCACTTGTTTCATGCGTTGCTCGGTGCTGGTGGGGGCCAGCAAAAAAATCAAGTCCATCTGGTGGGCGCGCAAGTCGGCGGCAAAGTCCACGCATTCCTCGGGTGGGTAGTCGACGATCAACACACCATCCACACCCGCTGCCGCCGCGTCTTTCACAAAGCGGCCTGCACCGTGCACCAGGTTGTAGCTTTCGACCGGGTTGGCATAGCCCATCAGCACCACAGGCGTTTGGCTGTCGGTTGCTCTGAAACGGCGCACCAGATCCAGCACCTCGTTCATGCCCACGTTGTGGCGCAGCGCGGCTTCGCCCGCCAGTTGAATCACGGGGCCATCGGCCATCGGGTCGCTGAAGGGCACACCCAGCTCGATGATGTCGGCACCGCCCTCGACCAAAGCGTGCATCAGTGCCAGGCTGTCTTGCGGCTTGGGAAAGCCTGCCATCAAATAAGGAATCAGGGCTTTGCGGCCTTGGTCTTTCAGCGCTTGCAAGGTGGGGGTGATGCGGCTCATGCTTTGCTCCCTTGCAAGGCGGTCAGCGAAATGGCTTGTTCACCCTTGACCGATTGGCCTTGGCAGCTGGGGCGGCAGAAGAAATCGGCATTCGACAAGTCGGCCACGGTGCCTATGTCTTTGTCACCACGGCCAGACAGGTTGACCAAAATGGATTGTTGCGGGGTCATGGTCTTGGCGAGTTTCATGGCGTGGGCCACCGCATGGCTGGACTCGAGCGCGGGGATGATGCCCTCGGTGCGGCACAAATAGTGGAACGCGTCCAATGCCTCTTGGTCGGTCACACCGACATACTCGGCGCGGCCAATGTCCTTCAAAAACGCGTGCTCAGGACCCACGCCGGGGTAGTCCAGACCCGCGCTGATCGAATGCGTTTCGGTGATTTGCCCATTGCTGTCTTGCAACACATAGGTGCGGTTGCCGTGCAGCACGCCAGGAACGCCGCGTTGCAAGGAACAAGAGTGCTTGCCGCTGTCCATGCCTTCACCGGCTGCTTCCACACCGATGAGACGGGTGTTTTCAAACGGAATGTAGGGGTGAAAAATACCCATGGCGTTGGAGCCGCCACCCACGCAGGCCAGCACCGCATCGGGTTGCAGGCCATGGTGCATGGCGGGCATTTGGGCGATGCATTCTTCGCCAATCACGCTTTGGAAATCGCGCACCATCATCGGGTAGGGGTGTGGTCCCGCCACGGTGCCAATGATGTAGAAGGTGTTGTCCACATGGGCGACCCAGTCGCGCATGGCTTCGTTCAAAGCGTCTTTCAAGGTGCGGCTGCCGCTGGTCACGGGCACCACGGTGGCCCCCAAGAGTTTCATGCGGTAGACATTGGGGCTTTGGCGTTTCACGTCTTCGCTGCCCATGTAGACCACGCATTCCAAACCATAGCGGGCGCAAATGGTGGCGGTGGCCACACCGTGTTGACCCGCGCCGGTTTCGGCAATGATGCGCGGTTTGCCCATGCGCTTGGCAAGCATGGCCTGGCCAATGGTGTTGTTGATCTTGTGCGCGCCGGTGTGATTAAGGTCTTCGCGCTTGAGGTAGATCTGCGCGCCGCCCATTTCGCGGCTCATGCGCGCTGCGTGGTACAGGGGGGAGGGGCGCCCTACAAAGTGGGCCAGCTCGTAACGGAACTCTGCCAGGAACTCGGGGTCGTGCTGGTACTTGGCATAGGCTTCGCGCAACTCATTGATGGCGTGCGTCAGGGTTTCGCTGACGAAACTGCCGCCATAAGGGCCGAAGTGGCCGCGCAGGTCGGGTTGTTGGTAGGCAAACATGGAACTCTCCTGGCCACGAGGGCACGATCGGTGTTCAGAAAAAGAAGGGTGGGCGAGGGGCCCGGTGGGTCAGGCTTCGGTGCTTCGCACGGCGCGCACAAAGTCGCGGATCAGTGCAGCATCCTTGATGCCTTTGGCGGATTCGACGCCCGAGCTGACGTCAACCGCCAGCGAGCGCCCGCGTCCGCGCAGCGAGCGAATGCCATCGGCCACGTTTGCAGGTGTGAGTCCACCAGACAAAACGAGGTGAGCGTTGACGTTTGGAGGAAGCTGTGACCAATTGAATGCCTTGCCGCCGCCGCCATAGCCCTCGATGTGGGCATCGAGCAGCAAGGCTTGGGCGTCTTTGTAATCTTGGGCGTATTTTACGAGGTCGAACGGCGCCTGTGTGTCCAGGGGGATACGCGCTGCGCGCAGCCAGCGCCGCCCCAAGCCCTGGGCGATGGCCTGGCATTGCGCGGGCGTCTCATCGCCATGAAATTGCAGCCAGGCCCCGGGCACCTGTGCGCAAGCCTGTGCAATGGCTTCGGGCGTTTCGTTCACGAACAAGAGCACCGGCGTGACAAAGGCTGGCAGGCGCTGCGCCAATTCGGCGGCGCGTGCCGCGTTGACATGGCGTGGGCTGGGGGGGTAAAGCACAAAGCCAATGGCTTGCACGCCCGCCTGGACCGCTGCGTCCACGTCTTGCTCGCGGGTCAGGCCACAGACTTTGATGGGGGTGAAGGTGGCTGTGCTCATGGCAGCCAATCATACGCAGCTGTGCGCTCTGGCAGGCCCCAATGCGCTTCGTAGCGCGGGCCCAGAAAATAAAGGCCATCGGGCGAAAACGTGGGCGAGGCCGCGTCCCGGCTTCGGGCCGCCAGCACTTCGGCCATCCAGTCCGGCGAATGCTGGCCGTTCCCAACTTGCAACAGGCTGCCCATGATGTTGCGAATCATGTGGTGCAGGAAGGCATTGCCTTCAAAGTCGAAGCGCCAGTAGGCGCTGTCGGGGCTGGCACTGCGGCGCGTGATCTCGATGCGGTGCAGGGTTTTGACCGGCGACAAGGCTTGGCAGGCCGAGGCCCGAAAAGAGGTGAAATCATGCTCGCCCAGCAGGTGCTGTGCGGCCGCTTGCATGGCACCTAGTTCGAGCGGCTTGAACACCCAGCCGACCCGCCCCGCTTCCACGCTGGGGCGCACCGCGGACTCCAGCAAGACATAGGCGTAACGCCGGCTTTGGGCGCTGGCGCGGGCGTGAAAGCTGTCGGGCACCTCACGGGCCCATTGCACTGCGATGTCGGCGGGCAGAAAGCTGTTGGTGCCGCGCACCCAGGAAAACAGGTCGCGGTTCAAGTTGGTGTCGAAATGCACCACCTGCATCAAGCCGTGAACACCCGCATCGGTGCGGCCGGCACAAAGGGTTTGCAAACGGGTGCAGGCAAAGGATTGCAGCGCCGCTTCCAAATGGTCCTGCACCGTGCGCCCAGAAGGCTGGCTTTGCCAGCCGTCATAGGCTTGTCCGTTGTAACTCAGGCCCAGGGCCAGCCGCATGGCTTAGGCCCGCTCCGCCAGCCAACGTTGCGCTTGCAGCTGCAAGGCGCCGGTGGCTTGCTCGGCCACCTCTTCCACCAGGGCGCGGCTGGTGTTTTCTTGGCCCAGGCGCCAGAGCTCTTGGGCCAATTCAAAACGGATGCGCAGGGCTTCTTCCTCCGGGCTGGTGAGGTCCAGGGAAATGTCTTCCAGCTTGAATTCGGCAGGGCGTGGGATCGCAGGCGCGTGGCTGTTCGGCGCCGTGGCCACAGGGGCGCTGGCCATGGGCGGCC
>JBDKLR010000018.1:0-6858 GCA_039795515.1 Pseudomonadota bacterium | reverse complement strand
GATGTCGCCCATGGCCGCAAACTTGAGTCGCGACGAGATGCGCGAACTCGCGACTTATTTTTCTGAACAAAAACTCAGCAACAAAAATTTTAAAGCCGACCCCGACAAGGCCAAGCTCGGTTTTGCCAAAGCGGATGAGACCTTGTGCGCCATGTGTCACTTGGGCGAGTTTCGTGGACAAAATGAAATTCCCAAAGTGGCCGGACAAAACTACGACTACATCGTCAAAACCTTGCTCGATTTCAAAGCCAAGAACCGCACCAACGACGCAGGCAACATGACCAGCGTGGCCAGCACCCTCAGCGAAGAGGACATTGAAAACCTGGCCCATTACATCGCCGGGCTGAACTGAGCTTCACCCTCAGGGGGCTATGCCAGCATGGCAGGCCCATGAAAAAAGGGCACCTCAGGGTGCCCTTTTTGTTGGCGCTAGAACCGTTTATTTGACGCCTGCCGCCGCTTTCAAGGCGGCCGCTTTGTCGGTGCGTTCCCAAGTGAACTCGGGTTCGTCGCGGCCAAAGTGCCCGTAGGAGGCGGTTTTCTCGTAAATGGGGCGTAGCAGGTCGAGCATTTGAATGATGCCCTTGGGACGCAGGTCGAAATGCTCGTTGACCAAGGCCGCGATTTTGTCGTCGGCGATGACGCCCGTGCCGTAGGTGTTGACCGTGATGTTCATGGGCTTGGCCACGCCGATGGCGTAGGCCACTTGCACTTGACACTGGGTCGCGAGGCCAGCGGCCACCACGTTTTTCGCCACATAACGCGCTGCATAAGCCGCCGAGCGATCGACTTTGGAGGGGTCTTTGCCAGAGAAAGCGCCGCCACCGTGGGGACAGGCGCCGCCATAGGTGTCCACGATGATTTTGCGACCGGTCAAGCCGCAATCCCCTTGCGGGCCACCCACCACGAAACGGCCGGTGGGGTTGATCAGGTAACGGGTGTCTTTGAGCCACTCTTTGGGCAACACAGGTTTGATGATTTCTTCGATGATGGCTTCGTTGAAAGAGGCCTTCATTTTGGTTTGGCTCTCTGACTGGTCAGGGCTGTGCTGGGTGGACAACACGACGGTGTCGATGCTGTGGGGCTTGCCGTCCACATAACGCATGGTCACTTGGCTCTTCGCGTCGGGGCGCAGGAAAGGCAGGCGGCCATCGCGACGCAAATGGGCTTGACGCTCGACCAGGCGGTGGGCGTAATAAATGGGGGCAGGCATCAACTCGGGTGTCTCTTGGCAAGCGTAGCCAAACATCAAACCCTGGTCGCCTGCGCCGGTGTTCAGGTGGTCGTCCGACGCGTGGTCGACACCTTGGGCGATGTCGTTGGACTGCTTGTCATAGCAAACCATGACCGCGCAGCCTTTGTAATCGATGCCGTATTCGGTGTTGTCATAGCCGATGCGCTTGATGGTGTCGCGGGCCACCTGGATGTAGTCGACATGTGCATTGGTGGTGATCTCACCGGCCAGCACCACCAAACCGGTGTTGGTCAGTGTTTCTGCGGCCACACGGCTGCGCGGGTCTTCTTTGAAGATGGCATCCAAAATCGCATCGGAAATTTGGTCCGCGACTTTGTCGGGGTGACCTTCTGAGACAGATTCGGATGTGAATAAATAATCGTTCGCCATGTATAACTCCTTTGAATGGTTGGACGCGTTGCCTGACCAAGAAGTTCGGCGAACGCTTTAGCAGATGGCGGATGAACCAGCCGACTCTTGCGAGTTGGTCGCCCTGCAAGTTGCTTCATTAACTCAGCGACAATGGAGATTCTAACCAAAGCCATATGGGTTTTCGGGGCCTTATGCCATCTCTGTATTTGCTCATTCCATGACCACACTCTTGCGCTTGCTGGCCTTTTTGCCCTTGCCTTGGATGCACCGCGTCGGTGCGGTGCTGGGTTGGTTGACTTGGGGCTTGTCGCCCACTTACCGGCGTCATTTCAAAGAACAGTCGACACAAGCCGGTTACCGTTTCGAGCAAGTGCGTGCAGCAGTGGCCGCAGCCGGTTGTCAGGCCTTGGAGTCTTTTCGGGTGTGGTTTGCGGCGCCCATGCCGGTGCAATGGAACGGCTTGCAACACATAGAAGCTGCTTACGCACAAGGCCATGGCGTGGTGTTCCTCACCCCGCATTTGGGTTGTTTTGAAATCACCGCGCCCAGTTGTGCGGCCCACTTTGGGGCCAACCATGGACCTTTGACCGTGCTCTACCGCCCCGCGCGACAGGCCTGGTTGCGTGACTTGCTAAGACACGCCCGAGAACGCCAGCACATGAAGGCGGTGCCCACCAACATGGACGGTGTGCGCCAGTTGCTCAAAGCGCTGCGCCGTGGTGAAGCGATAGGCTTGTTGCCTGACCAAGTGCCACCAGAGGGCATGGGTGTTTGGTCTGACATGTGGGGTCGCCCCGCCTACACCATGACCTTGGCGGCCCGATTGGCTTTGCAAACCCAAGCCGCAGTGGTGCTGGCATGGGGCGAACGTTTGCCCCGAGGTCAAGGTTATTGCATCCATGTGGAACCCCTGGGCCATGCCCTCGATCCTGACTTGAACGCCGCTGTGGCCCAACTCAACCGCGCCATGGAGCGTTTGATTCGCCAATGCCCGCAACAGTATTTGTGGGGCTATGGACGCTTCAAACAACCACGCCAGGAAACAACGCCATGAACCCCTTGCGTTGGTTCATGCAAGCCATGTCGCTGCTGCCCTTGTCTTGGCTGAGGGCCATGGGTTGGTTGCTGGGTCAACTCTTGTTTCGGGTCTCGGCACGGCGTGGGCATGTGGTGACGACCAACATCGCACTGTGTTGGCCCGAGCTCAGCGCTGCAGAACAACGCCACATGGCGCAACAGCACTTCGTTTGGGTGGCGCAATCTTTGTTGGACCGCGCATGGTTGTGGCATGCCCCTGTGGCCACATTGCAGCAACGCCTGCGCTTTGCAGGCGATTGGCATGCATTGCAAGACCCCTCGCCCCTGATCATGCTGGCACCGCATTTTGTCGGTCTCGACGCGGGAGGTGTGGCGCTCACCGTGCTCAAGCAGGTGCACATGGCTTGTGTCTATGTGCCGTTGAGTGACCCCCATGCCCAAGATTGGATGATGCAGGGGCGCAACCGCTCGGGGCGTTTGCTGTCGGTGGCGCGGCTAGCAGGCCCCAAACCATTGTTACAAGCTTTGAAAGAAGGGCAGCGTTTGCACTTTTCACCCGACATGGATTTCGGTTTGGAGGGAGGTGTTTGGTCGCGGTTTTTCGGGGTGCCTGCGGCCACCCTGACCTCACTGCCTCGCTTTGCCAAATTGGGTGGTGCACGGGTGTGCACCGTGGTGACACGCTTGACGTCCCAAGGCTATGAGGTGGAGATGGGACCTGTCTGGAATGCTTTCCCAAGCCATGACCTGTCTGCGGACACCTTGCGCATGAACCAAGACATTGAAGCCTGGGTGCGCCAGTCGCCAGCCCAGTATTACTGGGTGCACAAACGCTTCAAGACCCGGCCTGAGGGTGAGCGGTCGGTTTACGGCCAAGCCAATGCTCAATGAGCTCGGCCACACGGGCGGGTTGCTCGTGCACCAGCCAATGCGTGCCTTCGTCGATGCGCGCCAATTCCATCTGCGGCACATAGGCCTCTAAACCATCGAGCAAACCCGGCGGCAAAGCGATGTCTTGCATGCCCCAAATCACCAAAGTCGGCAAGTCGATTGTCAGCATGGCATCGGGCAAATCAATGGCACTGGCGGCAGGGTCTTCAGGCCGAGGCGGGCGCAGCGGCGATGCACGGTAATAGTTCAAGGCCCCGGTCAAGCCTTGGTTCCAAACCGCACGGTATTTGTTTTTCTCGTCCTCGCTCAACCAGGCGTGAGGACCGTTGCTGGCGCCCATGTTGTCGAAGAAGGACCACAAACGACGGTAGTCGTCCTCGGCCAACAGGGCTTCGGCATCAGGGCGAATCAAGAAATTCATGTAGGCGCTGGCGGCTTGTTGTGCAGGGCTGTGTTTCAACTCGCGCAAAAAAGTCCCGGGGTGGGGCGAGTTGATGATGACCAGGTCGTGCAGCCATTCGGGGTGTTGGTTGGCCAGGTTCCAAGCCACCGCACCCCCCCAGTCGTGCGCCACCAAAGCGGCCAACGCTTGATCCGGCGAAACCTGCTGTTTCAATGCGGCGATGTCTTGCACCAAATGCTTGGCGCGGTAGGCGGCCACTTCTGTCGGGCTGCTCGAGCCGGCAAAGCCGCGCAAATGCGGGGCGATGCAGAAATAACCACCATGGGCCGCTTGACTGAAATGGGCCAACAAAGGGTCCCACACAAAGGCTGCTTCAGGGAAGCCGTGCAAAAACATCAACACCGGTCGGCCTTCGGTGCCTGCCACACGGCAGTTCAGGCCCATGCCGTGCGGCAGTTCGTAGCGTTGTTCTTGGATCATGTGTCGCTCGACTCGGGGTGGGTCCAGTTCCACAATTGGAGGCTGACGTTTTCCACACCTTGTTTTTTCAGCGAGGAGAACAAATGCGCTTGACCGCCGCCCGATTGCAGCTTGGCGATGGACAAGGCCTTGTCGGCCTCGGTGCGGTTGAGTTTGTCGGCTTTGGTCAGCAACATCATGAATTTCAGCCCTTCTTCCACCTTGGGACGAATGACCTCCAGCAAGATTTCATCGAGTTCGGTCACGCCCAGGCGCGGGTCGCACAGCAAGACAACGCCTTTGAGGTTGTCGCGGGTCATCAGGTAATTGGCCATCACGCGCTGCCAACGCACCTTGTCGGCTTTGGGGACAGCGGCATAGCCATAGCCCGGCAAGTCGGCCAGCACCGCATCGGTCTGGTTTTGACGGCCCAGCGCAAACAGGTTGATGTGCTGGGTGCGGCCTGGCGTTTTGGAGGCATAGGCCAGCTGACGCTGTTGGGTCAGCACATTGATGCAGGTGGATTTGCCGGCATTGGAGTGGCCCACGAACGCAATTTCCGGCTGCTGATAGGCCGGCAAATGGTGCAATTGGGCGGCCGTGGTGAGAAACCGGGCGGTGTGCAGCCAGCCCACGGCTTGTTTGACGCGGTCTGCGTGCGCCGCATCAACAACGGGGGAGGGAGTGGCCATGGGGGAATTCCTGAATTGCGCCCAGGCTGAGCGCAGGGGTGCATTGTAGAATCAGCGTCGAACTTTATTCATACTAGATTGCCATGACTTTGCTAGCCCGTCTGTTTTTGTCTGTCGCCCTGGTCGGCAGTTTCTTGTCTGCGCATGCCAACGATGCGCCCAAAGCCGCCCCCAAAGCCGATACAGCCAAAGGCGCTGCCCTGTACAACGGCGTTTGTTCGTCCTGCCATGGCGCAGATGGCAATGCTGGCGCACCGATCTACCCCAAATTGGCCCAACAACATCCCGAATACCTGGCCAAACAACTGGCTGAATTCAAATCCGGCAAACGCGCCAATGCCATCATGTCTGGTTTTGCCGCTGCTTTGAGCGAGGACGACATGCGCAACATCGCGGCCCACCTCGCCAGCAACAAGGCCAAGCCCGGTTTCGCCAAGGACAAAGAACTGGCCACTTTGGGCGAAAAAATCTACCGCGGCGGCATTGCCGACCGCCAAGTCCCCGCCTGTGCTGGCTGCCACAGCCCCACCGGCGCTGGCATTCCTGCCCAATACCCCCGTTTGAGCGGCCAGCACGCGGACTACACCGTCTCTCAATTGACCCAATTCCGTGATGGCGTGCGCAAAAACAGCTTGCAAATGAACCAAGTCGCTGCCAAGCTCAACGACCGTGAAATCAAGGCGCTGGCCGATTACATGGCCGGTTTGAACTGAGTCACCAGACACTCGACTTCCAAGGCTGGCCTGGTGCCAGCCTTTTTTCTTGTCCCTTCCCAGGAGCCAGCACCATGTTGATCAAGTCCCAGCGCGATGGTTTTATTCATCCACAGTCCAGCGACATCACCCCTGCCGCGGTTTACCAAGAGCGCCGTGCCTTGCTCCAGGGCTTGGGCTTGCTGGGCTTGGCTGCTGCGGCCCCGAAGGCATGGGCGCAAAATGCGCCGCGCCCAGGGGAGCTGGCACCCTTGAGTGCAACACCGTCAAAGCTGGCTGGGGCCATGACCAGCGAGTCCCTCACCAGTTACAAAGACGCCACCACCTACAACAACTTTTACGAATTCGGCACCGACAAATCCGACCCCGGCCGCTATGCCCACACCTTGAAAACCTCGCCTTGGAGTGTCGAGATTGAAGGGTTGGTGAAAAAACCGGGTCGCTTGAATCTGGAAGACCTGCTCCAACTCAGCCCCATGGAAGAACGCATTTACCGCATGCGTTGCGTCGAGGGTTGGTCCATGGTCTTGCCTTGGGTGGGTTACTCCTTGTCGGAGTTGATCAAAAAAGTCGAGCCTTTGGGCAGTGCCAAGTTCGTGGAATTTGTCACCTTGGCCGACCCGAAAACCATGCCTTATGTGGGTTCGCGTGTGTTGAGTTGGCCCTATGTCGAAGGTTTGCGCATGGATGAGGCGATGCACCCGCTCACCTTGCTGACGTTTGGCATGTATGGCGAGGTGCTGCCCAAGCAAAACGGTGCGCCAGTGCGTTTGAATGTGCCCTGGAAATATGGCTTCAAAAACGCCAAGAGCATTGTGAAAATCCGATTCACCGACAAGCAGCCCTTGACCGCTTGGAACAAAGCGGCAGCCAACGAATACGGTTTTTATTCCAATGTGAACCCGAATGTCGACCACCCGCGCTGGAGCCAGGCCAGCGAGCGGCGCATCGGCGAGGGGGGCTTGTTTGCCAAGAAATTGAAAACCCAGATGTTCAATGGCTACGAAGCCCAAGTGGGCCAGCTTTACGCGGGCATGGACCTGGCCAAAAACTTTT
>JBDKLR010000017.1:0-18615 GCA_039795515.1 Pseudomonadota bacterium | reverse complement strand
GGCAGCGGGAACAAATTAAACGCAAACATCACCAAATTCACCAAAACCCCGGCTTTTGCCATCTCGATGAAAAACAGTTCTTCGGTGCCCAGGCCTGCCATGATGTACAGCGCTGCGGCCCACACCACGGCCTGGAAAAAATTGCTGCCTGGGCCCGCCAAAGCCACCCAAATCATGTCGCGCTTGGGGTGGTGCAGGCGGCTGAAGTCCACGGGCACGGGCTTGGCGTAGCCAAATAAAAATTGACCCGAGGTGGCCACGTAGAGCAACAAGGGCATGGCGATGGTGCCGACCAAGTCAATGTGGGGGAGGGGATTGAGGGTGACACGACCCAAACTCCACGCGGTGTTGTCACCCAAAAGTTTGGCGACATAACCGTGTGCCGCTTCATGCATGGTGATGGCCAGCAGGACTGGCAGTGCATGGGTGGCAATCGTTTGAATCAATTCATTTGAAATCACCGGTTCATTGTCTCATCAAAGTCATCAAATTTGAGAGTGTTGAGGCAAGAATTTGTAGGCATTTTCCAGGGCTTGCACCCCAAATCTTCCCCTAAATGGGCATCGGTACTGACTTTATAAGCCCAAAAGCGTTACATCACCGCCGCCGGCGCGGATCAAATCAGGGTCGCCGCCTGTGCCCATGGGGGTGAGGTCGACCACGGTGGTGGCTTGCATGCGGCAGGCGCCTGCATCCACCACTGCCGCGAGTTGGTGTTCATAGCGCTCTCGGATGTCTTGCGCATCGTTCAAGGGTTCGGTTTCACCGTCGGGGATCAAGGTGGTGGCCAACAGCGGTGCGCCATGCAGTTCCAACAACTGCAACAAGGCATTGTGCTCCGGCACCCGCAAACCAATGGTTTTTCGTTGCGGGTGCGACACCCGACGCGGCACTTCTTTGGTGGCTTCCAAGATGAAGGTGAACGCGCCTGGTGTGCAGGATTTGAGCAAGCGAAATTGGCGGTTGTCCACCTTGGCGTAGACGCTCAATTCGCTCAGGTCGCGGCACAGCAGGGTCAGGTGGTGGCGTTCATCCACGCCACGGATGCGGCGCAACTGGTCGACGGCGGTTTTGTCATCCAAATGGCAAACCAGGGCATAGCTGGAATCGGTGGGCACGGCCAGCACCCTGCCTTGACTGAGCAACGCCACCGCTTGTTTGAGCAAACGGGCTTGTGGGTTGTCGGGGTGTACTTGCAGCCACTGGGCCATGGGCGTGGCCTTATTGAATGCGGTGTTGCAACAATTCCCACACGGGTGTGAGATCGCCAGGCAACCTGGGCAGGGTGCCCAGATCGGTGTGGCTTTCATCGGGGCTGTGAAAGTCGCTGCCGCGCGAGGCGGCCAAACCAAGTTCGCGCGCGAGGTCGGCGTATTCGATGGCTTCAGCGGCGGAATGGCTGCCGGTCACCACTTCCACGGCTTGCCCACCGTGCGCCTTGAACTCGGTGAACAAGGCGTATTCCTCGGTCGGGGTGAAGTCGTAACGGGCGGGGTGGGCGATGACCGCCACGCCTTGGGCCTCGCGAATCCAGCGCACCGCGTCGCCCAAGCTGGCCCATCGGTGTGGCACAAAACCGGGTTTGCCTTCGGTGAGGAAGCGTCGAAACACCTCGTGCGTGTCTTTGCAAACCCCTGTTTCCACCAGGAAACGGGCGAAATGGGTGCGTGAAATCAGATCGGGGTTGCCGGCGTATTGCAGGGCACCTTCAAAACTGCCATGAATGCCCACTTTTGCCAAACCGGCCGCCATGTCTTGTGCGCGCGCATGGCGACCACCACGGGTGCTTTGCAAACCTGCGGCCAAGGCCGGGTTGTGGATGTCAAAACCCAAACCCACGATGTGCACGGTGCGTCCTGCAAACGAGACGGATATTTCGGTGCCGCTCAAGTAGCCCATGCCGATGGCTTTGGCCGCGCTGGCAGCGCGTTCTTGGCCACCCATTTCATCGTGATCGGTGAGGGCCCACAGTTCCACACCGTTGGCATGGGCACGCAAAGCCAATGCTTCAGGGGTGAGCGTGCCGTCAGAAATGACAGAGTGGCAATGGAGATCGGCGTTGAGGATGGACACAGCGCCGATTCTAGGCCGCTTGCATGGTTTCGATGTGCAATTGCAACTTCTCCCGCCCTTGCCAGGTGTTGATGTCCAGGCGATAGGCCAACAAAGCTTGGGACGGCAACTGCTCGGTGCGACCAAACCAAATACCGTCCACCTCTTTGCCGTGCAAGCGCAGTTTGAGTGACAGGTGTTTGTCGCCAACAATGCGTTGGCTCATCACCTCGACCTGGTCTTGAAACACCGGTGTCGCAAAGCCCTGACCCCAAACCTCTTGTTGCAATGCATGAACGATGTCGGGGCGCAAATAAGAGGCTTCCAAACCCCCATCGGTTTCCAAGGACTGCGCCAAAGTAGCGGGTGACAGCCATTGTTCGGCGACCTGTTGCAGGGCGATTTCAAATGTGGCCAGGTCGTCTTCCAGCAAGGTACAGCCGGCGGCCATGGCGTGGCCACCAAAGCGCAGCAACAAACCGGGGTGCATCTTGACCACCGCGTCCAATGCGTCTCTCAAATGAAAACCTGGAATCGAGCGGCCCGAGCCTTTGAGCACCGCTTGCCCCTCGGACTCGCTGGCCGCGAACACAAAACAAGGACGGTAGTGCAGGTCTTTCAAGCGGGCCGCCACGATGCCCACCACGCCTTCGTGGAATTCCTCGTCGTACACACACAGAGCGGCGGGCGGCTCGTCGTCGGCGTCCAAGAAAGACTCGGCCAGCAGCAGGGCTTGATCACGCATGTCGCCTTCCAAGCTGCGTCGTTCGCGGTTGATCGCGTCCAGTTGCTCGGCCAGTTGCAAGCCTGTTCCGGGGTCGTCGGTGCGCAGGCATTCGATGCCCAAGGTCATGTCCGACAAACGCCCTGCGGCATTGATGCGCGGGCCGATCGCAAACCCCATGTCTTGGCTGCTGGCCTGGGTGGCGTTGCGCCCCGCCACCCTGAACAAAGACGCCAAACCGGTGGGCAACTGGCCGCGGCGCATGCGCAGCAGGCCTTGGGTCACCAAGCGGCGGTTGTTGGCATCGAGCTGAACCACATCGGCCACGGTGCCCAAAGCCACCAGCGGCAGCAAACCGTCGAGCTTGGGCTCGCTGTCTTTGCTGAACACGCCGCGTGTGCGCAACTCGGCCCGCAGGGCCAGCAGCACATAAAACATGACACCCACACCCGCCATGCTTTTGCTGGCGAAGGTGCAGCCCGGTTGGTTCGGGTTGACCAAGGCGTCAGCCGCAGGGATTTGCGGGCCAGGCAGATGGTGGTCGGTCACCAGCACCTGCATCCCCAGTGCTTGCGCCTGCGCCACTCCCTCGACGCTGGCAATGCCGTTGTCCACCGTGATCAACACCTGGGCTCCCGTCGCATGCACCCGCTTGGCAATGCTCGGGGTCAAGCCATAACCATCGACCACGCGGTCGGGCACGATGAAATGCACATGCTGCGCACCCAACAAACGCAGGCCGCGCAAAGCCACCGCACAGGCGGTGGCGCCATCGCAGTCGTAATCGGCCACGACGCACAAACGCCGCTGGGTGGCAATGGCGTTTGCCAACAACTGGGCGGCTTGGTCCATGCCCTTCATGCAGCTGGGCGGCAACAGATGTGCCAAACCGCTGTCGAGTTCTTGCGGGTGTTGCACCCCTCGTCCGGCATACAAGCGCGCCAACAAGGGGTGCACGCCCGCTTGTTCCAAGGTCCAAACCGTTCGCGGCGGTGCGTCACGCGTGAGCAGTTTCATGCCAACACCTTGTGCAACGCAGGCTGTGGAAGCAGGGCTTGAAGGCTTTGCCAAAGCCCTTGTGGACGGCGTTGCAGGCTGATCATGCGGTCTTCGCCGCACAACACCAGGCGATGCCCAGCCAACAGGGCCGGGGCCATGACCGCTTGCGCGGTTTGCAGCCATTGAGCGCACCAGGCTTGGGGGTCTTGCGCTTGGAAGGCCGCTCGCAAGTCCTGGTTCAGCAACACCGTTTGGGTGAGAGGCGTTGGTGGCAAATCGCCGGTGCCACTCCACCAAAACGAATTGATGGGAACCTGGCGGTGGTCGTTGAGGGGGTGGGTGTAGAGCAGCATTTGCATCTCATTTTGCAAGCGGCGCAACAGGCGTTGTGAGGGGCTTTGGGCCGCCACACTGTCGGGGTCGAGCCAAAAGGCCACGTCTTGGTTGAGCACCCTGTCCAAGCTGACACTGTGCAGTTGTTTGAAATGGGTGGCGTGGGCCAGCCAGCGCCCCGGCCTCAGCGATTGCAGGTGGATGCCGTCTTCCTCGAAATAAGGCCGCATGGCTTGCAGCATGGCGTCGTCTTCTGCCATCGTCACTGCACCCACCGAGCCAAGTTGCACCTGGCCTTGGTTGATTTGCCAATGCACGGCGTCGATGAAAGCCCAACCGTGTTCTGCGGGGCAAGACCAGCCCTGCATGCCAGCGCATTCTGCGGCGAAGGGCAACAAACCCCATGGTTCGGGCCAATGCATGGCTTGGGCATAAGCCGCTTCATGCGGGGCGCAAGGGCTGTCTGCAAGCCACTGTTGACGTGCAAGCACCTGGGCTTGGCGCAGCACTTGCAAGGCCGGGTGTTGGGCGTCGTTCCAGGCGGCTTGCCAGTCTTGCGCCATGTGCGGTGGCTGCTCCTTCAAAAACACAGGCAGCAAGGCAGACACGATGATGGTGACGGCGGGGTCGGTGAGGCGCTGGGACATGCTGGGATTGTGCAAGATGCCACAATCTGGCTTCCATGACGAACCCACGAATCCCCTTCGAGTTGCTGGTGGGCTGGCGCTACACCCGTGCCGGCCGTGCCGCCAGGCGCAACCGCTTCATTTCCTTTATTTCTTCGGTGTCCATGGTGGGCATTGCGCTGGGCGTCGCCGCGCTCATCATCGTGCTGAGCGTGATGAACGGTTTTCAAAAAGAAGTGCGGGTGCGCATGTTGGGCGTGTTGTCGCATGTCGAGGTGCTGGCCTACACCAGTGCCTCCTTGGACAACGTGGCGGGCTTGCAAAACAAAATCAGCTTGCACCCCGAGGTGGTGGCCAGTGCGCCGTTTGTCATGTCGCAGGTCTTGATGGCCCAAGGCGAAGACATGCGTGGCGCTGTGGTGCGTGGCATCGATCCTGCCCAAGAGGTGTTGGTGACCGACGCCGTGGCCTTGATGCCCCCCGAGGTCTTGGCCCAGTTACAGCCTGGTGGTTTTGGCGTGGTCTTGGGCAACGAGTTGGCGCGCGCGCTGGGTGTGAAGGTGGGCGAGCACGTGACCTTGGTCGCACCGGGTGGTCAAGTCACACCCGCAGGTGTGGTGCCGCGCTTGAAACAACTCACCGTGGTGGGTTTGCTGGATTCAGGCCACTATGAATACGACGCTTCCTTGGCTTTGTTGCACATCGAGGATGCCCAGCGCATCTTCAGACTCGAAGGACCCAACGGCTTGCGTGTGAAGCTGAAGGACGCGCAACTGGCGCGGCAAGTGGGTATCGAACTCACCCAGACGCTGGGCGATGACGTGACGGTGCGCGACTGGACGCGCTCCAACCGCAGTTGGTTTGCCGCGGTGCAAATTGAAAAACGCATGATGTTCATCATCCTGACCCTGATCGTGGCCGTGGCCGCGTTCAACCTGGTCAGCACCTTGGTGATGACGGTCACCGACAAGCAAGCGGACATTGCCATTTTGCGCACCCTGGGTGCCAGCCCGATGAGCATCATGGGCATCTTCGTGGTGCAAGGCGCCTTGGTCGGTGTGATCGGCACTTTGTCTGGTTTGGCTTTGGGTTTGTTGGTGGCCTTCAACATTGACAGCATCGTGCCCGCCATCGAGCGGGCCTTGGGCGCGAGCTTTTTACCCAAAGACATCTACCTGATCAGCCGCATGCCCAGCGACCCGCAGTGGGCCGACATCGGACCGGTGGTCGTCATCGCGCTGGTATTGGCCTTGGTCGCCACGCTTTACCCCAGCTGGCGCGCCAGCCGGGTCGATCCAGCGGAGGCGCTGCGCCATGAATAAGCCGGTGTTGCAAGCCCAAGGATTGGGTCGGCGTTTCCACGAAGGCGTGATCGACGTCACCGTGCTGCACGATGTGGATTTGCAGGTACAGGCTGGTGAAACCTTGGCCGTGGTGGGCACATCGGGTTCGGGCAAAAGCACACTGTTGCATTTGCTCGGTGGGTTGGACACACCCACCACGGGTCGTGTGAGCTTGCGCGGGCAGGCTTTGGCAGGGCTGGACGACACGGCGCTGGGGCGTTTGCGCAACCAGCACTTGGGCTTCATCTATCAGTTTCACCATTTGCTGCCCGAGTTCAGTGCCTTGGACAACGTGGCCATGCCCTTGTGGATTCGCCGCATGCCCCGCGAGCAAGCGGCGCTGCAAGCGCGGGAGATGTTGGCTGCAGTGGGCTTGGCCGATCGGGTCCAGCACACGCCCAGCGAGTTGTCGGGTGGCGAGCGTCAGCGGGTGGCGATTGCCCGGGCCTTGGTGACCCAACCCGCCTGTGTGCTGGCCGACGAACCCACCGGCAACCTGGATCGCAGCACAGCCGACAATGTCTTTGGCCTCATGCTGCAACTGGCCAAGCACCAAGGCACCGCGTTTGTGGTGGTCACCCATGACGAGCAATTGGCCGCGCGCTGCGATCGGAAATTGCGCTTGGTGGCTGGGCAATTGGGGTCTGATTCCCATTGATTTCCGCTTGAGCCGTTTCCATGACCTGGATCGACAGCCACTGCCACTTGGACGCCGCCGAATTGGCCAGCGACCGCGCCGCGGTGCGCCAAGCCGCCCGTGCGGCGGGTGTTCACACCTGTGTCATCCCTGCGGTGGCGGTTGACAATTTCGAGGCGGTGCGGCAACTGGCGCATGAACACCAGGATGTTTACGCGCTGGGCATCCATCCCCTCTACACCCCGCAAGCCCGGGAACAGGATTTGCAGACCTTGGACCAGGCTTTGCACGATCACCATGACGACCCGCGTTTGGTGGCGGTGGGAGAAATAGGCCTTGATGGTTTTGTGCCGGGGCTGGACATGGCGCGACAACAATTTTTTTACAAAGCACAGTTGAAACTGGCGCAACAACACGACTTGCCGGTGTTGTTGCATGTGCGGCGCAGCGCCGATTTGTTGTTGAAGGCATTGCGTTCCACAGCGGTGAAGGGCGGCATCGCCCATGCGTTCAATGGCAGTTTGCAGCAGGCCCAGCAGTTCATCGCCATGGGTTTCAAGCTGGGGTTTGGCGGCGCGCTGACCTTTGAGCGCGCCTTGCAACTGCGCATGCTGGCCACCCAACTGCCGCTGGAAGCGTTGGTGTTGGAAACCGATGCACCGGACATCCCCCCGCATTGGCTGTATGTCACCGCCGAGGAACGCGCGAAAGGAATGCCGCAGGGGCGCAACACACCCGACCAGGTGCCGCGCATGGCCCAGGTGCTGGCGGATTTGCGGGGCATCTCGCTGGCTGAAGTGGCGCAGGCGACCAGTGCGAATGTTCGATCGGTGCTGGCGATCTAGCTGGCCTGACTGGCTGTCAGCGAATGCTCTTGCTGCGAATGGCGACCAGCGACAATCTGCGCATGGCCAGCCTCCCAATACTTCCCCAAGTCAACATGTCCGAACACGGCAAGGTGCGCTATTTGCATTTGGGCACCGATTGGGTGCAGGGTTCCATGGACACCACCAAGCCGTTTGACATTCACCTGGACTATGTCCAGCGCATGCAAGCGTGGTTGTTGTTTGTGCCCACCAGCGATGTGCCTGACTTGCACGCCATGCAACTGGGTTTGGGCGCTGCAGCGCTGACCAAAAACTGTCGCAAGGTCTTGGGCATGCGCACCACCGCCATCGAACTCAACCCGCAAGTGGTGGCGGCCTGTCGAACCTGGTTCAAGCTGCCCAAAGATGACGCGCTTTTGTCGGTCGTGTTGGGCGACGCCGCCGAGGTGGTCGCCCATGACCATTGGCGCGGCCAAATAGACGTCTTGCATGTCGATTTGTACGACCACGAAGCGGCGGCGCCCGTGTTGGACAACGCCGCCTTTTATGCCAACTGTCGTCAACTCCTCACCCGCCAAGGCTGCATGACGGTCAATTTGTTTGGCCGATCCTCCAGCTATGAGCGCAGCCTGGATCACATCGCTTCAGCCTTTGGTGACGACGCGGTCTGGGCTTTCAAGCCCACCAAAGAGGGCAACACGGTGGTGCTGGCACAGCACACCCCTTCGCGGCCGGACAGGGATCTGCTGCAGGCCCGGGCCGATGCCATTGAAACCCAATGGGGACTGCCCGCTGGCCTCTGGCTCAAGGTGCTCAAGCCGGTCGTGGCATAGGTCACAATCACCGCAGTTTTGTTTTGGGAGTGCCGCCGTGTCGATCAAGAGCCAAAAAGACTTTGTCTCGGGTTTGATGTTCACCGCTACAGGGGCCGCTTTCGCCTGGAATTCGGCCACCGCCTACACGATTGGCTCGGCCAGCAAGATGGGGCCTGGTTATTTCCCATTGGTATTGGCCTTGGTGTTGGTGTTGTTGGGTGGTTTCATCATGTTCTTTTCGTTGGTGGTGGAAACCCCTGACGGTGGCGTGATTGGCGAGTTGGCTTGGCGTCCTTTGGTCTGCATCTTGGGGGCCAATTTGTTGTTTGGTGCCTTGCTCGGTGGTGTGCCCAGCATGGGCATCCCGTCGTTTGGTCTGGTGGTGGCCATTTTTGGACTCACCGGTGTGGCCCTCATGGCCGATGCCGCCAGCTTCAATGTGCGCCGCATGCTGGTGCTCTCCAGTATCTTGGCCAGCGGTAGTTACCTGGTGTTCATTTCTTTGCTCAAGTTGCAAATGCCGGTCTGGCCAGCGTTTGTCAACGCTTATTGACAGGACACCACGATGGACCTGCTTGCCAATCTCTCCACTGGGTTTGCCGTTGCTGGCACCCCGATCAATTTGCTCTATGCCTTCATCGGTTGTTTGCTGGGCACCCTCATCGGAGTGTTGCCTGGCATTGGCCCGGTGCCCACCATCGCCATGTTGCTACCTGCCACTTATGCCTTGCCGCCCGAGTCGGCGTTGATCATGTTGGCCGGTATTTATTACGGTGCCCAATACGGCGGGTCGACCACCGCTATTTTGGTCAATTTGCCAGGTGAATCGTCTTCGGTGGTGACAGCCATGGATGGCTACCAGATGGCGCGCCAGGGACGTGCGGGACCGGCTTTGGCCGCTGCAGGCTTGGGTTCATTTGTGGCTGGCTGTTTTGGCACTTTGTTGTTGGCGGGTTTTGCAGCACCCATGTCAGAAATGGCGTTTGCATTTGGCCCGGCCGAATACTGCGCGTTGATGGTGGTGGGATTGGTGGGCGCGGTGGTGCTGGCGTCTGGCCCCTTGCTCAAAGCCATCGCCATGATCATCTTGGGCTTGTTGCTCGGTCTGGTCGGCACCGATGTCAACTCGGGCATCACCCGTTTCAACATGGACATTCCCGAACTCACGGACGGGATTGGTTTTGTGGCCGTGGCCATGGGACTGTTCGGCTATGCCGAGATCATCAACAACTTGGCCAAAAGCCAAACAGACCGTGAAGTGTTCACCCCCAAGGTGCAAGGCCTCATGCCAACGGCAGAGGATTTCCGCCAAATGATGCCTGCCGTTTTGCGTGGCACCGTGTTGGGGTCGGTACTGGGTGTGTTGCCGGGTGGGGGTGCTGTGCTGGCCTCTTTTGCCGCCTACACCTTGGAGAAAAAAATCAAGCTTCGAGACCATGAATTGCCGCTGGGTGAAGGCAATATCCGTGGTGTGGCGGCCCCCGAATCGGCCAACAATGCCGGCGCACAAACCTCGTTCATTCCGCTGTTGACGCTGGGCATTCCACCCAATGCCGTGATGGCGCTGATGGTGGGTGCCATGACCATCCACAACATCCAACCCGGTCCCCAGGTGATGACGGTCAACCCCGAGTTGTTTTGGGGCCTGATCGTGTCCATGTGGATTGGCAACTTGATGTTGATCATCTTGAACCTGCCCTTGATTGGTGTTTGGATCAAATTGCTCACCGTCCCCTACCACTACTTGTTCCCAGCCATCGTGCTGTTTTGCGCGATCGGTGTCTACACCACCAACAATTCCACATTCGACATTGGCTTGGTGGCCTTGTTTGGTTTGGCGGGTTATGTGTTCACCAAATTGGGCTGCGAGCCAGCGCCCTTGATGCTGGGCTTTGTATTGGGCCCGATGCTAGAGGAATACCTTAAACGCGCATTGGATCTCTCTCGGGGTGACTGGTCGGTGTTCATCAGCCGCCCCTTGTCCGCCGCGCTGTTGGCGGTGTCGGTGCTTTTGCTGGCACTGGTGTTGTTGCCTGCCATCAAGTCCAAGCGCCAAGAAGCCTTTGTGGAAGATTGAGAGCCAAGACATGAAAGAACACGCCCTGCGTCGCGCGCTGCACAACGAGGTGCATGCGCGTCCGCCAGAACCCATGATGGCCCCTTTGGCCATCAGCCATGTGGTCATGGTCACCGATGCGGCTGCGCGTGCAGCCAGTCGTGCGCATTTGTTGCAACTGTTGCGCGACCACCATTTGCCTGTGCCTGACGACCATGCCAACCATTTGCGGGTGGATGGTGGTGCATGGCGATTGCGTTGGGAATTGCACACCGAGTTTGTCACGTGGACTTTCATGGCCGATGCGCCTGAGGGCCTGCCCAAAACCGATGCCTATGGCTTGGCATTGCAAAGCTTGCCCCAGCAGTGGCTGAAAGACTTGCCAGGTGAATGCCTGGCACGCATCAACCTGTGGGCCAAACGCACCGACAATTTGCAAGACCGCGAGGAGTTGCACCAGCAGTTCCGCGAGGACAGCATGGTGGCCTGCCAACTCGTGGATGGCGAAGCCACTTTGCACACCGATTTCCAAATTGGCCCCGATGGTTGTTCGCGCATGTTGTTGCGTGTGGGCCAACTGTCACTGCGACGTTTGGGGCGTTTGGTGCAACGCCTGCTCGAGATTGAAACCTACCGCATGGTGGCCTTGCTGGGATTGCCCATGGCACGCGCAGCGGCGGCGGATTTGGCGCTGGCCGAGCAAGAGTTGGCCGACTTGGCGCTGGCGATTCGCAGTGCCCACCATGACGAAGAAGCACAGTTGCTCGATCGCCTCACTCGTTTGGCAGGCCAGGTGGAAAGTTCTTATGCCTCTCAGCATTCGCGTTTTTCGGCCAGCCGCGCTTACTTTGAACTGGTGGACCGACGGATTCAAGACATTCGTGAAACACGCATCACCGGGTACCAATCGATTGGCGAATTCATGGACCGCCGATTGACGCCTGCGCGCAGCACCTGTGAATGGGTGGCGCGTCGTCAAACGGCTTTGTCTGAGCGGGTGTCGCGCATGAGCAGTTTGTTGCGCACCCGTGTCGACTTTCAGCAAGAGCAAAGCAGCCAGGCGTTGTTGACCGCGATGAACCGTCGCCAGGGCATGCAACTCAAATTGCAAGCCACAGTGGAAGGCTTGTCGGTGGCGGCCATCACTTACTACATCACTGGCTTGATGCACTATGTGGCTGAAGGCATGCAAGCCAAGGGTTGGATTCAAGATCCCACCTTGGTGACCGCCTTGGCTGTGCCCGTGATTGCCTTGGTGGTTTGGTGGTTCACCCGCCGCTTGCACAACAAAGTTTTCAACGTTTGAAGCCTGTTGCTGTTCCGTCTTCCCACTCGATGGGGTTGGCATTGGGCATGGCGGGGGCCATTGCTTTCAGTGGCAAAGCCATCATCGTCAAGTTGTCTTACCGTCATGGGGTGGACGCGATCACGGTCATCATGTACCGCATGTTGTTCGCCTTGCCCATGTTCATGGTGATCTCATGGTGGGCCTCGCAGCTTGCGCATGCCAAAGCCCATCCCTTGAGTCGCCGTGACGTGCTGGCCATCATGGGCCTGGGTTTTTTGGGCTATTACCTCGCCAGTTTTTTAGATTTCTTGGGTTTGCAAACCATCACCGCAGGCTTGGAACGACTCATCATCTACCTCAACCCGACCTTGGTCATGTTGCTCAGCGCCTTGATTTACAAACACCGACTGCTGCCCCGGCGGGTGTGGGCCATGGCCATCAGCTATGGTGGTGTGTTGCTGGTGTTTGCCCACGAGGCAAATATCGCGGGCGAGGGCGTGGTGACTGGTTCTGCATTGGTGTTGGCCAGTGCCATCAGCTATGCCTTGTATTTGATGTTCAGTGGTCAGATGGTGCAACGCATCGGCGCCTTGCGCTTGGTGGGGTTTGCGTCCAGCGTGGCCTGTGTGTTGGCCATTGTTCAATTTTTTCTGCTGCGCCCACCCAGCAGCATGGCAGTGCCCGAGGAGGTGTTGTATTTGGCCTTGCTCAATGCCACGGCTTGTACCGTGGCACCTGTCTTGCTGATCATGTTGGCGATCGAACGCATTGGCGCGTCGCTCACGGCCCAAATCGGCATGGTGGGCCCGATGTCCACGGTGAGTTTGGGCGTGTTGGTGTTGGGCGAACCGCTCAATGCATGGATTGGTGTGGGAACCTTGCTGGTGCTCGGTGGTGTTTACATGGCTTCGAAACATGGAGAAGGAAATGGACTTAGGGATCAACGGTAAATGGGCTTTGGTGGGGGGTGCCAGCAAAGGCTTGGGCTTGGGTTGCGCCAAGGCGCTGGCGCAAGCAGGTGTCCACCTGGTGATGGTGTCGCGCGGTGCTGAAGCCTTGGAGGCCTCCGCCCAATCGCTGCGTGCCTTGGGCGTGACCGTGCTCACAGTTGCGCAAGACATCACAACCGAAGCCGGTCGCGACGCCATTTGGCGCGTGGCAGGCGGACCAGGCAAGGACTTCGACATCGTGGTGACCAATGCGGGTGGTCCACCGACAGGGGATTTCCGCGAATGGGGCCGCGACGATTGGATCAAAGCGGTGGACGCCAACATGCTGACACCGATTGAACTCATCAAAGCGACAGTGGATGGCATGGCCCAGCGTGGTTTCGGCCGCATCGTCAACATCACGTCCAGTGCGGTCAAAGCCCCCATCGATATTTTGGGCTTGTCCAATGGCGCACGCAGTGGCTTGACAGGCTTTGTCGCCGGTGCCGCACGCAACAGCCAAATCGCCTCACGCAACGTGACCATCAACAACCTGTTGCCTGGCGCTTTTGAAACAGATCGACTTCGCGTGACCTTCGAGGGTCTGGCGAAGAAAACCGGGCAAAGCGTTGAGAGCCTGGTCGAGACCCGCAAAAAACTCGCGCCTGCGTTGCGCTTTGGCCAACCCGACGAGTTTGGTCAAACCTGTGCGTTTTTGTGCAGCCAGCAAGCGGGCTTCATCACCGGGCAAAACATCTTGATCGATGGCGGTGCTTACCCAGGGACTTTTTAAACCATGAAAGCATTCGACTGGCCGCCTCACCACGCGGTGGCCCATTTGCCTGGCTCATTGCCCATGGGCGGCGTGGTGCCCATGACCCCGGTGCACGCTTTTGCCAGCAGTCCCTCGGCTTTGCAGTTGCAAGCGCAGGCACCGCTCAAGCCCGAGCGCCACAACTTGGACTTGGGTGGTTTGCTGGGTTTTGTCATCGATCAAGTCGTCACGGCCGAAGAAGCCGATGCCATCGTGCAGGCGTCCGAGCAAATGGGCTACCGGGATGAAGCGCCAGGCATCGCCACGCCCCCGGGCATGCGCATGAACAAATCGGTGCACTGGATGGCTGACGAGGATTTGATGGGCCCGATGTTTCAGCGTATCGCGCATTTGTTGCCTGCCGAATTGCACGGGGATGTGTTGTTACCCGCCTTCAGCCGTCGCATCAACATGTACCGCTATGACGACAACGATGTGTTCAATTTGCACACCGATGGCAGCTGGCCTGGTTACAGCTTGAGTGAGGATCGCCAGCACATGGTGGAGTGGGACCCAGGCATTCGATCGGGACTGACCATGCTGCTGTACTTGAATGGCCCTGCCGATGGTGTGCAGGGTGGCAACACCCGTTTGTTCAGACCCGACGGTTCCTGGCTCGATGTCTCACCCGTCAAAGGTTCAGCGCTTTTTTTCAGGCATGGTTTTGGGCCCGATTCGGTGCGTCACATCGGCTGTGTGGTGCATGGCGCGGTGTCCAAATACGTGGCGCGCATCAATGTGATGTACAGCGTGACATAGATAATGCTGCACATGATTTCGCAAACACCTGATGCTTACCAAGAGATCCGAGACGCGGTGCGCAGTTTGTGCAACCAATTTCCCGACAGCTACCACCGCCAAATCGACGCCGAGCGCGCCTACCCCGAAGCCTTTGTGCAAGCGCTGACCCAAGCGGGTTGGTTGGCAGCGTTGATCCCGCAAGCCTATGGGGGTTCTGGTTTGGGTTTGGCCGAGGCCTCGGTCATCATGGAAGAAATCAACCGCTCGGGTGGCAATGCGGGTGCGTGTCATGGCCAGATGTACAACATGGGCACTTTGTTGCGTCATGGCTCTGAGCAACAAAAAGCGTTTTACCTGCCCAAAATTGCGAGCGGCGAATGGCGTTTGCAGTCCATGGGCGTCACCGAACCCAGCACCGGCTCCGATACCACCAAGATCAAAACCACCGCCGTCAAAAAAGGTGACCGCTACGTGATCAATGGACAAAAGGTTTGGATTTCGCGTGTGCAGCATTCCGATTGGATGATTTTGTTGGCGCGCACCACGCCCCTTGAACAGGTGCAGAAAAAATCAGAAGGCCTGTCCATCTTCATGGTCGATTTGCGCGAGGCAGAAAAGACCGGCATGCGTGTGCAACCAATCGCCAACATGGTCAACCATGAGACCAACGAACTGTTTTTCGACAACCTGGAAATTCCCGCCGACAACCTGATTGGCGAAGAAGGCATGGGGTTTCGCTACATCCTTGATGGCTTGAACGCCGAGCGCACCTTGATCGCCGCCGAGTGCATCGGGGATGGCTATTGGTTTTTAGATCGCGTCACCCAGTACGTGAAAGAGCGCCAGGTGTTTGGTCGTCCGATTGGGCAAAACCAAGGCGTCCAGTTTCCGATCGCCGATGCCTACATCGAGGTGGAAGCCGCCAATCTGATGCGGTTCAAAGCATGCGATTTGTTTGACCGCCAACAAGCGTGTGGTGCCGAGGCCAACATGGCCAAGTACCTCGCAGCCAAAGCAAGCTGGGAAGCGGCCAACGCTTGTTTGCAATTCCACGGCGGGTTTGGATTCGCCCATGAATACGATGTGGAGCGCAAGTTCCGCGAAACCCGTCTCTATCAAGTGGCCCCCATTTCCACCAACATGATTTACGCCTATGTGGCCGAGCATGTGTTGGGCCTGCCACGTTCCTTTTAAGATCTGCACCCACAGGAGAACCACATGAGCAAAGCCATTCATTTCAACAAACCCGGCGGTCCCGAAGAACTGCACCTCGTCGACGTGTCCGTGGGCGAACCCGGCCCGGGAGAAATCCGCATCCGCCACAAAGCCGTGGGCTTGAATTTCATTGACGTCTACCACCGCACGGGTTTGTATCCCCTGCCCATGCCCCATGGTTTGGGCATGGAGGGTTCGGGCATCGTGGAGGCCGTGGGTGAAGGCGTGACCCATTTGAAAGCAGGGGACCGCGCGGCCTATGCCAGCGCGCCTCCCGGCAGTTATTGCGAGGCGCGCGTCATGCCTGCCAAAAATGTCTGCAAATTGCCCGATGCCATCGACTTCGACACCGGTGCCGCCATGATGCTCAAAGGCCTGACCGTGCAGTACTTGCTCAAGCGCACCTTGCCCCAAGGTGGCTTGCATGCTGGCGACCACATCTTGTTCCATGCGGCGGCAGGTGGTGTGGGCTTGATCGCCTGTCAATGGGCCAAGGCATTGGGCTTGCAACTGATTGGCACCGCAGGCTCCGATGAGAAATGTGCGCTGGCCAAAGCCCATGGCGCAGCGCATGTCATCAACTACGCCAAAGAGGATTTTGAAGCGCGCGTGAAAGACATCACGAACGGCAAAGGCGTGAAAGTGGTCTACGACTCGGTGGGCAAAGACACTTGGGACAAATCGCTCAACTGCATTTCACCGTTTGGTTTGATGGCCAGTTTTGGCAACGCATCCGGCCCTGTGGACCCGTTTTCACCTGGCATCTTGGGACCCAAGGGCTCGATTTATGTGACTCGCCAAACCTTGTTCACCCACATCGCTTCCCGTGAAGTCAACCAGCAAATGGCCGACGATTTGTTCGCGGTGGTCACCAGCGGTCAGGTGAAGATTCGCATCGACCAACGCTACCCCTTGGCAGATGTGGCCCAAGCCCACCGTGATTTGGAAGCGCGCAAAACAACAGGTTGCACCATCCTGACGGTTTAAGACCCGCGACGAACACGGATCAATTCGTCCAACAGCAAGCAGATGGTGCCCACCGTGATGGCACTGTCTGCAATGTTGAAAGCGGGAAAGTGGCCCTCATAAAACAAGGGGCTCAACCCATCCCAATGGAAATCCAAGAAATCAATCACATGGCCATAGAGCAATCGGTCGATCACATTGCCGACGGCCCCGCCCAGCACCAAGGCCAGCGCAAAGCAAAACAAGCGTTGATGCGGGTGGCTGCGCAGCAAATAAATGATGAACCCAGCGGCAAACACCCCGATGCCGGTGAAAAACCAGCGTTGCCAGCCCGAAGCTGACGATAAAAAAGAAAACGCCGCGCCGCTGTTGTGCGCCCGCACCAGGTTGAAAAACGACGTCACCGTTTGACTGTCACCCAGTTGAAAACTGCCAACGATCAACACCTTGGTGAATTGATCGGCCAGCAGCACCACCAAGGCGATGCCCAACCAAAGCCACAGAGAGCGGGGTGACGTGCGCGCCATGATCAGGCGAAATGACGAACTTCGCCAGCGCCGTGCAGGTTGCTGATGCAGCGACCACAGAGTGCAGGATGTTCGCTGTGTTGCCCCACATCGTCGCTGTAGTGCCAGCAGCGGTCGCACTTGGTGGCTGCACTGGCTTTCACATCCACTTTCAAAGGCCCTTTGGCGAGCACCACTTGAGAGGTGATGAAGACAAATTTCAAGTCTTCACCCAAAGACGCCAAGGTGTCGTGCAGTTCACCATCGCAATGGATGGTCAATTCGGCTTGTAAAGAGGCGCCCAGTTCACCCGCACTGCGCTTGGTTTCAATTTCCTTGTTGGCCAGTTCGCGCACCTGTTGAACATGCGCCCATTTGTCGAGCAAGGCCATGTCCACAGCGCCCATGTCGGAATAGGTTTCCAAAAAGATGGATTCTGAAGTGCCAAACACCTGCCAAGCTTCTTCAGCGGTGAAGCTGAGAAAAGGGGCCATCCAACGCAGCATGGCATGCGTGATCTGGTGCAAGGCGGTTTGCGCACTGCGCCGCGCCAGAGACTTGGGCGCGGTGGTGTAGAGACGGTCTTTCAGCACATCCAAATAAAACGCGCCCAAATCTTCCGAGCAGTACAGTTGCAATTTGGACACCACAGGGTGGAACTCATACTGACCATAGTGGCCGCCCTCGAACACCCCTTGGGCATTGCGAGTGCCCAAAATGTCCGCTTGCACTTGGGCGGCGCGAGACAAGGCGTATTTGTCGATGTCCAACAGGTCCTTGAAAGGCACGCTGTCTGTGGCGGGGTCAAAGTCGCTGACATTGGCCAGCAAGAAGCGCAGTGTGTTGCGGATGCGGCGGTAGGCGTCCACCACCCGCGCCAAAATTTTGTCGTCTCCAGCAATGTCCCCGGAGTAATCACTGGATGCCACCCACAAACGAATGATTTCAGCGCCAAGTTTCTGATTGATCTCCTGAGGTTCGATACCATTTTTCAGGCTCTTGCTCATCTTGATGCCCTTGCTGTCCACGGTGAAGCCGTGGGTTAGCAGTCCTTTGTAGGGCGCTCTACCGTAGAGGGCGCAACCCAGCAACAGCGAGCTGTGGAACCAGCCACGGTGTTGGTCATGGCCTTCCAAATACAAGTCGGCCTCGGGGCCGCTGTCATGGTGAGGCGCTCTGTCGTAAGCGTTTTTGTGGCTGCCGCGCAGCACGTGCTGAAAGCTGGAGCCAGAGTCGAACCACACCTCCAAGATATCGGTGCTCTTGGTGTAATGCTCGGGCTGGTCCCCCGTTTGGTTCAAGATGTCTTCCACCGTCACGCGGCTCCACGCCTCGATGCCGCCTTGTTCCACCATGTCGGCGGCTTGGTCCAAGATGGCCATGGTGCGCGGGTGCAATTCGCCGCTGTCTTTGTGCAAGAAAAACGGCACCGGCACGCCCCATGAGCGTTGGCGCGAGATGCACCAGTCAGGGCGGTTGGCGATCATGTCGCGTAAACGGGTTTTGCCGTTCTCGGGGTAGAACTGGGTGTGCTCAATCGCATCCAGCGCCAGTTGACGCAGGGTTTGGGGCGCTTTGTCTGCTGTGAACACGCCTTCGCCCTCGTCCATGCGGATGAACCATTGGGCTGCAGCACGGTAGATGACGGGTGTTTTGTGACGCCAGCAATGCGGGTAGCTGTGGGTGATGGGGTGCGTGGCCATCAACCGACCCGCGTTTTTCAAGGTCTCCAAAATCACCGGCA
>JBDKLR010000016.1:0-8389 GCA_039795515.1 Pseudomonadota bacterium | reverse complement strand
CGCCTTGTTTTTGGTGCTCGCGTTTTTTCAAGCCTCAGGCATTTGGATGCTGCTCAAAGCGGAGTTTTTGTCCATCACCTTGGTCTTGGTTTACGTGGGTGCGGTCATGGTCTTGTTCTTGTTCGTGGTCATGATGATCGATGTGAACATGGACAAATTGCGCCAAGGTTTTTGGAGCCACTTCCCACTTGCGGCATCCATCGGGGCGATATTGGCTTTGGAGTTGGCATCGGTCTTGATGGGAGGGTTTCGCTCGGCTCCTGCCCCTGTTGAACCCGTTGCAGCACCTGGCACCCAAATCTCCAACACCAAAGACTTGGGCGTCGCGCTCTACACCGATTACCTGTACCCGCTTGAAATTGCCGCCGTGTTGCTGCTCGTTGCCATCATTGCGGCGATTGCCCTGACCATGCGCCATCGCAAAGACAGCAAATTGCAAAACCCAGCCGAACAAATCAAAGCCAAACCGGCCGATCGTCTGCGCATGGTGAAGATGGCACCAGTGCAACAAGCCACCGTGCAAGCCAGCGAGGAGCCCAAAGCATGAATGTCACCCTCGGCCACTACCTGACATTGGGTGCTGTGTTGTTTGCCCTGTCGGTCATCGGCATCTTCCTCAACCGCAAAAACCTCATCGTCTTGCTCATGGCCATCGAGTTGATGCTGCTGGCGGTCAACACCAATTTCGTCGCGTTCTCTCATTACCTGGGCGACATACAAGGTCAAATTTTTGTGTTCTTCATTCTGACCGTGGCGGCTGCTGAATCGGCCATTGGTTTGGCGATTTTGGTGTTGTTGTTCCGTAACCGCTCCAGCGTCAATGTGGACGAACTCGATTCACTCAAAGGCTGAGCAGATTCACCATGAGCCAAACACTTCAAGCTTCTACCTTGCTCACCGTGGCCCTGGCCCCACTGGCTGGCGCCTTGATGGCGGGTGTTTTGGGCACGCGCTTGGGCGGCGCCTTGTTGGGTCGACGCATGGCGCACAGCCTCACCATTTTGGGTGTGTTGGTGGCCTTTGTGTTGTCTGCGCAAACGCTCTACAGCGTGGTCACCGAGGGCGCACGCTTCAATGAAACGCTCTACACCTGGATGGAAGTCGGTGGTTTGAAAATGGAAGTGGGCTTCATGGTGGACGGCCTCACCGCCATGATGATGTGCGTCGTGACCTTTGTGTCTTTGATGGTGCACATCTACACCATGGGCTACATGGCTGAGGACGATGGTTACAACCGCTTTTTTGCCTACATCTCATTGTTCACCTTTTCCATGCTGATGCTGGTGATGAGCAACAACATGCTGCAGTTGTTCTTTGGTTGGGAAGCGGTGGGCTTGGTGTCGTATTTGCTCATTGGCTTTTGGTTCAACAAACCCACAGCGGTGTTTGCCAACATGAAAGCCTTTTTGGTCAACCGTGTGGGTGACTTTGGTTTCATTTTGGGCATTGGTCTCATCGCGGCTTACGCGGGCACCCTCAATTACGTGGAAGCTTTTTCACACGCATCCGAGTTGGCCGCACAGACCTTGCCCGGCACGGATTGGATGTTGGTCACAGTCATCTGCATCTGTTTGTTTGTGGGCGCCATGGGCAAATCAGCCCAATTCCCATTGCATGTGTGGTTGCCAGACTCCATGGAAGGCCCAACACCCATCTCTGCTTTGATTCACGCCGCCACCATGGTGACCGCGGGCATTTTCATGGTGGCCCGCATGTCACCGCTGTTCGAGTTGTCTGACACGGCCTTGAACCTGATCATGATCATCGGTTCCATCACGGCGTTGTTCATGGGTTTCTTGGGCATCGTGCAAAACGATATCAAACGGGTGGTGGCTTATTCCACCTTGTCCCAGTTGGGATACATGACCGTTGCCTTGGGTGCTTCAGCCTACTCGGTGGCGGTGTTCCACCTCATGACACATGCTTTCTTCAAGGCCTTGTTGTTCTTGGGTGCCGGTTCGGTCATCATGGGCATGCACCACAACCAAGACATTCGATACATGGGTGGTGTACGCAAATACATGCCCATCACATGGATCACCTCCTTGTTGGGCTCCTTGGCGCTGATTGGCACGCCCTTGTTCTCTGGTTTTTACTCCAAAGACAGCATCATTGAAGCTGTGGCTGCCAGCCATTTGCCGGCGGCCTCCTGGGCGCACTTCGCAGTGCTGGCAGGTGTTTTCATTACTGCGTTTTATTCTTTCCGCATGTATTTCTTGGTGTTCCATGGCCAAGAGCGTTTTGATCAAAACCCAGATGCCCACCATGACGATCACCATGGCCACGACACCCACCATGCGCCGCACGAGTCGCCTTGGGTGGTCACATTGCCATTGGTTTTGTTGGCCATTCCTTCGGTGCTGATAGGTTACTTCACCATCGAGCCCTTGCTGTTTGGAGACTTCTTCAAAGACGCGATCACGGTCAACCACACAGTCCACCATGCCATGAGCGATTTGGGCGAAGAGTTCCACGGCGCTTGGGCCATGGCCCAGCATGCCTTCAGCACGGCCCCATTTTTCTTGGCCTTGGCGGGTGTGGTGGTTTCTTTTTACATGTACATGATCAACCCGGCTTTGCCTGCCGCCATCGAGCGCCTGTTCAAGCCTGTTCACACCCTGCTGGTCAACAAATACTATTTGGACGCTTTCAATGAACACGTGTTGGCACGTGGTGCCCGCATGCTGGCCACAGGTTTGTGGAAGGGCGGCGATCAACGCGTGATCGACGGATGGCTGGTCAATGGTTCATGGCGGGTGGTGGGGCAGGTCGCCCAACTGGCCCGTCGTTTGCAAACCGGGTACCTGTACCACTATGCATTGCTGATGATCTTGGGCATGTTCGGCCTGATCACTTGGTTTGTTTGGCTCAAACCATGAGGTCATCGATGAAGTCCATGATTGAAATACAAGTGAGAGAGACGCCATGGGAATGTTGAGCCTGGCCATTTGGTGCCCCATCTTTTTTGGCATGTTGTTGCTGGCCTTGGGACGTGACGAGCAGGCCCGCGCAGTGCGTTGGGTGGCCCTGATCGGCGCAGTGGTCAGCTTCTTGGTCACCTTGCCCCTCTATGCTGGTTTTGACACCCGTTCGCACGAGATGCAGTTTGTGGAGAAGCTCTCCTGGATTGAGCGCTTCAACATGCACTACCACCTGGGTTTGGACGGTATTTCCATGTGGTTTGTGCTGCTCACCTCGTTCATCACGGTCATTGTGGTCATCGCTGCATGGGAAGTCATCACCGAACGGGTTCACCAATACATGGGTGCGTTCTTGGTGTTGAGTGGCGTCATGGTCGGTGTTTTTTGTGCACTCGATGGCATGCTGTTTTATGTGTTCTTTGAGGCCACGCTGATTCCCATGTACCTGATCATTGGTGTCTGGGGTGGTCCGAACAAGATTTACGCGGCTTTCAAGTTCTTCCTCTACACCTTGCTCGGCTCCTTGTTGATGTTGGTGTCCCTGATTTACCTCTACATCGAGTCGGGCGGCAGTTTCGATTTGCACACCTGGTGGCACTTGCCTTTGTCAGCGCAAGCGCAAACCTTGCTGTTCTTTGCTTTCTTCGCGGCCTTTGCTGTCAAAGTGCCCATGTGGCCGGTGCACACCTGGTTGCCCGATGTGCACGTGGAAGCCCCCACAGGTGGTTCAGCTGTTTTGGCGGCCATCATGTTGAAGTTGGGTGCCTATGGTTTCTTGCGCTTTAGCTTTCCGATCGCCCCTGACGCCAGCCATGAATATGCCTGGTTGATGATTGGCTTGTCCATCATTGCCGTGGTCTACGTGGGCTTGGTGGCCGTGGTGCAGCAGGACATGAAAAAACTGGTGGCCTACTCGTCTGTGGCGCACATGGGTTTTGTCACACTGGGCTTTTTTGTTTTCAGCGAACTGGGTGTGAGTGGCGGCATTGTGCAAATGATTGCGCATGGTTTCGTGTCTGCAGCCATGTTCTTGTGCATTGGCGTCTTGTATGACAGGGTGCATTCACGCGAAATCGCCAGTTACGGTGGTGTGGTCAACACCATGCCCAAGTTCGCGGCATTTGCCTTGCTGTTTGCCATGGCCAATTGCGGCTTGCCAGGCACAGCGGGCTTTGTGGGTGAGTGGATGGTGATTTTGGCTGCGGTCAAATTCAATTTCTGGATCGGCTTGTTGGCCGCATCAGCCTTGATCTTCGGAGCGGCTTACACCCTGTGGATGGTCAAGCGTGTTTACCTGGGCCCAGTCACCAACGACCATGTGCGGGAACTGGAAGACATCAATGCGCGTGAATTCTTCATGTTGAGTCTGTTGGCCGTGGCCGTGCTGGCCATGGGTCTGTACCCCAAACCTTTCACCGATGTCATGAATGTCTCGGTCAGCCATTTGCTCGAGCATGTGTCGGTGAGCAAATTACCGCAGTGACCACCACCATGACCAACTTTGGATTTCAACCATGATGGACCAATTCAACTGGGTGACGGCTTACCCGGAAATCGTGTTGCTGACCATGACCTGTGTCATCACTTTGGTCGACCTATGGGTCAAAAGTCCCAAGCGCACGCTCACCTATGGTTTGACCATGATCACCTTGGGCACCGTGGCCTTGATCCAGGCCTTGTTTGCCAGCACTGGTGAAACCTACTACGGCTTCAGCCACATGGTGGTCTCCGATGCCATGGGCAATTGGCTCAAATGCTTTGCCACCATCGCGGTCATGGTGTCCTTGGTCTATGGCCGCCCCTATGCGGCAGATCGCCAAATGTTGGAAGGGGGTGAGTTTTTCACCCTCAACTTGTTGGCCTTGCTCGGCATGTTCGTCATGATTTCGGGCAACAATTTCTTGGTCTTGTACCTGGGCTTGGAATTGCTGACCCTCTCCAGTTATGCATTGGTGGCCTTGCGCCGTGACCATGGCAACGCCACCGAAGCGGCCATGAAGTATTTTGTGCTGGGTGCATTGGCCAGTGGTTTTTTGCTCTACGGTTTGTCCATGCTTTACGGTGCCACGGGCACACTGGATTTGGCAGGTGTTTTTGCGGCCGTGGCCAGTGGACACATCAAGCACCAGGTGTTGGTGTTGGGCTTGGTGTTCGTGGTCTGTGGCATTGCTTTCAAGTTGGGCACCGCGCCGTTTCACATGTGGGTGCCCGATGTTTACCAAGGTGCACCCACGGCAGTCACCTTGATGATTGCAGCCGCCCCTAAACTGGCCGCCTTTGCTTTGATGATGCGTTTGCTGGTTGATGGCTTGTTGCCACTCGCCATTGATTGGCAGCAAATGATGGTGTTCTTGGTGATCTTCACCCTGCTGGCTGGTAATTTCTCGGCCATTGCACAAACCAATCTGAAACGCATGCTGGCTTTTTCCACCATCGCACAAATGGGGTTTGTGTTGATTGGCATGTTGTCTGGTGTGACCAATGGCAACACCCTGTCGGCGGCCAACGCCTACAGCTCGGCCATGTTCTACATGGTCAGCTACGTGCTCACCACCTTGGGTGTGTTTGGCGTCATTTTGTTGTTGGCGCGTGAGGGTTTTGAGAGCGAAGAAATCGCTGATTTGGCTGGTTTGAATCAACGCAGCCCCTTGTATGCAGGCGTGATGGCCATTTGTTTGTTTTCATTGGCGGGCTTGCCGCCCTTGGTCGGCTTCTTTGCCAAGTTGTCGGTGTTGCAAGCCCTGGTGTCCTCGGGTCAAACCAGTGCGCTGTTGCTGGCTGTCTTTGCCGTCATGATGTCCCTGGTGGGTGCTTTCTACTATTTGCGTGTCATCAAGGTCATGTACTTCGATGCGCCACTGACCGCCACCACGGTCACCGCAGACACCCAGGTTCGTGTGGTGTTGACCATCAATGGTGGTCTGGTCCTTGTCTTGGGTTTGTTGCCCGAGGGCTTGATGCGTTTGTGCGCCGACTCGGTCATTCAAGCCCTGGGGACTTGATCCACTGCCGTTGCTTGGCCTGCTCAAATGTGACACCATGTCGGCATGAAAGTTCTCAACCTCCAATGCCAGCACCAGCATGTCTTTGAAGGCTGGTTCGCGTCTGAAGATGATTACCAGACGCAGCGTGCCCAACAGTTGGTGCAATGCCCCATGTGTGGCGACGATCAAATCCACAAGATGCTCAGCGCTCCGCGGCTGAACCTGAGCAATACACGCACCGAGACAGTCACAGATGTTGTGTCCGCCGATGAACAAGCGTTCAGCGTGCCCGCTGTGTCAGCGCCTGCCGTCATGCCGCCTGAGATGCAAGCGGCCTGGTTGAAGATGGTGCAGCATGTGATGGCCCACACCGAGGATGTGGGCTCACAATTTGCGGACGAAGCCCGCAAGATGCATTACGGCGAGGCCGAAGAGCGGGGCATTCGTGGTCAAGTGTCTGTGCAAGAAACCCAAGCTTTGCTAGAGGAGGGCATCTCGGTGTTGCCCCTGCCATTGCCAGCAGCCCTCAAAGGCCCAGTGCACTGAGCTTTCGAAGGCATCCACAACCATCACTTGTTTTTGAGTTTGCCCCGAGGTGCCACAAAGGTGGTGGGCGCTGTGGGGCGATCACCAGGCACGATCACCTTGGGCGGTGAAGTGTCCTTTTTGGGCTTCTTGGTCATCTTGTTGCTGCGTTGTTCGCCTTTGGCCATGTGGGTTCCTGGTGGTGGAGGGGTTACTTCACTTCGGTGACAAATTCATTCAAGGGGCGGCGAACCTTTTTCAAGTTTTGCAACCAATCTTGGCCGTTCAAACGGTAGCCCAAAGGCATGATGGCCACACTGCGCAGGCCACGGGCACTCAAATTCAAGATCGCGTCCACGCTGGCAGGATCAAAGCCTTCCATGGGCGTGCTGTCCACCTCTTCAAACGCCGCCGCAATGAGTGCAGCACCCAAACCAATATAGGCTTGGCGCGCTGCATGTTCAAAGTTGACTTGGGCATCGCGTGATGGGTAATTCTTCAGCAGCATTTGTCGGTAGTTTTCCCAGCCCTCGTTGGTGCCACCGCGCTCGGTGTTGGTCAGGTCAAACATGTGGTTGATGCGGTCTGCGGTGTAGTGGTCCCAAGCAGCAAACACCAGCAAATGGGAGCCTTCGGTGATTTGCGCTTGGCCGTGTGCAGCGGCTTGAATTTGAGCACGCACCTCGGGGTTGGTGACCAACACAATCTCAAAGGGCTGCAGGCCGCTCGATGTGGGAGCCAAGCGCGCCGCTTCAATGATGCGGTTGACTTTGTCTTGGGGGACAGCTTTGGCAGCGTCCATTTTTTTGGTGGCATAGCGCCACTGCATTTTGTCGAGAAGCATTGACATGAGATTTCCTTTGTTCAAAGGATTATCACCTCAGCCTCTGGCCAGTGTTACCCCACCATCGACCACCAAGGTGTGGCCCACCACATAGTCACTCGCTGCACTGGACAAATAAATGGCCGCTGCCGCCATGTCTTCATCGCGGCCAATGCGACGCGAGGGGATGGTTTGTGCGGTGGCTTCGCCATGGTCACGCGCTTCGCGGTTCATGTCGGACGCAAAAGCGCCTGGCGCAATGGCGTTGACATTGATGCCATCTTTGATCAACTCCAAGGACATGCGTTTGGTCAGGTGAATCACGCCTGCTTTGCTGGCGGCATAGGAATAGGTTTCCCATGGGTTGACCGAGAGACCATCGATGGAGGCGATGTTGATCACTTTGGCCATGTGGTGTTTGGCGGCCGCACGCAGCATGGGGGCCAGTGCCTGGGTGAGAAAGAAAGGGGCCTTCATGTTGAGGTCCACAACCTTGTCCCATCCACTTTCTGGAAAAGCATCGAAAGGGGCACCCCAGGCAGCGCCAGCGTTGTTGACCAGAATATCCAGGTGTTTTTCTTTCGCGCTCAACTGTGTCACCAGTTGTGCAATGCCTTCGTTGGTTGAAACATCCAGCGGCATGGAGATGCAAGTCCCATGAGCGGACAGTTCTTGGGCCGTGGCATCACAAGCCGCCGCTTTGCGCGCCGTGATGTACACCTTGGCACCCTGGCACAACAAGCCTTGGGCGATCATGCGACCAATGCCTCTGGAGCCGCCGGTGACGAGGGCTACTCGGCCTTGCAAGGAGAAGAGTTCGGTGGTGTTCATGCGGGGTCCATTCAATGAGCAGGCATCATGCCTCAAGTAAACGTTGGGCCTTGTCCATCCAAATCGACAAGCTGTCGATCAACTCGGTTTGGCTGAAAGAGCAACTCTCTTCGGTGAACAAGGCGCTGGATTCCATCCTGTCGATCAGGTCCAGCCATACCGTTTGGTAGCGCTCGGGCAAAGCGCCTAGCAACACGTCTTGGTCTCTGGCTTGGTGACAGAAGTCCCGGGTCTGCAAAGAGCCATCTCGCAGTTGCTCCAAAGCATGGTGCAGTTGGTCTAGGGCGGTGGTGAGTTGGGTGTCC
>JBDKLR010000015.1:0-26465 GCA_039795515.1 Pseudomonadota bacterium | reverse complement strand
ACGTCGGTGACCCGCACCTTTGAGAATATTTTTCGCCGCGAAAAAGTCACCGCCGCCATCATTGAAGGTGACAGCTTTCACCGCTTCGACCGTTTGGAGATGCGTCAAAAAGCAGCCGAGGCTGAAAAACAGGGCGATAAAAACTTCAGCCACTTTGGCCCCACCACCAACCTGTTTCCCGAGTTGGAAGCCTTGTTCAAGTCGTATGGCGACACCGGCACCGGCAAGCGCCGCAAGTATTTGCACGACCATGAAGAAGCCGCACCCTACAAACAGGAACCTGGCACTTTCACCCCTTGGGAAGACGTGCCCGCAGACACCGACTTGTTGTTTTACGAAGGTTTGCATGGCGCGGTGGTCACGCCCGAGGTCAACATCGCCAAGCACCCTGACTTGCTGATTGGCGTGGTTCCGGTCATCAACCTGGAGTGGATTCAAAAACTCTGGCGCGACAAATCCAAGCGCGGGTACAGCACCGAGGCGGTGACCGACACCATCTTGCGTCGCATGCCCGACTATGTGAATTACATCTGTCCACAGTTCGCGCACACCCATGTGAACTTCCAACGCGTGCCCTGCGTCGACACCTCCAACCCGTTCATCGCTCGGGAAATTCCCGCGCCCGACGAGAGCTTTGTGGTGATTCGTTTTGCCAACCCCAAGGGCATCGACTTTCCCTATTTGCTCAACATGATCCACGACTCATTCATGTCGCGTGCCAACACCGTGGTGGTGCCAGGCGGCAAGATGGAACTCGCGATGCAACTCATCTTCACGCCCTTTGTGTGGCGCATGATGGAACGCAAGAAAAAGGCCTGAGGCCACCCACCCCTACTGATTGATTGGAGAATTTCATGGCCCTCGTTTCACTGCGCCAAGTGCTGGACCACGCTGCCGAACACGGCTACGGCGTGCCCGCTTTCAACGTCAACAACCTCGAACAAGTGCAGGCCATCATGGAGGCCGCGCAAGAGACCCACAGCCCGGTCATTCTGCAAGCCTCTGCAGGCGCGCGCAAATACGCTGGCGAAGCCTATTTGCGCCACTTGGTGTTGGCCGCCATCGAGTCGCACCCCGACATTCCTGTGGTGATGCACCAAGACCATGGTGTGTCGCCAGCGGTTTGCCAGCAATCCATACGCTCTGGTTTTTCCAGCGTGATGATGGACGGTTCACTGATGCAAGACGGCAAAACACCCGCCAGCTATGACTACAACGTCGAAGTCACCCGTCGGGTGTGTGAAATGGCCCACGCCGTGGGCGTGTCGGTGGAAGGCGAGTTGGGTTGTCTGGGTTCTTTGGAAACGGGAGAGGCCGGCGAAGAAGATGGCATTGGTGCCGTGGGCAAACTCACCCATGACATGTTGCTCACCGACCCGGTGCAGGCCAAAGACTTTGTCGAGCGCACCGGTGTGGATGCCTTGGCAATCGCCATTGGCACCAGCCACGGCGCATACAAATTCACCCGCAAGCCCACGGGCGACATCTTGGCCATGGACCAGATCGTGGCGATCCATCAAAGCATTCCCAACACCCATTTGGTCATGCACGGCTCGAGCAGCGTGCCACAAGAGTGGCTGGCCATCATCCGCGAGTTTGGTGGCGACATCAAAGAAACCTATGGCGTGCCCGTGGAAGAAATTCAACGCGGCATCCGTTCGGGTGTGCGCAAGGTCAACATCGACACCGACATCCGCTTGGCGATGACGGGCGCGATGCGTCAAGCCTTTGCGCAAGACCGCAGCGAGTTCGATCCCCGCAAAGCCTTGATTGCAGCACGCAAGGCCGCGCGCGGCATTTGCAAAGCGCGTTTCGAAGCATTTGGCTGTGCCGGCCACGCCCAGCACATCAAGCCCGTTTCGCTGGATGACATGGTGAGCCGCTACGCCTGACAGCCCATCCATCATTCCATCACCGAGGAAGAGTTTTTCATGTTGAACAAAGTCACCCCTGCGCGCATGGCGTTTCCTTCGCATGCTGATGTTTCTGAATGCGACCCCCAACTGTGGTCGGCTGTGTTGCAAGAAGCCCAGCGGCAAGAACAGCACATTGAACTGATCGCTTCAGAAAATTACACCAGCCCCGCGGTGATGCGCATGCAAGGCTCGGTGCTGACCAACAAATACGCAGAAGGCTATCCCGGTAAGCGCTATTACGGCGGTTGTGAATTTGTGGACATGGTCGAGCAACTTTGCATCGACCGGCTCAAAGAACTGTATGGCGCGAACTTCGTCAATGTGCAGCCCAACTCTGGTTCACAAGCCAACCAAGCGGTGTTTTTGGCATTGCTGCAACCCGGCGACACCATCATGGGCATGAGCCTGGCCGAAGGCGGTCACTTGACCCATGGCATGCACCTGAACATGAGTGGCAAGTGGTTCAATGTGGTGAGCTATGGCCTGAATGCCGCGGAAGAAATCGACTACGACGCGATGGCGCAGATGGCCCAAACCCACAAGCCCAAGCTCATCATCGCGGGTGCATCGGCCTATTCACTGAAGATCGATTGGGAAAAATTCGCCCAAGTGGCCAAGAGCATTGGCGCCTACCTGATGGTGGACATGGCCCATTACTCCGGTCTGATCGCTGGCGGCGTCTACCCCAACCCCATGCCTTTTGCCGATGTGGTCACCTCCACCACGCACAAGAGCTTGCGTGGCCCGCGCGGCGGCATCATCTTGACCAACAGCGAAGAGATGTCGAAAAAAATCAACAGCGCGGTGTTTCCTGGCATGCAAGGGGGACCCTTGATGCATGTGATTGCAGGCAAAGCCACCGCCTTCCATGAGGCCTTGCAACCAGCATTCAAAGCCTATCAACAACAAGTGCTGGTGAATGCCGATGTGTTGGCCAAGACCTTGGTCGAACGCGGATTTCGCATCGTCAGTGGCCGCACCGAAAGCCATGTGATGTTGGTGGACTTGCGTGCCAAGGGCATCACGGGCAAAGCCGCTGAATGGGCCTTGGGCCAAGCGCACATCACGTGCAACAAAAACGGCATCCCCAACGACCCTGAAAAACCCATGGTCACCAGTGGCATTCGTTTGGGCACGCCCGCCATGACCACCCGTGGTTTTGGTCCAGAGCAAGTGCGGGCCACGGCGCATTTGATGGCCGATGTGCTGGAGGCGCCAGACGATGGCGCGCACATCGCCGCTGTGCGTCAACGGGTCGCTGAATTGGTGGCACCGTTTCCGGTTTATGGCGATGCCGTGTTGCATCCATGAACCTGTTCAGGAATTGTTTCACCGAGTCCGTTGCTTTCTTCAACCATTGAAAGGGTTTCACATGGCTGGTCGTAATTTCCTCTTTGTCCCTGGTCCCACCAACGTGCCTGAGCGCATTCAGCGCGCCATGATGGTGTCGATGGAAGACCATCGCTCGCCCAATTTTCCGCACCTGACCCACACCATCATGGCCGGTCTCAAGGAGATTTTTCGAAGCAAGAACGGCACGCCGTTCATCTTTCCCTCTTCGGGCACCGGATGCTGGGAAGCCGCTCTGACCAACACCTTGTCGCCCGGCGACAAAGTGCTGGCCGCGCGCTTTGGTCAGTTCAGCCATTTGTGGATCGACATGTGCCAGCGCTTGGGGCTGGATGTGCACATCGTTGATTGCGAATGGGGCACTGGCGTGCCACTGCAACAGTTTGCAGACATTTTGAAGAACGACACACAGCACAGCTTCAAAGCGGTTTTGGCTTGTCACAACGAAACCGCCACGGGTGTGACCTCGGACATTGCCGGTGTGCGCGAGGCCTTGGACGACGCCTCACATCCCGCGCTCTTGTTTGTCGATTGCGTGTCTTCCTTGGGTTGCATCGATTTCCGATTCGATGAATGGGGCGTGGACATGGCGGTCAGCGGTTCGCAAAAAGGCTTGATGCTGCCGGCTGGCTTGGGCATTTTGTGCGCCAGCGCCAAAGCTTTGGAAAAGCACAAAACCGCACAACTCAAGCGCGCTTACTTCGACCTGCAAGACATGTTGAAAAGCAATGAAACAGGCTATTTTCCTTACACGCCTGCTTTGCCATTGATGTATGGCTTGATCGAATCGATGAAGATGATCAACGAAGAAGGCTTGGAGCATGTGTTTGAGCGCCACCACTTCCTGGCAGAAGGGGTGCGCGCCGCGGTCACCCAAGGCTGGCAGCTCAAGTTGTGCGCCGCCGAGGCCAAATGGCATTCGGACACCGTGACGGCTGTCATGCTGCCCGCGGGCATCGCCGGCACCGATGTGATTTCGCGTGCCTATCGCCGCTACAACCTGTCACTCGGCGGTGGCTTGTCCAAAGTCGCAGGCAAGCTGTTTCGCATTGGGCACCTTGGTGACATGAATGAAGTGCATTTGATGGCCGCCATCAATGGCGCTGAAATGGCCATGCTCGATTGCAGCGTGGCCGTCACCCCAGGCAGTGGCGCGGCCGCCGCTGGCCAGTACTGGCGCACGCATGCAGTGCCCGCCGGCTTGGGTGCCCCTCAGATCAACAAGGATGAACATGCAAAAAATAGTCTTTCTGGACAGGCAATCCTTAAGAGCTGAACTGCGTGCTCCGGCGTTTGCGCATGAATGGACCGAGCATGTGCAAACCCGACCCGATCAAGTGGTCGAGCGTTTGCAGCATGCGACCGTGGCCATCAGCAACAAAGTGCCGATTCGTCGCGAGACACTCGAACAACTGCCCCACCTGAAATTGATCGCCATGGCCGCCACCGGCTATGACGTGATGGACACCCAGGCTTGCCAAGAACGCGGCGTGACCGTGGTGAACATCCGCAACTACGCGGTTCACACCGTGCCCGAGCATGCGTTTGCATTGATTTTTGCCTTGCGTCGCAATTTGATGGCTTACCGCGACGATGTCTTGAATGGGCGCTGGCAAACCGAAGAACAGTTTTGTTTTTTTGACCACCCCATCAGTGATTTGCATGGCAGCACCATGGGTATTTTTGGTGAAGGTGTGTTGGGTCAAGCCACGGCCCAGATCGCCCGGGCGTTGGGCATGAAGGTGTTGTTTGCCGACCATGCGCCGCCCAAAGCGCCGGGTGTTGATTTCGTGCCCGCTGAACAGGTGTTTGCCGAATCAGACATCATTTCTTTGCACTGCCCCTTGACGCCCGCGTCGCGGCATTTCATTGGCATGCCGCAGTTGCAGCAAATGAAACGCAGCGCTTTGCTCATCAACACCTCGCGTGGTGGATTGGTCGATGAATTCGCCTTGAAAGAGGCCTTGGAAAAAGGTGTCATTGCAGGTGCAGGCTTTGACGTGTTGACGCAAGAGCCCCCGAAAAACGGCAACCCTTTGTTGGAGATCCGTTCGCCCAACTTCATTTTGACGCCGCATGTGGCCTGGGCTTCACAGCAAGCCATGCAGTTTTTGGCGGATCAGTTGATCGACAACATCGAAGCGTTTGTGGCCAACACACCGCAAAACGTCGTGGTTTGAAACCACCCGCACCCGGGTCAATCGGGTTCTGAGGGTTTTTTCTGCAACGCCAGTTCATACAAGGCATTGCGCGGTGCACCGCTGATTTGCGCGGCCAAGCGCACCGCGCTCTTGGTGGGCAATTCGCCGAGCAACAAATCCAGCACCCGCTCGGCTTCCAGCATGGCTGGTTTGTCCACCGCCAAGGGGTGCAGCACCAAGGCGAATTCACCCTTGCTGCGTTGCGGCGAGGCTTGCAGCCAGGCCACAAAATCACGGGCTGGCAGCAAGGCCACTTCTTCAAATTGTTTGGTGAGTTCACGCCCCACGGTCAGCAATCGATCGCCCAACACGCCCAAATCCTTGGCCACGGCTTCAATGCGATGCGGCGCTTCTAAAAACACCTGGGCCCGCGGTTCACTCGCCATGGCTTGCACCGCGGTTTGACGCTCGGTGGCTTTGCTGGGCAAAAAGCCCAGGAACACAAACTGTCCATCGCCTGCGCAACCGCTGACAGACAGCACCGTGCTGACACTGCTCGCACCTGGGATCGGCACCACGCGCAAACCCGCGGCTTGCACCAAGGCCACCAAACGTGCACCGGGGTCACTGATCGCGGGTGTACCTGCGTCACTGACATAAACCACCCGTTGCCCTTGTTGCAAACGCACAATCACCTGCTCAGCCGCGCTGGCCTCGTTGTGCTGGTGCAGCGCCAACCAAGCCGAGGCTGGCTTGTCCACACCGTAATGGCGCAACAGGCTTTGGCTGTGGCGCGTGTCCTCGCAGGCCAGCAGATCGGCTGCGTGCAACAAATGCAGTGCGCGCAGACCCATGTCGGCCAGATTCCCAATGGGCGTGGCCAACACATACAAACAGCCGCCTGGGTGCACCTGGCCAGCACTGGCAGCGTGGGCGGCGGCCAGCGCCGATTCAAAACGAGGACTCAATGAACGCCTTTCAAAAGACAGCTGTCACCACCAAGCAGCGCGGGGACGCTGCGGAAGACCTGGCCTTGGCATTTTTGCAAGCGCAAGGACTGCAGTTGTTGATGCGCAATTACCGCACACCGGGCCGAGGCGGCGGCGAGATCGACCTGATTGTCCGCGACCCCGCAGGCACCCTGGTGTTTGTCGAGGTGCGCAGCCGCGCCAATGCCCGCCATGGCGGTGCTTTGGCCAGCATCAGCGCGCACAAACAAAGGCGCATCGTGTGGGCTGCGCGGTTTTATTTGCAACGGTTGCGCCATTGGCCGCCTTGTCGGTTCGATGTGGTGGTGGTGGAGTCAGATCAACTGGATTGGATTCAGGCAGCGTTCAGCGCATGAAAACCAAGCCCTGTGTCAACCCACGGTCATGTGGCAACGGTATGATGGCGTCATGTTAGAGCAACGCATTGAACAGCAGTTCATCGACAGCGCAGACTTGAAATACCAAGCTGCGCAATCCCTCAGCAAACCCCTTTCTGCCGCCGTGCAAGCGCTGCTGGCTTGTGTGACCAGCGGTGGCAAGGTGTTGGCTTGCGGCAATGGCGGCTCGGCCGCCGATGCCCAACATTTCGCCGCCGAGTTCGTGGGGCGGTTCGAGCGAGAGCGACCTGAGTTGGGCGCGATCGCGCTCACCACCGACAGCTCCATCCTCACCGCCATCGCCAACGACTACAACTTCGACCAAATATTCGCCAAACAGGTGCGGGCCTTGGGTCAACCGGGCGATGTGTTGTTGGCCATCTCGACCAGCGGCAATTCCAGCAACATCATCACCGCCATCGAAGCGGCGCATGAGCGCGACTTGACGGTCATTGCACTGACGGGCAAAGGCGGCGGCAAGATCGGTCAAATGTTGCGAGAAACCGATGTGCATGTGTGTGTGCCACACGACCGCACCGCACGCATTCAAGAGGTTCATTTGCTGGCACTGCATTGCATGTGTGACGGCGTGGACCACCAGTTGTTGGGTGAACAGGAGACACCAGAATGAAATTGAAACACCTCACCACCGTGTGTGGCGCCTTGTTGATGTGTCTGAGCTTGAACGCTTGCGCCCCCCTCATGATGGCTGGTTTTGCGGGCACCGCCTTGGTGGCCAGCGACAGACGCACCTCTGGGGCGCAGTTGGAAGACGAAACCATCGAGCTGCGCGGTCGCGCCAGGGTGCGCGATGCCTTGGGTGACAAAGCCCATGTCACCATCACCAGCTTCAACCGCCAGGTGCTGTTGACCGGTGAAGTGGCCAATGACCGCGATCTCAAAAACGTGATTCAGTTGGTTGAAAAAATCGAGAACGTGCGCACCGTGGTCAATGAGATGAGCATCATGCCGCCCAGCACCTTGAGCGAGCGTTCCAACGACCTGTTGGTCACTGCCAAAGTCAAAGCCAGCTTGGTCGACAGCCGCGACCTGTTTGCCAATGCGTTCAAGGTGGTGACCGAGCGCGGCACGGTCTACCTCATGGGCCGCGTCACCGCGCGTGAAGCCAACAGCGCCACCAACGTGATTCGCAACGTCAACGGCGTGAACAAAGTGGTGCGTTTGTTTGAAATCATCACCGAAGAAGAATTGCGCAACCTGTTGCCGCCGCCTCCCCCGCCAGAAAAACCCGCGGAAGCGACCAAGCCCAGCAAATAAGCGACAGCCCTCTGAAACAAAAAGCCACCCTCGGGTGGCTTTTTGTTTATGCAGTTGGCTGCTTAGCGCAAACGTTTGATCAGGCTCGAGGTGTCCAAACGGTTGCCGCCAGCCGCTTGCACATCGGCGTAAAACTGATCGACCAGGGCAGTGACCGGCACGCGTGCACCGTTGCGCTTGGCTTCGTCGATCACCAGACCCAGGTCTTTGCGCATCCAATCCACCGCAAAACCAAAGTCGAATTTGTCGGCCACCATGGTTTTGCCACGGTTGTCCATTTGCCAGCTTTGCGCCGCCCCTTTGCCGATCACATCCAGCACTTGTTCCATGTTGAGACCGGCTTTCATGCCAAAGGCAATGCCCTCGGACAGACCTTGCACCAAGCCTGCAATACACACCTGGTTGACCATCTTGGTGAGTTGTCCTGCGCCGCTGTCACCCATCAAGGTGACCGCTTTTGAAAACGCCATGGCCACCGGCTTCATGCGCTCAAACGCAGGGGCTTGGCCACCGCACATGACAGTGAGCATGCCGTTCACGGCACCCGCCTCACCGCCAGAAACAGGTGCGTCGACAAAGTGCACGCCTTGGGCCTGGGCCGCTGCAAACAATTCGCGCGCGACATTGGCCGACGCGGTGGTGTGGTCCACCAACACCGCGCCTGCTTTCATGCCGGCCAATGCGCCGTCGGCGCCAAGCATGACCGCGCGCAAATCGTCGTCATTGCCGACACAGCAAAACACCATGTCCGCGCCTTGGGCGGCCAAAGCGGGTGTGGCGGCACTGTGCTGCCCTGGGAACTCGGCGCACCAGGCCTGGGCCTTGGCAGGGTTGCGGTTGTAAACCGTGACGCGATGGCCTGCCAGCGCCAAATGGCCAGCCATGGGATAGCCCATGACACCCAGGCCAATGAAGGCAACAGAAGTGGAGGTGGTGGCTTCGTAGGTTTTGGCGTTGGTGCGTGACATGAACGGCTTTCAAGAAGAAGAGGGCTGCATCTTAGAGGCTTCGGCGGGGTCGATCAGACCTGCGGCCAGCAAGGTGTTCAAGCACTGCCCCAAGGTCTGCATGCCGTGTTGTGCGCCGGTTTGCAACACATTGGGCAGTTGCGCGGTTTTGCCTTCCCGAATCATGTTGCGCACCGCGGGTGTGGCAAACAGCAGTTCATGCGCCGCCATCCGGCCGGCACCATCGGCACGTCGGCACAGCGTCTGCGTCAGCACACCCAGCAGCGAGAGGCTGAGTTGTTGACGCACCAAGGCCTTGTCTTCGCTCGGGAACACATCGACCAACCGCTCCACGGCTTGGGTGGCGCTGCGGGTGTGCAGTGTGGCCAGCACCAAGTGACCTGTTTCGGCGGCGCTCAAGGCCAGACGCACCGTGGGCAGGTCGCGCAACTCGCCCACCAAGATGACATCCGGGTCTTGTCGCAAGGCCGCACGCAGGGCGGTTTCAAAGCCGCTGCTGTGTCCGGGCACGCTGCGTTGCTGTACCAAACTGGTCTGGCTGGCGTGAAGGAACTCAATGGGGTCTTCCAATGTGAGGATGTGCAGCGCTTGCGTGGTGTTGAGGTGGTGCACCAGCGCTGCCAAGGTGGTGGACTTGCCCGAACCAGTGGCACCTGTGACCAGGATGAGTCCGTGTGGATGGCGCACCCATTCGGCGAGTGCAGGCGGCGCACCGATCGCCGCGAGCGTGGGCAGCTGCGACGGTATGCATCGCCACACCGAGGACCAACCGCGCGCTTGTGCAAACACATTGACCCGATAACGACCCAAGCCGGGCCAATCGATGGCGCAGTCATGGTCCTGACGCTCTTCCCAGTCGGGCAGGCAGGCTTGCAATTGCTGGCTCAGATTGTGCTGCGTCACCACCTGTGTTTGCAAGGGTTGGAGCTCGCCGTGCACACGCGCCATGGGGGGCAAGCCCGCGCTGAGGTGCAAATCGGACGCAGACAACGCATGGGCTTGGGTCAACCATTGGTGCAAGGTGGCGGTCATGAGCGAAGGGGCTTGTTACAGTCTCATCATGGATGAATTTGCCAAGCGGTATCAAGCGGTGCGTGAGCGCATCACACAAGCGGCGTTGCAAGCGGGCCGCGCGGTCTCGGACGTGCAATTGCTCGCGGTGTCCAAAACCTTCCCCCCCGAGTTGGTCGCGCAAGCGGCCGCTTTGGGTCAGCGGGATTTTGGCGAGAACTATGTGCAAGAGGGCGTCGACAAGATATTGGCGCTGCAACATGTGCCTGGCTTGGTCTGGCATTGCATCGGCCCTTTGCAAAGCAACAAAACCCGTTTGGTGGCCGAACACTTCGATTGGGTGCACAGCGTGGATCGATTGAAAATCGCCCAGCGTTTGAGCGAGCAGCGCCCGGCGCACTTGCCGCCGCTGCAAGTGTGTTTGCAAGTGAACATCGATGGCGGCCCTACCAAAGCAGGTGTCACGCCCAGCGAAGCGTTGACCTTGGCGCAAGCGGTCGCCGTCTTGCCGCGCCTGCGCTTGCGCGGCCTCATGACCATCCCCGATCCGGTGGATGGTTTCGAGAAGCAAGTTGCTGTGCACACGCAGGCCAAGCAATTGTTTGACCGCTTGCAGGCGGCGTTGTCGTTGCCGCCATTCGACACTTTGTCGATGGGCATGAGTGCCGATTTGGAAGCCGCTGTCCAAGCGGGCAGCAGCATGGTGCGGGTGGGGACGGCGCTGTTTGGCGCTCGCTGAGTTGCCGTCTTTGCCAGGGTGAAGCATTCGCTATCAAGCCGCCACACCGCGCTCACCCGCCGCTCACCGCAGCAAAGCTGCGACGTTCGCTACGCGGTTGAGCTCCGCATGACGGCTTGATGAACCTTTGATTGGCGCAGGCTGTGCATCAGCGTTGAAGCGATGACCAAGCAGATCACTTCAGACTGCTCAACATGGCGCTCAGGCCGACGCGAACGTTGACGCGAAGCGGCGGTGAGCGGCGTCTGAGCCGCCGTGGTGAGCGGGTCAGAAGGCTTTCGGTTCACGACCTCGATACGACGAGGGACACGCTTTGACGTACTCAGCCCTGCAACCGCGCCCACGCCTCTTGGTATTTGTCCGCTGTCAGTGAAATCACCTCAGATGGCAGCACCGGCGCAGGCGCTGTTTTGTTCCAAGGCGCGCCATCGACTTGCGCGGTTTCCAGCCAGTCGCGCAAATACTGCTTGTCAAAACTGGGGGGGTTCACGCCTTCGGTGTAAGCATCGGCAGGCCAGTAACGCGACGAATCAGGTGTCAGCACCTCGTCCATCAACACCAAAGTGCCTTCGGGGCTCAGGCCAAACTCAAACTTGGTGTCGGCAATGATGATGCCCTTGGCCGCTGCGATGTCATACGCCGCTTGGTACAAGGCAATGCTGATGGTGCGGATCCGCTCGGCCAGGTCTTGACCGATCATGGCCACGGTTTGTTCAAAGCTGATGTTCTCGTCGTGCGCACCCATCTCGGCCTTGGCCGCGGGTGTGAAGATGGGTTCGGGCAGGCGCGATGCGTTTTTCAGGCCTGGGGGCAAAGGCACGCCGCACACCGACTGGCTGTCTTGGTACTCTTTCCATCCACTGCCGGCCAAATACCCGCGCACCACGGCTTCCACCGGGATCGGCTTCAACCGGCGCACCAGCATCGAGCGCTGGGTCACATAGGGCTTCTCGGCATCGGACACCACGCTTTCAGGCGCATCGCCGGTGAGGTGGTTGGGGCAAAGATGACCGAGCTTGTCAAACCAAAACAGCGCCATTTGCGTGAGCAACGCGCCTTTGCCGGGAATGGGCTCGCCCATGACCACGTCAAACGCGCTGATGCGATCGGACGCGACCATCAAGATGCGGTTCTCGCCCACGGCGTAGTTGTCGCGCACCTTGCCGCGTGCGAGCAAAGGCAGCGAACCCAGGGTGTGGGTGTGCAGGGTCGGGTTCAATTCACCACCTGTGCCAACAAGCCTTGCTGGTATTTGGTCGCCATCGTCGACAGCGGTGTGCCTTTGATCTTGCCTGCTTGGCCTTCGCAACCAAATTCGAGGTAGCGTTGTTTGCAAATACCTTTGGCCGCTTCGCGCGCGGGCTTGAGCCATTCGCGGGCGTCAAACTTCTCGGGGTTCTCGGCCAAGAATTGGCGCACCGCCGCGGTCATGGCCAAACGGATGTCGGTGTCGATGTTGATTTTGCGCACGCCGTGTTTGATGGCTTCTTGGATTTCGGACACGGGCACGCCATAGGTTTCTTTCATCTGGCCGCCGTATTGGTTGATGCGTGCCAGCAATTCTTGCGGCACGCTGCTCGAGCCGTGCATCACCAAGTGGGTGTTGGGGATGCGGGCATGAATGGCCTTGACTCGGCTGATGGCCAGCACATCGCCGGTGGGTGGACGGGTGAATTTGTAGGCGCCATGGCTGGTGCCAATCGCAATCGCCAAGGCATCCAGCTGGGTGGCTTTGACAAACTGCGCCGCCTCTTCGGGGTCGGTCAACATTTGGCTGTGGTCGAGTTTGCCGACCGCACCCACGCCGTCCTCTTCACCCGCTTCGCCGGTTTCCAGCGAACCCAAGCAGCCGAGCTCACCCTCCACGGTCGCGCCGATCGCGTGCGCCATCGCCACCACTTTTTGCGTCACGCTGACGTTGTAGTCAAAGTCGGCGGGCGTTTTGCCGTCTTCCATCAAGGAGCCGTCCATCATGACCGAGCCAAAACCGAGGTTCAGAGCGCCTTGGCAAATCGCTGGTGAGGTGCCGTGGTCTTGGTGCATCACCAACGGGATGTGGGGATAAGACTCGGTGGCCGCTTGAATCAGGTGCTTGATGAAGGGCTCACCTGCGTACTTGCGCGCACCCGCACTGGCTTGCAGGATCACCGGGGCGCCCACTTCGTCGGCGGCGGCCATGACGGCTTGCACCTGCTCGAGGTTGTTCACATTGAAAGCGGGGATGCCATAGCCCTGTTCGGCGGCATGGTCCAGCAGTTCGCGCATCGAAACTAAAGCCATGAAAGTGGTCCTTCAACAATAAAAAAAGGGTTCAAACGACGCGGCCCATCTTGAGCATGTTGGTGCCGCCGGGCGAGCCCATGGGTTCGCCGCAGGTGATGGCATAGACATCGCCGGTGCTGACGATGCCGCGTTTTTTCAAATGCACCTCGGCCTGCGCCAAAGCGGTGTCACGATCGGTGCTGGTGTCCATCAACAACGCGTGCACATTGCGGTAGAGCGCCATGCGGCGCTGGGTGCGTTCGGTGGTGGTCAAGGCGTAGATCGGAATGTGGATGCGGTGGCGGCTCATCCACAAGGGTGTCGAGCCCGATTCGGTCAAGGCCACGATGGCCTTGGCGCCCAGATGGTGCGCGGTGAACAGCGCGCCCATGGCGATGGTTTGGTCGATGAATTGGAATTGCTGGCCGGTGAAGTCCGCGTCGAGTTCCACGTCTTCGGCTTCTTCAGCGGCTTTGCAAATTTGCGCCATTTGTTGCACGGTTTCCAGCGGGTATTTACCCACAGCGGTTTCGGCGCTCAGCATCACCGCGTCGGTACCGTCAAGCACCGCATTGGCCACATCGCTGACTTCCGCGCGGGTGGGCACCGGGTTGGTGATCATGCTTTCCATCATTTGGGTGGCGGTGATCGCCACCTTGTCCATTTCGCGCGCCATTTTGATCATGCGCTTTTGCAGGGCGGGCACGGCGGCGTTGCCCACCTCCACCGCCAAGTCGCCACGCGCGACCATGATGCCGTCGCTGGCCCTCAGAATTTCTTCCAAATGGGGAATCGCTTCAAAGCGTTCGATCTTGGCAATCAAGCCGGGTTTGTGTTTGTAGGGCTCGGCGGCCACGTTGCAAAGTTGGCGCGCCATTTCCATGTCGGTGGCATTTTTCGGAAAACTCACCGCGACATAGTCGGCCTGGAAAGACATGGCTGTTTTGATGTCCTCCATGTCCTTGCCGGTCAGGGCCGGTGCGGTCAGGCCGCCACCTTGCTTGTTGATGCCTTTGTTGTTGGAGAGCTCGCCGCCCATCTTCACCGTGGTGAGCACTTGCTCGCCTTTCACCGCATCCACTGTCAAGACAATCAGGCCATCGTTGAGCAGCAACAGGTCGCCGGCTTTCACATCGCGCGGCAGTTCTTTGTAATCCAGCCCCACCCCTTGTTGATCACCCAAGGCGGTGCGTGAAGCATCCAACACAAACGGGGCACCTGCTTCGAGCATCACTTTGCCGTCTGCAAATTTGCCCACGCGGATTTTGGGACCTTGCAAATCGGCCATGATGGCCACCACTTTGCCGGCTTGTTTGGCCGCTTCGCGCACCAGATTGGCGCGGTCCACATGGTCTTGCGCCTTGCCATGGCTGAAGTTCAGACGCACCACATTCACACCCGCGCGAATCATTTGCTCCAGCACGGCCAGGTCGCTGGAAGCGGGACCCAGGGTGGCAACGATTTTGGTGGCATGGATTGGCATGGAGGTCCCTTGAAATGAAGCGGCTATTGTCACATGCGCCACGTGGCGCGCAGGCGCGCGTTCACGGTCAGCGTCACTCGTGAAATGTGTGAGTCAGGCTTGCACACCCAGCACCTTGGCGGTCCTAAAGTGCCACCATGAACACCACCACCCTCAACTTCGAAACCCTGTTTCACAGCAGTGCCCATCCCGGCCTGCAAGCCTTGGCCAAACAAGGCCAGGTGCGCCATTACCGCAAAAACACCTTGCTCTACGAGGCGGGGGACACCGGTCAGGCCATCTATGTGGTGCTGTCAGGGCGATTGCGCGAATTCGCCATGTCCAGCGACAGCCGCCCGCGCGAAATCACCTTGGCGGTTTTGGGCCCGGGTCAATTGGTTGGGGCCATGGCCTTGGATGGCGGCCCGCATTGCGCCAGCGTGCTTTGTCAAAGTCCGGCCAGTTGTGCCGTTGTCAGCCGAGACGCGGCATTGGACGTGCTGCGCCACAACCCCGCTTTGGCCATGGATTTGCTGCAATTGGCCTGGCAAAGGGTGCGTTTGGCCACCGAAACCACCCGTTTGGCCTTGTTTTCGGACGCTTACAGCCGCTTGAGCGCCCTGCTGCAGCGCCAACACGCTTCGGGACTGGCCTTGGACGAGCACCCCATGACCCACGCGCAAATGGCCCAGCACATCGGTTGCAGCCGTGAAATGGTCAGCCGAATCCTCAAAGAATTGGTCACCGGCGGCTATGTGGTTCGCGAAACAGACAAGGTTTACCGGGTGTGTAAACGATTGCCCCTACGCTGGTGAAGTGTCAGCTTGGATGAACACTGGATGGCTACAATCAAGGATGGACCGAGAAAAATGACAAAGTCGTTTGTCTCTGGGTACTTTCACCGCTTTGGTGCGCCAGATCACCTGATTTATGAACCAGCTCGAACAACCCATTCCCGCCGACGAACCCATGCCCCACCGCAAGGTGATCCGCGAGTGGTTGGTCCCCTTGTCTCACCGCATCACCTTGGGTGCCATCGCCTTGCTGGTCATGGATTACGCCATTTGGGCCGCTTTGCTGGCGGGCACTGTGATGTTCGAAGCTTGGTGGGCCAAGCTGCTGTGTGCCTTGGCCATGGGTTTCACCATCGGTCGTTTGTTCATCATTGGACACGACGCCTGTCACCAAAGCTTGACACCACACCGCGGCCTGAACAAATGGCTGGGCCGCATCGCCTTTTTGCCTTCCCTCACCACTTACAGTTTGTGGGACATCGGTCACAACGTGGTGCACCACGGTTACACCAATTTGAAGGGCTTCGACTTTGTTTGGGCCCCGCTCACCCAAGAAGAATTTGCCAAATTGAGCTGGATGGGTCGTTTGCTGGACCGCATTTACCGCAGCGGTTGGGCCCCTGGTCTTTATTACATGATTGAAATCTGGTGGAAAAAAATGGTGTTCCCCAACGCCAAAGAAATGCCCACCCGCCGCCCCATCTTCACCAAAGACAGCTGGTTGATCACCGCCTTCGCCGCTGTGTGGCTGGCCGGCATTGTGTGGGCGGCGCAAGTTACCAACCAATCGGTGCTGTGGCTGATGTTGTTCAGCTTTGTCGTGCCCTTCTTGTTCTGGTGCGCCATGATTGGCTTCGTCGTCTATGTGCACCACACCCATGTCAAAGTGTCTTGGCACGATGACCGCAGCGCTTGGGCCAAGGCCCAGCCCTTCGTGTCCACCACGGTGCACCTGACCTTCCCTTTGAAAATCGGCGCCTTGATGCACCACATCATGGAGCACACCGCCCACCATGTGGACATGAGCATCCCGCTGTACCGCTTGAAGCAAGCGCAAAACAAACTGGAAACCCTGCTGCCCGGTCGCATCATCGTGCAACCGTTTTCATGGCGCTGGTATTTCCAAACCGCGCGCGATTGCAAGTTGTATGACTTCACCCGTCAGTGCTGGACCGACTACAAAGGCCGCGCCACCAGCACCCCACCTGCTGGTTTGACCGCCGCCTGACAGTCTTCTCGCGCCACAAAAAAGCCCCGCGTTGCGGGGCTTTTTTTCTGGATCAGTGCTTCTTCAAGCGGCGCGCTTCATCAAGATGTCGAAGGCGGGCAAGGTTTTGCCCTCCAGCACTTCGAGGAAAGCACCGCCTCCTGTGGAGATGTAGCCGATCTTGGACTCGATGCCGTACTTGGCAATCGCGGCCAGGGTGTCGCCACCACCGGCAATGCTGAATGCAGCGGAGTCGGCAATCGCATGGGCCACCACCTTGGTGCCGTTTTCAAACGCGTCGAACTCGAACACGCCCATGGGACCGTTCCACACGATCGTGCCCGCCGACTTGAGTTGCTGCGCCAAGCGCGCCGCAGTGTCAGGGCCGATGTCCAAAATCAAATCGTCGTCCGCCACTTCGCTGGCTTTTTTCACCGTGGCAGGGGCATCGGCACCAAAACTCTTGGCGCATACCACGTCGGTTGGGATGGGTACCTCAGCGCCACGCGCTTTCATCGCGTCGATCACCGCTTTGGCCTCGCCGACCAGGTCGGGTTCGGCCAAGCTTTTGCCAATGTTCAAACCCGCTGCCAGCATGAAGGTGTTGGCGATGCCGCCACCCACGATCAGTTGATCCACGTTCTTGGCCAGTGCTTGCAAGATGGTGAGCTTGGTGCTGACTTTGCTGCCGGCCACGATGGCCGCCAGGGGGCGTTTCGGATGGGCCAAGGCCTTGGTGATCGCGTCAATTTCAGCCGACAGCAAAGGACCGGCGCAGGCGAGGGGGGCGAATTGGGCGATGCCGTGGGTGGTGCCCTCGGCGCGGTGGGCGGTGCCAAAAGCGTCATTGACATAGATGTCACACAGCGCGGCCATTTGGCGCGCCAGTGCTTCGCTGTTTTTCTTCTCGCCTTTGTTGACGCGGCAGTTCTCCAGCATCACCACTTGGCCGGCAGCGACTTGCACGCCGTCGACCCAATTCGTCAACACAGGCACATCGCGGCCCAGCAGTTCGCTCAGGCGTTGGGCCACCGGGGCGAGTGAATCTTCAGGTTTGAACTCGCCTTCGGTGGGACGGCCCAGGTGGCTGGTGACCATGACCGCCGCGCCGGCGTCCAAGGCCATGCGGATGCAAGGCACGGATGCGCGGATGCGGGTGTCTTCGCTGATGTGACCGTGGTCGTCAAAGGGGACGTTGAGGTCGGCACGGATGAAAACGCGTTGGCCTTGGACTTGGCCTTGGGCGCACAGATCGGCGAAGCGGATGATGTTCATGGGGTTTGTCTCGCTGTGGTGTTCTGGCGCATTCTATTGAACCATTTTTGTGCGCCTTGACCCCGTGTGCGGCTGGACTGCAAGACGGCCACGCCGTGCTCGCCCGCCGCTCACCGCAGCAAAGCTGCGACGTTCGCTACGCGGCCAAGCACCGCATGGCCGTCGAAATCAGCCAGCCAGTTGCAGGTTGTAGGCTCTATCGAGTGAAGTGCTCCAAGCAAGCTTGACATGGCGGTCAGGCCGACGCGAACATTGCCGCGAAGCGGCGGTGAGCGGCGACTGAGCCGCCGTGGCGAGCTTGCAGCGGAACTTCACGCATCAAACACTGGCAACCACAGCCCTCCTACCACCCCAGTCCGATGTGCAGCGGCAAATACACCGACATGCCCACCACAATGGTCCCCAGCACCGCTTGACCCTGCCCACGCCGCCAAAAATAAAACGCCGCACCCACTGCCGCCGCGTAAATGCGTGCATCACGCCAGTCGCTGATCAGTGCGCCGTGCTTCATCACGATCTCTGGAATGATGACCGCGCTCAGGGCAGCAATTGGCGCGTAGCGCAAACCCCGGTCGGCCCAGGCAGGGAAGGGCAGTTCTTGGTCCACCATGAAAAAAAAGCATCGCGTGACCACGGTGACGCCACCCAAGCCAGCGATCAACAAGTAAATCCAAAACTCGCTCACCGGTGCGCCTCCTTGCCCGCCATGGGGCTGCGCTCAAGCAGCAAACACATGGCCACAGCCGCTGCAATCGCCACCACGATGTTGAGCTTCAAGGGCAGTGCATAAGCCGCCACGGCGGCGGCACCCGCCACACCGGCAGACACGCGTCGCAAACGGCTGTCTGAGAGCGAACACATGACGCCGACCAAGGCCAGCACACCGGCAAAGCCCAGGCCCCAGCTGCCCGGGATCTGGCTGGCCATGAACACGCCAATCAAGCTCGATATTTGCCAACCGATCCAATTCAAAAAACAGTTGCCCGACAAATACGCCATCTCGGCGCGCTGGCCTTCGGCTTCTTGCGCGGGTTCGGGGAAGCGTTTGACAAACATCACATAGCTCATGTCGGCGGTGATGTAACCCACGCACATGCGTTGCCAGCGCGGCCAGTTCATGAGGTATTGGCGCAGGTGCATGCTGAACACCACAAAGCGCAAATTGACGCAAAACGCGGTGGCCAACACCACCCCAAATGGCGCACCCGCCGCCAGCATGGGCGTGACCGCGAGTTGCGAGCTGCCCGCGTAGACCAACAGCGTCATGGCGGTGGACACCTCCACGCTCAAACCCGATTGCACCATGGCCACACCGGTCATCAAACCCCAGGCCCAAATGCCCGGCGCAACCGACAAAATATCGCGCATGCCCTCTTTGAACGCTGGGTGTTGGTGATTGGCGGGATCGAAAAACATGTGCGTTCAGTGGCCCAGCACCTGTCCTTGGATGCCTGTATGGCTGTGCAGGAATTCGGCCGCGCTGATGCGTTTGCCACCGGGCAGTTGCACCTGATGCACCTGCAGCGCACCTTGACCGGCGGCCACCAGCAAACCTTCAGTCGCTGCCAACACGGTGCCCGGTGTGGCGTTGTGGGTGTGGTCCCGTGCAGTGGCCGACCAGATCTTCAACGCTTGACCTTGCAGCAAGGTGTGTGCGCCTGGGAAGGGGTCAAAAGCCCGCAGTCGCTGCGACAGCACCACGGCGGGCAACTGCCAGTCGATCAAAGCTTCTTCTTTCAAAATTTTGGCGGCATAAGTCACCCCCTCGGTGGCTTGTGGCAAGGCTGTCAAAGCGGGCAACTGCGAGAGGGTTTGAACCACCAACTGACCACCCAGCAAAGCGAGTTTGTCGTGCAAGCTGGCGCTGGTGTCGGTCTCGCTGATGGGCAAGGCGGCGCGCATCAGCACGCCGCCCGTGTCCAAGCCTTGGTCCATTTGCATGATGCACACACCGGTTTCACGGTCACCGGCTTCGATGGAGCGTTGAATCGGCGCTGCACCGCGCCAACGCGGCAGCAAGGAGGCATGGATGTTCAGGCAACCCAGGGGCACGCTGTTCAGGGTCCAGGCGGGCAGCAACAAACCGTAGGCGACCACCACCATCAATTCGGCTTGTGCGTTGGCGATGGCTTGTTGCGCTTGCAAGGCGTCGTCGGGGTGCTTGCCGTCCAAACGCAAGCTGGTGGGTTGGCACACCGGCCAGCCCTGTAGCAGGGCGTATTGTTTGACAGCCGAGGCTTGCAATTTCATGCCGCGCCCGGCAGGACGATCGGGTTGTGTCAACACCAAGGCGATCTCATGACCCGCTGTGTGCAGCGCTGCCAATGCCGTCTGGGCAAACACCGGCGTACCGGCGAACACGATGCGCATCAAGCGCGCTCGGCTTCGCGTTGCGCTTTGAGCAGCTTGCCTTTGATGCGCATGCGCTTGAGTGGCGACAGGTATTCGACAAACACCTTGCCCATCAGGTGGTCCATCTCGTGCTGGATGCAAACCGCCATCAAACCTTCGGCTTCGATGATGCGTGATTGGCCATGCTCGTCCAAGGCTTGCACTTTGACTTGGGCCGCGCGTTCGACACCGTCGTAAATGCCAGGCACCGACAAGCAGCCTTCTTCGCCTTTGACCCGTTCGTTGCTCATCCACAGCAACTCGGGGTTGATCAAGACGATGGGGCTGTCACGGTCTTCCGAGGTGTCCATGACCACCAGACGCTGGTGAAAGTCCACCTGGGTGGCGGCCAAGCCCACGCCCTTGGCGTCGTACATGGTTTCAATCATGTCGGCAGCGAACTGGCTAATCTGGTCGTTCACCTCGGCCACCGGTTTGGCCACGGTGTGCAAACGAGGGTCGGGGAAGCAAAGAATGGGGAGTAAAGCCATGGCGATATTGTCGCTTTTTTCAGCCCGGCGCTTGAGCGTCGCTTGCAAAGAACGCAGGCGGCACTCACCTTTGCGCAAGGCTGGTTTGTCTACGCTGTCCCCTCCCGCAAAAAAACACGCTGACAGCAACAGACAGGTCCACCATGTCCCTTTTCACACTTCAGACCCCTATCGCCGACATGCCCGACTGGGCGGCTTGGTTGCGTTTGCACATGACGCCCATGCTCGGTCCGCAAACCCTGCGTCGCTTGTTGCAAAGCTTTGGCTCGGCGCAAGCCTTGCTGTCGACTTCCGTGCAGGCTTTGCAAGCACATGTGAGCGAGGCGCAATCGCAGGCATTGCAAGCGGCACCACCCGATTGGCTGGGCGCTTGCGAGCGCACCCATGCCTGGCTGGCCCTGTCCACCGACGCGGTGCAGCACGCGGTTTGGACGTGGGGCGACCCGGCCTACCCGCCTGGTTTGCTGGCATTGGACGACCCCCCTCCGTTGGTGTTTGCGCAAGGTCAGTTGCATCTGCCTTGTGAGAACAGCATCGCCATCGTCGGCAGCCGCAACCCGACACCGCAGGGGCGTGAGAACGCCAAAGCTTTGGCCCACAGCCTGCACAGGTCGGGGTGTTGCGTGGTGTCGGGTCTGGCCTTGGGGATCGATGGCGCGGCGCACCAAGGGGCTTTGCAAGCCGCGATGCAACAACCCGCAAATGCCTCATGCGCCACAGTCGCAGTGGTGGGCACCGGTTTGGACCAGGTGTATCCACGCGCCCATCAGACACTGGCACGCGAAGTGGCGCAGCATGGATGGGTGATCAGTGAACTGCCACCGGGCACACCCCCCTTGGCGCACCACTTTCCCAGACGCAATCGGTTGATCGCCGGCTTGAGTTCGGGGGTGTTGGTGGTGGAAGCCGCGCTGAAGTCGGGTTCGCTCATCACCGCCGACTTGGCCTTGTCACAGGGCAAGGAGGTGTTTGCGGTGCCGGGCTCCATCCATTCACCCTTGTCGCGCGGTTGTCATGCATTGCTTCGACAAGGGGCCAAGTTGGTGGAAACCGCACAAGACGTGTTGGAAGAACTCACCTGGCCGTTGCACACACCGTTGGCGCAACCATCAGCCGAGCACAGCGAGTTGTTGTCACCCGATGAACAAGCCCTGCTGGATGCGCTGGGACACGACCCACAACCTTTGGACATGCTGTTGTTGCGCAGCGGTTTGGCACTGGAGCAAGCCTTGGCGGGCTTGCACGGATTGCAACACCGCGCACAAGTGGCCCTCATGGCGGGCGGTTTTTACCAGCGGGTGAAAGCATGAACTCAAAACAGGTTATATTGCCTGCATGTTCGATGTTCTTGTGTATGTCTACGAGCACTACTGGCGTGGTGAAGCCTGTCCCGAGTTGCCTCTCTTAGGTCGCAAACTCAGCGCAGCTGGCTTTGACGCCGACGAAATTGAACAAGCCTTGGGTTGGTTGGCCGGCCTCAACATCGCGGCGCAAAGCGCCGACATGATCCAACCCAGCGCCCCCAAATCCCCTCTCACACCCGCCTATGTGCAGTCGCCCCACAGCATGCGCATTTATTCCGAAGCCGAGCAGCAGCACGTGGGCGCAGATGGCTTGGGCTTTCTCACCTTCATGGAAGGTGCGGGTGTCTTGTCTGCGCAAATGCGCGAGATCGTGGTCGATCGCGCCATGGCCGTTCCCAACGACCCGGTCAGTTTGGATGATTTGAAAATCATCGTGCTCATGGTGTATTGGAGTGCGGGCATCGAACCCGACGCCTTGGTGCTGGACGAGTTGTGCGACGACAAAGTGGCGCGCATCGCGCATTGACCTCTGACCCCACAAAAAAAGGCACCCTCGGGTGCCTTTTTTGATGGATGACGCAGGCTCAAACCACGGCGCCGGAGTTCGGGTCGTTCGGGCCTTCGGCTTCTTTTTTGCCAGCCGTTTTGATCAGGTCTTCGCGGCGAATGCCCAGCCACATGGCGATGGACGCGGCCACAAACACCGACGAGTAAATGCCAAACAAAATGCCAATGGTCAAGGCCATGGCGAAGTAATGCAGCGTGGCACCACCAAACAGCAGCATGGACAACACCATCAACTGGGTGCTGCCATGGGTGATGATGGTGCGGCTGATGGTCGAGGTGATCGCGTTGTCGATGATTTCAACCGTGTTCATCTTGCGAAAGCGGCGGAAGTTCTCGCGCACCCGGTCGAAAATCACCACCGACTCGTTCACCGAATAGCCCAGCACCGCCAGCACCGCGGCCAGCACAGGCAAAGAAAATTCCCACTGGAAATAGGCGAAAAAGCCCAGGATGATGACCACGTCGTGCAAGTTGGCAATGATGCCGGCCACCGCGTATTTCCATTCGAAGCGTATGGCCAGGTAAATCATGATGCCCACCACCACGAAGGCCAGGGCTTTCAAGCCATCCACCGCCAACTCGTCGCCGACTTGCGGTCCGACAAACTCGGTGCGCTTGAGTTCGGCGCTGGGGTCGGTTTCTTTCAATGCGGCCAACACCTTGGCGCTTTGCTCACTGGCGTTGCTGCCTTTGGCCGCTGGCATGCGAATCAGCACATCGCGCGCCGAACCAAAGTTTTGCACCTGCACATCGGTCAAGCCCAGCTTGCTGATTTGTTCGCGCACCGGGTCCAAGGCCACAGGCTGGGCAAAGCTGACCTCCATCAAGGTGCCGCCGGTGAATTCCACCGACAAGTGCAAACCCTTGCTGAACAAAAAGAAGACAGCGGCAATGAAGGTGATGAAGGAGATCCCGTTGAACACCAAGGCATGGCGCATGAACGGAATGTCTTTGCGGATTTTGAAAAATTCCATGGTCTGCTTTCAATCGGCTTTGGCTTTGGCGATCACGTCGCGGGTGGATTCATCAGGACGCCAGACGGTGCCGATGGACACGGATTGCAAACGCTTTTGGCGGCCATACCAAAGGTTGACCAAGCCGCGCGAGAAAAACACCGCTGAGAACATGCTGGTCAAAATGCCCAGGCAATGCACCACCGCGAAACCGCGCACCGGGCCGGAGCCAAAGGCCAGCAACGCCAAGCCCGCAATCAAGGTGGTGACGTTGGAGTCCAAGATGGTCGACCAAGCGCGGTCGTAGCCCGTGTGGATGGCGGTTTGCGGGGCCGCGCCGTTGCGCAACTCCTCGCGCACACGCTCGTTGATCAACACGTTGGCGTCGATCGCCATGCCCAGCACCAGGGCCATGGCCGCCATCCCCGGCAAGGTGAGGGTGGCTTGCAGCATGGACAACACGGCCACCAACAACAACAAATTCACCGCCAGCGCGATGCTGGAGATCACGCCAAACAAGGCGTAATAAATGCACATGAAGATGGTCACGGCCACAAAGCCCCAGGTGACCGAGTCAAAGCCTTTGGCGATGTTTTCCGCGCCCAAGCTGGGGCCGATGGTGCGCTCTTCGATGATGTCCATGGGCGCAGCCAGCGAACCGGCGCGCAGCAACAAGGCCGTGTCCGCCGCTTCAACCGTCGTCATGCGACCTGAAATTTGCACCCGTCCACCGCCAATTTCAGAGCGAATGACCGGGGCCGTCACGACCTCACCTTTGCCTTTTTCGAACAGCAAAATGGCCATGCGCTTGCCCACGTTTTCACGGGTCACGTCTTTGAAGATGCGCGCGCCTTTGGCGTCCAAGGTGAGGTGCACCGCGGCTTCTTGGGTTTGGTTGTCAAAGCCGGGTTGGGCGTCGGTCAGGTTTTCACCGGTCAACAGCACTTGCTTTTTGACCACCACGCCTTGGCCATTGCGGTCCAGGTATTTCTCGGTGCCAAATGGCACCATGCCGCTGCCCACTTCGGCCAAGCGCGCTTCCGAGCTGTCGTCGGCCATGCGGATTTCCAAGGTGGCGGTGCGACCCAAAATGTCTTTGGCCTTGGCGGTGTCTTGCACGCCAGGCAGTTGCACCACGATGCGGTCCAGGCCTTGTTGTTGAATGACCGGTTCAGCCACACCCAGCTCGTTGATCCGGTTGTGCAGCGTGGTGATGTTTTGCTTCAACGCTTGTTCTTGCACGCGTTTGGCCGCTTCGGGCCTGAGGTTGGCGCGCAGCACCACGCCATCGTTGGATGGGGTGATGTTGGTCAGCAAATCGGCGAACTGTTCGCGCATCAGCTTTTGGGCGGCTTCAGCGGTTTCTTTATCGCTGAATGCGATGTTGATGTCTTGTTGCTCACGGGAAATGCCGCTGTGACGCAGGTTTTTCTCGCGCAAAGCGCTGCGCAAATCGCCGCTCAAGGACTCGGCTTTTTTGGTCAGCGCGGCCTGCATGTCCACTTGCAGCATGAAGTGCACACCACCGCGCAAGTCCAGGCCCAGGTACATGGGTGCGGCTTTGATGCTGGCCAGCCAAGCAGGGGTGCGCGGAATCAGGTTCAGGGCCACCACGAAGCTCGGGTTGTCGGCCTCGGGGTTCAAGGTATGTTGCACCGCGTCTTTCGCCTTGATTTGCTGGTCGGTGGTCTCAAAGCGCAGCTTGAGCGAAAGGGGTTCCAGCGTGACCAAGCTGGGCGACAGATTGGCCGCTTTCAGCGCCTCTTCCACCTTGGTTTGCGTGCCCAAGTCCAGCTTCACACTGGCGCGCGCGGGCGAGACCTGCACCGCAGGCGCTTCGCCAAAAAAATTGGGCAGTGTGTACAAACTGCCCAGCAAGACCGCGGTCACCAGGACCACGTATTTCCACAATGAATAACGGTTCATATCGAGTTACTTGATCGAGCCCTTGGGCAACACTTGCACAACAGCCGAACGCTGCATTTGAACGATGACGCCCTGGCCCACTTCGACGCCAATTTGGTTGTCGCCCAGTTGCGTGATTTTGCCCAGCAGGCCGCCAGAGGTGACCACTTCATCGCCTTTGGCCAGCGCGTCAATCATGGCTTTGAGCTCTTTTTGACGCTTCATTTGGGGGCGAATCATGACGAAATACAGCACCACGAACATCAGCACCAAGGGCAGCATGCTCATCAGCGATGAGCCCAGGTCACCGCCAGCAGCGGCAGCGGGTGCGGTTTGGGCGTAAGCAGAGGACATCAACACAAAAACTCTCCTGAAATAGGCAACCGCGGATTGTATGCCTTGGTTTTTTCCTCGGCATGGCAAGGACTTGCCGGCGTTTCTCGGGTCGTCATGCGAGCAACCTTCAGTCCTCTAAGCCAACCCTGCCGGGCTCGAACACCGCTCACCGCAGCACAGCTGCGATGTTCGCGGCTGTCCGACCCCGGCAGGGTTGGCCAGGTGAAAGATGTTTAGAGCGCTGCAGGCACCAAGTGAAGAAATGCATTGCTCCGCGCATTCATACTGATAAGGCCAGATGTACCGTGCTCGACCGCGTAGCGAACGTCGCAGCTCTGCTGCGGTGAGCGGCGGGCGAGTCGGGACATCGGTTAGAAAGCAGTCTGCAATAGCCTGAAGCTTCGCACAAACAACTCACCCCAAATGCGGCCCAATCAAGCCCGCAATCTCAAACATCCCCACCGCGTCCTTGCCAAACACCGCTTTGAGCTTGGCGTCGGCATGGATGGTGCGTTTGTCTTTCGGGTCTTGCAGGTTTTGCGCCTTGATGTAGTCCCACAGCTTTTTCATCACCTCGGTGCGTGCCACGGCCTCGGGGCCGATGACCGCAGCCAAGGCCGCGCTGGGTGCTTTGCCCTCGGCGGGCTTGCGTGGCTTTTTGGGCTTGGCTTCTTTGTCGGCTTTGGCGGCGGCTTTTTTGGCCGCAGGCGTTTTCTTGCCGGGCATGGTTTTGCCAGCGGCTTTCACCA
>JBDKLR010000014.1:0-8864 GCA_039795515.1 Pseudomonadota bacterium | reverse complement strand
CTTGGGCGTCGGCATCGGTTCCACCCTTTTTGCGGACATGGCCCCAAGCCGCCAAATACGCCATGCGGCCATTGCCACCCGTTTTGGGGTTGACCACCACCACTTGCACACCCGGCTTGATCAGATCGTCCCAATCCTTGATGCCTTTGGGGTTGCCATTGCGGGTGAGGAACAACATGGTTGAGGTGGTGGGTGCCGCGTTGTGGGGGAATTTTTTGGACCAGTCTTTGGCCACCACACCATTGGCAGCTAAAAAGTCCACATCTGAGGTGGTGTTCATGGTGACCACATCGGCTTCCAAACCATCGTTCACCGCGCGGGCTTGGGCGCTGGAGCCGCCATGGGATTGGTCCACTTTCACATCCACACCCTTGGTTTTCTTGTAATACGCCACAAAAGCCGCGTTGTAGTCCTTGAAAAACTCGCGTGAAACGTCATAGGACACGTTCAGCAGCGTTTGGGCAGATGCCAGCGCAGCAAAGCCGCCCAACAGAACGCTCAGAAGCGTTTGACGCACAAAAGATAGATTCAGCATGAGATTGAACTTTTTGAAAAATCAAAGAATCGTCGATTGTGTGGAATCCCGTCCTGAATGCAAACAACTGATTAGTTGTTTGCTTATGCCGCATGTTGATATAGCCATTTGGCATATAGCCCCAACTAAAAAATAGTTGGAAACCCTGATAAGGGTCTCTATAGTCGCGCCCTTATGGAAAACATGGCGTTTGTATTGGCAGGTTTGGTGGTGGGTTTCATCGTGGGCCTCACAGGTGTGGGCGGTGGTTCGCTCATGACCCCGCTGCTCATTTTTGGCTTTGGCATCAAGCCAGCCTTGGCAGTGGGCACCGATTTGTTGTTTGCCGCCTTCACCAAGTTTGGCGGCCTGCTCAACTTTGCACGTCAACGCATCATTCCCTGGCGGGTGGTGTTCAGCCTCAGCTTGGGCAGCGTGCCTGCTGCTGCGCTCACCTTGTGGGCTTTGCACGAGTTGGGTACCTCCAATCCAGAAGTGCAACACGCCATCACTTTCACCCTGGGCATCGCCCTGATGCTCACAGCCGCAGCCACTTTGTACAAAGCCATTCGTGGGCCTCGCCTCGTGGCAACCGAGTCAACCGATCCACCAGCCCATGCTGTTGATCAAACCAAACACCCTTTGATGCCTGTCTTGTTTGGCGCGGTCATTGGCGTGCTGGTCACCCTCACATCGGTGGGCGCTGGCGCGATTGGGGTCACCGTGCTGATGTTGCTCTATCCCCAATTACCGCTTTACCGGGTTGTGGCTGCAGACATTGCCTATGCCGTGCCACTCACCTTGGTTGCCGGCCTCGGTCATGCTTCTTTAGGAACTGTGGATTGGCCGCTGCTCGGGTTGTTGTTGTGTGGCTCTGTGCCCGGCATTTGGTTGGGCTCGCACTTTGTCACACGTATACCCGAGCGCTTCATTCGCTCCGCCCTTTCTGTGTTGCTGGCATGGGCCGGCAGCAAACTTGTTTTGATCTGAACTGACCATGTACCAATACACCGACTTTGATCGACGTTTTATCCAAGAGCGCGCTGCCCAATACCGCGATCAATTGACAAGACGCTTGAATGGCCAACTCAGCGAAGAGGAGTTCCGTCCACTGCGTTTGCAAAACGGTTGGTATGTGCAGCGCTATGCACCCATGCTGCGTGTGGCCGTGCCCTATGGCGAACTCAACAGCGCGCAGTTGCGTGTCTTGGCCCGGATAGCACGGGAATATGACCGTCCCGAAGAAGCCTTGTTCAACGAAGCCCAAGCCAAGCAAAACGCCATTGGAGGCATTCCCGCCCCCGCCTTGAGCCATGGCTACGCCCACTTCACCACCCGTCAAAACCTGCAATACAACTGGATTCCGCTGGAGAAAAGCGCAGACGTGATGGACCTCCTGGCCAGCGTGAACATGCACGGCATTCAAACCAGTGGCAACTGCATCCGCAACATCACCTCGGATGAACGTGCTGGCGTGGCGGTCGATGAAATCGTCGATCCCCGCGCCTTTGCTGAAATCTTGCGCCAGTGGAGCACCTTGCACCCCGAGTTCGCGTTCCTGCCACGCAAATTCAAAATCGCCATCAGCGGCGCACAAGAAGACCGTGCCGCCACTGCTTGGCACGACGTGGGTTTGCAAGTGCTTCGCAACGCCGAGGGCGATGTCGGATTTCGCGTGATGGTGGGTGGTGGCATGGGACGCACGCCCATCATTGGCAGTGTCATTCGCGCGTTCTTGCCCTGGCACCAAATCCTCAATTACCTGGAAGCTGTGGTGCGTGTCTACAACCGCTTTGGCCGCCGTGACAATAAATACAAAGCCCGCATCAAAATTTTGGTGAAGGCCGAAGGTCAGGCTTATGTGGACCAGGTGGAAGCCGAGTACCAACGCATCCTCACGCAAGATGGTGCCCCGCACACCATCACCCAAGCCGAATTGGACCGCGTGAGTGCCAGTTTTGTACCACCCCATTTGAGCCCCAACACCACCCTCTCTGCCGAGGCCGTGCACGCCCAATTGACCATTGCGGCAGATGCTGACCACCACTTTGCTCGTTGGTTGCAACAAAACGTGGCGCCACACCGCAACCCGCATTTGCGCGTGGTCACCTTGTCCTTCAAGCGCTTGGGCCAAGCGCCTGGTGACGCCACCGCCGATCAACTCGACGCCTCGGCTTTGTTGGCAGACAAATACTCCGCTGGCGAAGCGCGCGTCAGCCACGACCAAAACCTCGTCTTGCCTTGGGTGGCGGCCGAACAATTGACGGCGCTCTACAAAGAGGCCAAAGCATTGGGTTTGGCCAAACCCAACATCCGCATGCTCACCGACATGATCGCCTGCCCTGGTGGCGACTATTGCGACTTGGCCAATGCGCGTTCGCTGCCTATCGCGGCGGCCATCACCGAACGCTACCAAGACCTCGACGAGTTGTTCGACCTGGGTGAAATCGATTTGCACATCAGCGGCTGTATCAACTCCTGTGGTCACCACCACAGCGGGCACATCGGCATTCTGGGCGTGGACAAGGATGGCAAGGAGTGGTACCAGGTGACCTTGGGCGGCTCGGATGGTTCGCGTTTGAGCGGCGACCCCAAGCCCGGCAAAGTGGTCGGCCCCTCTTTCTCTTCAGCCGAAGTGGTGGACGTGATTGAAGCCGTGTTGCAGGTCTACACCGAACAGCGCCAGCATGGCGAAACCTTCACAGACGCGTTGCAACGCATTGGATTTGAGCACTTCAAAGCAGCAGCCAACGCGGCGCGTCACCATGCAAACGACGAAGCATTCAGCCCTGCGGCTTGAAAGACGACCATGCATATACACACACACACAGACACATTGCCACCATCTGATTTGCAATTGGCCAACGATGCCGACCCCACACAACACCCGTTGGACGGGGTGCAAATCATTGAACTGCACTTTCCGAGTTTCACGGATGGCCGCGCCTTCAGCCAAGCCCTGATGTTGCGCCGCCGTTGTGGCTTCATAGGCGACATCCGCGCCACCGGCGATGTGCTGGTCGACCAACTCAGCCAAATGCAACGCTGCGGTTTTTCAAGCGCCGTCTTGCGCGCTGATCAGAGCTTGACCAAAGGACGAGAATTGCTGACCCACTTCAGCGGTTTTTACCAAGGCGATGTGACCCAACCCCAACCTTTGTTTGCACGATGAAACCCCATACGCCCGCAACGACGCTGCACGCCAAACCCAGCGCCAACTTTGCCGACAAACTGGCCGCCACCCAAGCACAACTGAAAGCTGCGGCGGCCGAGTTGCAACCTTTGAAGCAAGCCTCGAGCTTAGGTGCCGAAGACGTGGTCATCACCCACCTCATCAACAGCTTGGCCTTGGACATCCCTGTGTTTGTGCTGGAAACAGGTGCCTTGCACAGCGAAACCCTGGCCCTGCTCGAGCGCTTGCAGGCCCATTCCCGCGCCCCGGTGCAGGTCTACAAACCACCACACGAGGCCGTGATGGCTTTTGTGAAAAGCCCTGGCCAGCAAGCCATTTTTGAGAGCATCGCCAACCGCAAAGCCTGCTGTGGCGTGCGCAAACTCGAACCCTTGGGCCGTGCCTTGCAAGGTCAAAAAGCCTGGGTCACTGGTTTGCGCCGAGAACAGTCACAAGCGCGGGCTGAGGTGTCTGCCCAAGAAGCCGATGTGACCAACGGTGTGCCCATCCTCAAGCTCAACCCCCTGGTGGATTGGACTTGGGGCGATGTCTGGCACTACATCGCCCAACACAAAGTGGACTACAACCCGCTGCACGACCAGTTTTTCCCCAGCATCGGCTGTGCACCCTGCACCCGCGCCATCAGCTTGGGCGAGGACTTCCGCGCCGGCCGCTGGTGGTGGGAAGACGAAAATGCCAAAGAGTGCGGTTTGCACGTGAAAGCCTGAACATGAATGCCAGAAACGACAACGAGTTGCACACCCTGAGCAACGCCCATTTGGATGCGTTGGAAGAAGAAACCATCTTCATCCTGCGTGAAGTCGCCGCCGCTTTCGAGCGCCCTACCCTTTTGTTTTCAGGCGGCAAAGATTCCCTGGTGATGCTCAAGTGCGCCGAAAAAGCCTTTGGCGTGGGTCGCATCCCTTACCCCCTGTTGATGATCGACACCGGCCACAACTTTCCCGAAGTGACCGACTTCCGCGACCTTCGCGCCAAAGAACTGGGCGCAGAGCTGATTGTTCGCAGCGTGGAAGACTCGATGAAAAAAGGCACGGTGCGCTTGGCCCACCCAGGTGAGAGCCGCAATGTGCACCAGTCGGTCACCTTGCTCGAAGCGATCGAGGAGTTCCGCTTTGACGCCCTCATCGGCGGTGCGCGCCGCGACGAAGAAAAAGCCCGCGCCAAAGAACGCATCTTCAGCCATCGCGACAGCTTTGGCCAATGGCAGCCCAAATCACAACGCCCCGAGTTGTGGAACCTGTTCAACACCCGCCTCCACCCTGGCGAGCATTTCCGCGTGTTCCCCATCTCCAATTGGACCGAACTCGACGTGTGGCAATACATCGCGCGTGAAAACATCGCCTTGCCATCGCTCTACTACACCCACACCCGCGATGTGATCGAGCGCCGTGGCTTGTTGGTGCCGGTGACCCACATGACGCCGCCCAAAGATGGCGAAGTGGTGCAGCAGCGCCAAGTGCGTTTTCGCACCTTGGGCGACATCACCTGCACCTGCCCCGTCGAGAGCCTTGCCGCCACACCCGAAGACATCGTGATTGAAACCCTGGCTGCTGACGTGAGTGAACGCGGGGCCACCCGCATGGACGATCAAACCTCTGAGGCTTCCATGGAAAAACGCAAAAAAGAAGGCTATTTCTGATGACTGCCCAACTCGCCACCCGCCCCGCCCTGAAGTTCATCACCTGTGGCTCGGTCGATGACGGCAAATCCACCCTCATCGGGCGATTGCTGGTCGACTCCAAGTCGGTGTTGCAAGACCACCTGGCTGGCGTGCAACGCCAAGGTGAAACCGATTTGGCCCTGCTCACCGACGGCTTGTCTGCTGAACGCGAGCAAGGCATCACCATCGATGTGGCCTACCGCTACTTCAGCACCGAAACCCGCAAGTTCATCATTGGCGATGCACCCGGCCACGAGCAATACACCCGCAACATGGTGACCGCCGCCTCCAGCGCCGACGCGGCCGTGGTCTTGGTGGACGCCACCAAAGTGGACTGGGCCCAGCCAGGATTGAGCCTGCTCCCGCAAACCCGTCGCCACAGCCTGTTGCTGAAACTCTTGCGCGTTCCCTCGGTCATTTTTGCCATCAACAAGCTCGACGCAGTGACGGACGCCAGCACCGCTTTTGTGAACATCGCCCAAGCGCTGCAACAGTTTGCCGACGAAGCAGGCATGGACGTGAACGCCATCGTCCCCATTTCTGCCCTGAAAGGATGGAACGTGGTCAGCACCCATCCCGATTGGTGCAATTACAGCGGCCCGAGTTTGCTGGAGCTGCTCGAGCGCCTGCCGGTCACCCCTGCTGATGAAGAAGGCGACTTGGCTTTCGCGGTGCAATGGGTAGAAAAATTCCATGACAGTGCCGACACCTCCAAAGGTCGCCGCGTCTATTGGGGCCGCGTGGGCACCGGCGTGGCTCGCGTGGGTGACAGCGTCAAGGTGTTCCCCAGCGGCCAAAGCGCGGTCATCAAGGAAGTGTTGTCGGCGGTGCGCGAGTCAGGCGATGTCGCGGCAGGCCACAGCGCAGGCGTGGTGCTGGACCACGAGGTGGACGTGTCACGCGGCGACTGGCTGCTGGCCCAAGACAGCGAGGTCCAAGCGCAAACCCAACTGAATGTCACGCTCGCCTGGTTGGACGATGAGCCTCTGGTGGCTGGGCGTCTGTATTGGGCACTGCACGGCCACCGCTGGGTCAAGGCGAAAGTGAGTCGCATCCTGCACCGCTTGGACATCAACACTTTGGCAGAAATGGACGCCACCGAACTGCCGCCCAACGCCATCGGCCATGTGCAACTGGCGTTTCAACAGCCTTTGGTGAGCCAACCGTTTGAACAGTCGCGCATCCTGGGCTCATTGGTTTTGGTCGATACCGCCAGCCATAAAACATCGGCTGCAGCCCTGGTTCAGGCCTGACCCCGGCCTGCCCCTAAAATGCGCCATCTTTGTTGAACCTTTCGCTTAAAAGTTAACACCATGACCCACGTTGTCACCGAAGCCTGTATCCGCTGCAAATACACCGACTGTGTGGACGTCTGTCCCGTCGACTGCTTTCGCGAAGGCCCCAATTTCCTGACCATTGATCCCGACGAATGCATCGATTGCGCGGTCTGCATCCCCGAATGCCCTGTCAACGCCATCTATGCCGAAGAAGACGTGCCTGCCGACCAACAGCACATGACCGCCATGAATGCCGAGTTGTCGCGCATCGGCTGGCCCAGCATCACCAAGCGCAAAGCCCCCTTGGCCGACGCCGATGACTGGAAAGACAAGAGCGGCAAATTGTCCGAACTACAGCGTTAATACCTGTTGGTTCACGCCACACCCATTTCAACCGACGCCCTGGTGATCGGGGCTGGCCCGGTGGGCCTGTTCCAGGTGTTTCAACTGGGCTTGCAAGCGCTTCATGCCCATGTGGTGGACGCGCTGCCGCAAGTGGGTGGTCAATGCGTGGCGCTGTACGCCGACAAACCCATTTACGACATTCCTGGCCTGCCACGCTGCACAGGCCGCGAGTTGATCGAGCGCTTGCAGCAGCAAGCAGCGCCCTTCAAACCACAGTTCCACTTGAACCAATTGGTCTCGACCATGAACGCTCAAACCGATGGGCGTTGGTTGGTCGAAACGACTTCCGGGCAGTCGTTCCTCAGTCGCACGGTCTTCATCGCAGGGGGCGTGGGGGCTTTTGTACCGCGCAAACTGGCGCTGCCCGCCTTGCAAGTCTTTGAAGGCCAGCAGGTGTTTCATGTTGTGCCTGACATTCCATCGCTGCAAGGCCAACACCTGGTGGTGGTAGGCAGCGATGACCAGGCTTTGCAAGCCGTGCTCGACAGCTTGGCCCACCACCCCGCGAGCGTCACCTTGGTGCACCGCCGGGCCACCTTGGACGCGTCGGAACCTTTGCAATCTGCGTTTGCCCAAGCTTGCGCCAGCGGCCCAGTGCGCTTGCAATTGGGCCAAGTGCAAGACGTGCACACAACAAACGGTCGCATGACGGGTTTGCAATTGGCCACCTTGGAAGGTGAAGTGGCCCTGCCCTGCGACCAACTCTGGGTGCTGTTGGGCTTGTCGCCGCAACTCGGCCCCGTGGCCGAATGGGGCCTGGACATGGCCAAAAAGCAGCTGAATGTGAACACTGAATCCTTTGCCACCAGCGCGCCAGGCGTCTTCGCGGTGGGTGACATCAACCACTACCCTGGCAAACGCAAGCTGATCCTCAGTGGTTTTCACGAAGCCACCCTGGCCGCTTTTGGCGCAGCGGCTTACCTGAACCCAGGGCAAAAAATCCCCCTGGAATACACCACCGCTTCACCACGTCTGCACAAACTCTTGGGCCTATGAAGACCGCACTGAAGGCCGATCTGCTGGCCTTGGCGGCCATTGGCTTGTGGGGCAGTTTGGCGGCATTGGGGGTGAAGCTCTCACACGTCCCACCCTTTTTACTCACAGGTCTGGGGCTGTTGCTGGGCAGTTTGATCGCCTTGCCTTTGTCGCGAGGTCGCTGGTCTCAGTGGCAAGTCCCGCTGCCCACTCTGGGGGTGGGCATATATGGCTTGTTCGGCTTTCACTTTCTGCTGTTCATGGCGCTGCGTCAGGCACCAGCGGTGGAAGCCAATTTGGTGAATTACCTCTGGCCCTTGGGCATGGTCGTACTGGCCCCTTTGTTTTTGCAAGACGTGCATCTGCATATCCGCCATGTGGTGGCTGCACTCATTGGCTTTGCAGGCGCGGCCATCGCCATCTTGGGGCGTGGCGGTGTCGGCAACACGCACGGTGGTTTTCAGTGGGGTTATGTGCTGGCCCTGGCCTCGGCCTTTGTCTGGGCGAGTTACTCGCTCATGACCCGCCGATTGCCGCCGTTTCCCACAGCAGCGGTGGGGAGTTTCGCCGTGGTCTCGGGCCTGTTGTCGCTTGCCTGCCATGTGCTGCTGGAGCCTTCCGTGGCCCTGAGTCGCGAAGATTGGATATTGATTTTGTTATTGGGTGCCGGTCCCTTGGGCGGGGCTTTCTTTTTGTGGGACGCGGCCATCAAAATCGGCGACACCCGCCGCATGGGTCTGCTGGCTTTTGCCACGCCCATCTTGTCCACGGTCATGTTGTTGCTGACCACAGGCCAGCCCCTGCACTGGAATGTCGCCATCGCCGCGGTGTTGGTGGTGG
>JBDKLR010000013.1:0-5610 GCA_039795515.1 Pseudomonadota bacterium | reverse complement strand
CTGTTGGAGGTCATGAACCGTGCGGACCTGACCGTGCTGGGTGAGATCCATGACAACCCACGCCACCATGAGGTGCGTGGGGAATGGCTACGTACGCTGCGACCCCAGACATCCGTGGTGGCCGAACACTTGACCGCGCCCTTGCAAATGTCGGCGTCTACTGATTTGCTGCAAGGCTTGAGTGCCACAGGTTTCGACCCCCAAGGCTGGCAATGGCCGCTTCACCAACCCTTGTTTGCAAGCATCCAAGAACGGCGTTTGTCCTTGTGGGGCGGCAACATCCGCAAAGAAGACAGCCCAGGCATTTTCAAATCCAAAGGAGAAACTGCGCCGCCTGTATTGCTGGCTTTGCTGGCCCAAGCCCCGCTGAGTGAACAGGGCCGACAAGATTTACAGCGTGAAATCGACGACGGGCATTGCGGCGCACTGCCGAGTCACATGTTCGAAGGGATGATGGCGGTGCAACGCACAAGAGATGCCTCCATGGCCCATGCCGCCTTGCAGCACCTGCCTGCCGTGGTGCTGGCGGGCAACGGTCATGCATGGAAGCACCTGGGTGTGCCTCAAATCATTCGCGCCAACAGGCCCGATGTGCATGTGGTGAGTGTTTTGTTGCTCGAACATGAACCGTTTGCAAACGATGTTGAGCAACAGACCTGGCTCAAGTCCTGGGTTGGAAAAGCAGATTACGTCTGGGCAGGCCCTGCCATTCAGCGCCCCGACCCTTGCCTGCGCTTCAAACCTTCAAAATGAATACTTTTTATGTGGTAAATATGCAAAAATCAGCAATTTAATACTTTAAAGTGTTAATTATTCTGGAAATTGAGTATTATTTGAACACTTTCAAATTAACTATATTTCCAGAATGCGTCCGATTGTTCTCCAAGAGATTCGCCAATTTGAAGTGGTCCAGCCACAAACCACAGCACCTGCTTGGGCGCATCAATACCTGGGCGGCAAGCGATTTGGCACAAACAACGCGTTCCTGCACCCCATCGACACGGCACCTCGCCGGGTGAAGCACCCGCCAGTGCGGTTTGACAAAGGTGTGGCGGTGGATCGATTGGCGTGAAAGCAAAGCCCTGACGTTCAGGCTTGCATCAAAGCCTCGAGTTTGCGCACATCGGCACAAAACGCCCTGATCCCCTCGGCCAATTTCTCAGTGGCCATGACGTCTTCATTCATCGCCAACCGAAAGCCGGCTTCATTGAAATGCACTTCAGGCAAATCCAAAGCCTTGGCTGAATCGGCGTCCAACATGCGCGGCACCGGTGCCTCAGCGGCTTGCAACTGGCTCAGCAACTCTGGGCTGATGGTGAGCAAATCACAACCAGCCAAGGCCAAGATCTGCCCCACATTGCGAAAGCTGGCACCCATGACCTCGGTGGCAATGCCGTGGTGTTTGAAGTGGTTGTAGATGTGGCGCACGCTTTTCACACCGGGGTCGTTCACGCCAGCGTTGGCGGCTTCATCCCATTGAGGGCCCGCTGTTTTTTTGAACCAGTCTTGGATACGACCCACAAAAGGTGAAATCAGGGTGACCCCCGCTTGACCACAAGCCACCGCTTGCGAAAACGAGAACAGCAAAGTGAGGTTGGTGTGAATCCCCTCTTGCTCCAGCACCTGCGCCGCTTGAATGCCTTCCCAGGTGGCTGCAATTTTGATGAGCACGCGTTGCTCGGTATCGATGCCTTGCGCCTTGTACAAATCGATGATGCGTCGGGCACGTGCGATGGTGGCTTGCTGGTCAAAACTCAGCCTGGCGTCCACCTCGGTCGACACGCGTCCTGGGATTTGCTGCAAAACATTGCAACCAAACTGCACCAACAAATGGTCCATCAACACGTCCACAGCAGCACCGGGGTGCTGGTGCAAGGTGTCTTGCAACAGCGCTTGGTACTGCGGCATCAACACGGCCTTGAGAATCAACGATGGATTGGTGGTGGCGTCTTGCGGATGAAACTGACCGATTTGTTGGAAGTCGCCTGTGTCAGCCACCACAGTGGTGTAAAGCTTAAGTGCATCTAATTGGTTCATGTGCGGATTATCGCCACTCGCTCGGCTTGCGACACCAAAGAATGCCGCTACAGTTGATGCATGACTTCAGTACTTGTATTAGGTGGATCTGGTTTTGTCGGACGACATGTGTGCGAAGCCTTGAACCGCATCGGTGTCCAAGTGACGGTGCCGACCCGCCGACTGCCCGCGCGATCGGTGCAAATGCTGCCCATGGTGAGCGTGGTGCAAGCCGATGTCCACGACCCCATTCAATTGGCTGCATTGGTTCGTGGTCACGACGTGGTGGTCAATTTGATCGCCATCTTGCATGGCAACCGCGCCGCTTTTGAACGCGCACATGTGGTGTTCCCCCGTTTGCTGGCGCAAACATGCATCAACGAAAACGTGCGTCGCTTGGTGCATGTCAGCGCACTGGGCGCAGATTTGCAAGGGCCTTCGCTTTACCAGCGCAGCAAAGCGCATGGCGAAGCCGCCTTGCAAAGTGGCGTGGTGCAAGGCTTGCAGCTCACAGTGCTTCGACCCAGCGTCATTTTTGGCGAGGACGACGCCTTCATCAACTTGTTTGCCAAGCTGTTGGCTGTTGCACCTGTTGTCCCTTTGGCGGGTGCCAACACCCGGTTTCAACCGGTGTGGGTACAGGACGTGGCCCAAGCCATTGTTCACGCCGTCAGACACCCGCGCACCGTGGGCCAGGTGTATGAGTTGGCAGGTCCGCAAGTCCTGACGCTGCAACAAATGGTCGAGCACGCCGGCCGTTGGTCCGGTCATCCACGCTTGGTGTTGGGACTGCCCCATGCCTTGGCCTATGTGCAGGCTTTGTTGATGGAGTTCATGCCAGGGGCCCCGCTCATGAGTCGTGACAACTTGGCCTCGATGCAAGTGGACAACGTGGCGTCTGGCACTTTCGCTGGTTTGAACGATTTGGGTGTCGCCAAACCCACCCGCTTGGACGCGGTGTTTGCACTGAAAGATTGACGTGCACATTTATTTGGTCGGTGGTGCCGTTCGGGATGAGTTGCTCGGTTTGGGAGGCGCTGACCGCGACTGGGTGGTGGTCGGCAGCACGCCCGAAGAAATGGTGTCCCTGGGATACACACCCGTTGGCAAGGACTTCCCCGTGTTCTTGCACCCGCGCAGCAAAGAAGAGTACGCCCTCGCACGCACAGAACGCAAAACCGCACCCGGCTACAAAGGCTTTGTGGTGCACGCCGCCCCCGATGTCACCTTGGAACAAGACTTGGCCAGACGTGACCTCACCATCAATGCCATCGCCCGCGACAGCCAGGGCGCTTTGACCGACCCGTTCCATGGTCAACAGGATTTGCAGCACAAAGTGTTTCGCCATGTCACCGATGCATTCAGAGAAGACCCTGTGCGCATCTTGCGGTTGGCCCGCTTGGCCGCGCGTTTCCCTGATTTCACCGTGGCGCCAGACACCATGCGCTTGATGCAAGACATGGTGCAAGCCGGTGAAGTCGATGCCTTGGTGCGTGAACGCGTTTGGCAAGAATTGGCCAAAGGTTTGATGTCTGCCAAGCCCTCGCGCATGTTGCAAGTGCTGCGCGCTTGCGGTGCCTTGCAGCGCTTGTTGCCCGAGGTGGATGTGCTTTACGGTGTGCCACAACCCGTGGAACACCACCCCGAAGTAGACACCGGTGTGCACCTTGAAATGGTGCTGGACCAGTGTGCGCTGATGAACACCGGGCTGGAGGTTCGGTTTGCCGCGTTGTGTCACGACTTGGGCAAGGGCAACACACACCCCAGCGCATGGCCTCGCCACATTGGCCATGAAGGCCGCAGCGTCAAATTGTTGAAAGCCATCAGCACCCGATTGCGCGTCCCGCAGACCTGCCAAGAACTGGCCGAGGTGGTGGCGCGTGAACACGGTCATGTCCACGGTTGTTTGGGCTTGAGTCCCGAAGCCACGCTGCGACTCTTGGTGCGGTGTGACGCCCTGCGACGACCCGAACGCTTTGCACTGGTGCTGCAAGCCTGCGAAGCCGATGCCAAAGGTCGCTTGGGATTGCAAGACCGCGCCTATCCCCAATCCGGTCATTTGCAACGCCTGTTGCAAGCGGCTTTGTCGGTGGACACGGCGGCGGTTTCTGAAGCCGCCATGAAGCAAGGATTGACCGGTTTGCAAGTGGGTCAACGGGTGGAGGCCGCTCGCCTGGAAGCACTTCGTGCTTCGCTGGCCTTGCCCAGCGCTTGATCAGGGTTTGACAGCTTCTGCGGGCCACTGCCCCGCCAAGTTTTTCAGCAATTGATTGGTGGCCAACACCTGCCGGCTTTGAATGTCCAACAAGGCGCGTTGCGCGGTCAACGCACTGGCCTGCGCAGTGACCACATTGAGGTAACTGACAGTCCCCGCCGTGTACTGTGCTTGGGCGATGTCGAGGTTGCGTTGCGCGGACGTGAGGGCTTGCGATTGCGACAAGGCCTGTTGTTGCAACTGCTGAGTCGCCACCAAGTTGTCTTCCACCTCTTGCAAAGCTTGCAACACGGTTTGTCGGTAGCCAATGCCTGCACCATCCAACACAGCACGGGCCTCGGCCTGCACCGCCTTGCGCTGCCCGCCATCCAACAGGTTGAGCGCCATGCTGGGGCCGAGTGACCACAGCAATGAAGACGCACTGAAGATGTTGGCCAGTTCGCTGCTTCGATAGCCGACATTGGCCGAAAAACTGAAGGTGGGAAAGAATGCTGATTGCGCCACACCCAGTTGTGCCTGTGCGGCCAGCACGCGTTGCTCGGCGGCACGCACATCGGGGCGTCGCTGCAACAAAGTGGATGGCACCAACGCAGGCAACACAGGCAATCTGGGCCAAACATCGGAAGCCGCCAGTTGCAACTCGCCAGGTGCCATGCCTACCAACACGGCCAATGCGTTTTGCAATTGCATGCGCGTGCTGTCCACATCAATCCGCTGCGCTTTGGTGGTCGCCAGTTGCACCTCGGCTTGCGCGACATCGGCGGCAGACACCACGCCTGCGTCATAACGGTAACGGGTCAGGTTCAATGCCTTGGTATAGGCCTGCTCAGCCTGCGACAACACCGCCAGCTGGCGCTGCGCTGAACGGTACGCGTAGTAGGTCTGCACCAAGGTGGCCTGCGCTGACAAACGCACGAGCGCCAAGTCTTCCTGGCTGGCTTGCAGATTGGCTTGCGCTGCAGCGGTTTGGCCACTGAGACGCCCCCACACGTCCCACTCCCACGACAAGGGTGCAGTGACACTCAATTGGTTGGTGGCTGCACCGCCCTTGTCTTGGGCGCGGGCGGCGCTGGTGTTGAGGGACAACGAGGGCCACAAACTGCTTTGCGATGCAGACAAACTGGCCTGCGCTTGGGCGACCTTGGAGGACATCAACTGCAGGTTCAAGTGACCTTGCAAGAGTTTTACTTGCAATTCATCCAACACAGGGTCGTTGAACAATCGCCACCAAGTCGGTTCCACCGTGTCTGGTGTGGACTGCACAGCGGAGGCATTGGACCCCATTGAAGGGGGTTTGGAAGCCACTTGTTTGGCTGGCCCAAACAAACTGCCACAGGCACTCAAACACAAACACAGCAGTGCCCAACGGAGTGGATGAA
>JBDKLR010000012.1:0-9079 GCA_039795515.1 Pseudomonadota bacterium | reverse complement strand
ATATGACGACATTTGCATTTGTATTTCCTGGTCAAGGCTCCCAGTCGGTGGGCATGTTGGACGCTTGGGACGGCCATCCGGTGGTGGAAGCCACCTTGGAAGAGGCCAGCGAGGCCTTGGGCCAAGACCTGGCGAAATTGATTCATGAAGGCCCCAAGGAAGATTTGGCGCTGACCACCAACACCCAGCCGGTCATGCTGGTGGCAGCCATTGCCGCTTACCGCGTGTGGCAGGCCGAGGGCGGCGCCACCCCTGCTTTTGTGGCCGGGCATTCCTTGGGCGAGTATTCCGCGCTGGTGGCCAGTGGCGCCCTGCGTTTGTCCGATGCCGTGCCCTTGGTGCGGTTCCGGGCGCAGGCCATGCAAGAGGCCGTGGCCGTGGGCTCTGGTGCCATGGCCGCTGTGTTGGGCTTGGATGCCACCAAGGTGATCGAGATTTGCCAAGAAGTGCAAAACAGCTTTGCGGCCGACAGCGGTGAAGTGGTGCAAGCCGCCAATTTCAACGACCCCGGTCAAACCGTCATTTCCGGCAGCCAAGCAGCCGTGGCCAAAGCCAGCGAGCTGTTGAAAGCCGCTGGTGCCAAGCGCACCTTGCCTTTGCCCGTGTCCGCGCCATTTCACTGTGCACTGATGAAGCCTGCGGCCGAGCGGTTGCACGCGCAACTGGCGGGCGTGGCATTGCAAGCGCCTGCCGTTTCATTGGTCAACAACATCGATGTGGCGATCGAAACCGATCCCGAGCGCATTCGCGACGCCTTGTACCGCCAGGCTTTTGGTCCTGTGCGTTGGGTTGAAACCATGCAACGCATGCAAGCCCTGGGCGTCACCCACGTGGTGGAGTGCGGCCCAGGCAAAGTCTTGACAGGCATGGTCAAGCGCATTGCGCCCGAGTTGAACGCCAACGCCTTGTACGACCCGGCCACCCTGGCCGAGGTCTTGGCCCTGTTTCCTGCTGCTGAATAAACCATGAGCACCCCTGACAACACCCCTCAAGTCGCCTTGGTCACTGGCGCATCTCGCGGCATTGGCGCGGCCATTGCCTTGCAACTGGCCCAAGCGGGTTTCCGCGTGTTTGGCACAGCCACCTCTGAAGAAGGCGCGGCGCGCATCAGTCAAAACCTGTCAGCCCATGCCGGTTGCCAGGGCTTGGTGTTGCAAGTCAACGATGCTGAACAGGTGCAAGCAGTGGTCGACAACGTGGTGAGCACGGCGAGCGGCTTGCAGGTGTTGGTCAACAACGCCGGCATCACCCGCGACATGCTGGCCATGCGCTTGAAAGACGACGACTGGGACGCCGTTGTGGACACCAATTTGAAAGCCGTTTTTCGCATGAGCCGCGCGGTCATGAAGCCCATGATGAAGCAGCGCTATGGCCGCATCATCAACATCACCAGCGTGGTGGGTGCTGCGGGCAACCCCGGCCAAGCCAATTACGCGGCCGCCAAAGCCGGTGTGGCAGGCATGACTCGCGCCTTGGCGCGCGAGTTGGGCAGCCGTCAAATCACGGTCAATTGCGTGGCGCCAGGTTTCATCGACACCGACATGACCGCCAGTTTGTCCTCCGATCAACAGCAAGGCCTGTTGGCGCAAATCCCACTGGGGCACTTGGGCAAGCCTGAAGATGTGGCCCATGCCGTGGCCTTTTTGGCCAGCACCCAGGCGGGCTATGTGACCGGGCAAGAAATCCATGTGAATGGAGGCATGTACATGGCCTGACGGGTCGGTATAAGCCAGTAGCAAGCCGCCCCGTCCGCACGGCTAAAATTGCGGTCTTCGAAACACAACCCTCTGAGGGAACCATGAGCGATATTGAATCACGAGTCAAAAAAATCATTGCCGAACAACTCGGCGTGGAAGAGTCCCAAGTCACCTCCGAAAAGGCTTTTGTGGCCGATTTGGGTGCCGACTCTTTGGACACCGTGGAACTGGTGATGGCATTGGAAGACGAATTCGGTATCGAAATCCCCGATGAAGACGCCGAAAAAATCACCACTGTGCAAAACGCCATCGATTACGCGTTGAACCACAAAAAAGCTTGATTTCCCGAGGATCCGCATGAGTCGTCGTCGCGTTGTCGTGACCGGCTTGGGCTGTGTTTCTCCGGTGGGAAACACGGCGCAAGCGTCTTGGAAGCAAATTTTGGCCGGTCAATCTGGCATTGACGTCATCACCCACTTTGATGCGTCTGGTTTCGCTTGTCATTTCGCAGGCGAAGTCAAAAATTTCAATCTCGACGAATACATCTCGCCCAAAGAAGCGCGCACCATGGACCGCTTCATCCACTTGGGTGTGGCGGCAGGTTTGCAAGCGGTTGCCGACGCTGGTTTGCCCACGGGCGAGGGCTTGGACGACGAAACCGCTTTTCGCATCGGCTGTCTGATTGGCTCTGGCATTGGTGGTTTACCCCTCATTGAAAACATGCGCGACGAACTGATGGCGCGCGGGCCACGTCGCATTTCTCCATTTTTCGTGCCGGCCAGCATCATCAACATGATCTCTGGCCATGTGTCCATGCGTTGCGGATTCAAAGGCCCCAACTTGGCCATCGCCACCGCTTGCTCCACTGGTTTGCACAGCATTGGTGAAGCCGGTCGCATCATCGAATACGGCGACGCCGATGTCATGGTGGCCGGTGGCGCTGAAGCCACTATTTCGCCGCTGGGCTTGGGCGGCTTTGCCGCCATGCGGGCCTTGTCCACCCGCAATGACGACCCGCAAACCGCTTCACGTCCCTGGGACAAAGACCGCGATGGTTTTGTGCTGGGTGAAGGGGCCGGTGTGATGGTCCTGGAAGAATACGAATTTGCCAAAAAACGCGGCGCACGCATTTACGCCGAGTTGGTGGGCTATGGTCGCAGCGCCGACGCTGGCCACATGACCGCACCCAACATGGACGGTCCTCGCCGCTCCATGCTCAGCGCCTTGAACAACGCTGGGGTGTCGCCCGATCAGGTGCAATACCTCAACGCCCACGGCACCTCCACGCCCTTGGGTGACATCAACGAAACCCATGCCATCAAGGCCGCGTTTGGCGACCATGCCAAGTCCATGGTGGTCAGTTCCACCAAATCCATGACAGGCCATTTGCTCGGTGGTGCAGGTGGCATTGAAAGCGTGTTCACGGTGCTGGCCATTCACGATCAAAAAGCGCCACCCACCATCAATTTGCACAACCCCGATCCCGAATGCGATTTGGATTACTGTGCCAACGTGGCGCGTGACATGAAGATCGACATCGCCGTCAAAAACAATTTCGGCTTTGGCGGCACCAACGGCAGTTTGGTGTTCAAACGCATTTAAACCCCTAAGACCGCCCGTTGTTCAAGGGAACTGAGGGGTTGTCCGCTGTTCAGTGGGAATACACGTTACAACTGGTCTATTCATTTTTCTTGGAGAGTGACGAGATGAATCAGTCTTTTGGTCCACGCCACCGCGCAGCGTCGCTGCTGTTGGCTGTCTGCATGGGTGTGAGCTTGTGCGCATGGTCTGTTTCTACTTTGGCAGCCACACCAGCGCCGGCGAGTCCTGCACGCGCCCTGCCGGACTTCACCGATTTGGTCGAACAAGTGGGTCCTTCGGTGGTCAACATCCGCACCATTGAAAAACAAGCGCAACCTGTGGCCGCAGGGCCCAACGATGGCCAAGACGAGGAAATGCAAGAGTTGTTTCGTCGCTTCTTTGGTGTGCCCATTCCCAATGCGCCAGGCCAACGTCGTCCCAACCGTCCGCAACAACAGCCAGAAGACCAACCGCGCGGCGTGGGCTCGGGCTTCATCTTGACCGCCGATGGTTTCATCATGACCAATGCACATGTGGTCGATGGCGTCGAACAAGTGCTGGTCACTTTGACCGACAAGCGCGAGTTCACCGCCCGCATCGTGGGGGCGGACAAGCGCACCGATGTGGCGGTGGTGAAAATCGAAGCCACGGGTTTGCCCCCTGTGAAACTGGGTGACCCCAACCGCCTGAAAGTGGGTGAGTGGGTGATGGCCATCGGTTCGCCTTTTGGTTTGGAAAACACGGTGACCGCTGGCATCGTCAGCGCCAAAGGTCGTGAAACCGGCGACTACCTGCCCTTCATTCAAACCGACGTGGCCATCAACCCCGGCAACTCGGGCGGCCCGCTCATCAACATGCGCGGCGAAGTGGTGGGCATCAACAGCCAAATCTACTCGCGCTCTGGTGGCTTCATGGGCATCTCCTTTGCCATTCCGATTGACGAAGCGGCCAATGTCAGCACCCAGTTGCGCGCCAATGGCCGTGTGCAACGCGGTCGCTTGGGCGTGGGCATCGGCGAGGTCAGCAAAGATGTGGCCGAATCCCTGGGCATGAGCAAGCCCCAAGGTGCGTTGGTCAACAGCATCGAAGCGGGTTCGCCAGCCGACAAAGCAGGTTTGGAAGCCGGTGACATCATTCTGAAATTCGATGGCAAAACCATCGAGAAATCGTCCGATTTGCCCCGTGCCGTGGGCGGCACCAAGCCCGGCACCACCAGCCAAGTCACGGTGTTGCGCCGTGGCGTGACCAAAGACTATGCCATCACCGTCGGCGAATTTGAGCCTGATAAAAAAGCCGCGCTCAACAACGCGCCCGGTGCTGACAAAGCCAAACCCGCGCAAACCGCCCAACTGCTGGGTTTGACGGTGAGCGATTTGACCGAGGGGATGAAGAAAGAACTCAAGTTGCGTGGCGGTGTGCGCGTGGATGCGGTGGCCGAACCCGCCACGCGTGCTGGCATTCGTGAAGGTGACGTCATCGTTCAGGTCGCCAATGCAGAAGTCACCGACACCAAGAGCTTCCTCCAATTGATGGGCCGATTGGACAAATCAAAACCCGTCAATGTGTTGCTGCGTCGTGGTGATTGGGCGCAGTACATCCTGATTCGTCCACGTTGAACCAGCTTCAAAACCAAGGGATTACCCTTGATTTTGAAGGGCTGATGGATTCTTCCAACGATTTTCAGAAAATATTTGATGTGTGCCCACGCTAACTTCAAAGTTAAAATCAAGCAGTTTTGAATCTAAGACCATCCTTTATTTGCAGCCTCAGGTAATATGAAACAGGATTTTCTTCACAATACGGGACGCTTTGTGAGTTGTACATATCGATCCACAGTTCGCCCACAAGTTATTCCGTCTTGCGCGCACCATTTTTGTGAATAAACTGTGTATAACAATGGTGTCGCGGACCGACAACGCGCTGTTCAGAGACCCTTTGGGGCTGTCTGCATCCGGCTTTCTGCCTACAATGAGGTCCCAACTATCGCAGTTGCCATAGATTGTTGGTTCCGGGCGCGTCATCACCTGACGCGCCCTTTTTTATGGCTTTCTCCTCTGTAAATTCAAACACTTAAATACTTGCATTGATGAACCACATCAGAAATTTTTCGATCATTGCCCACATCGACCACGGTAAATCGACGCTCGCCGACCGCATCATTCAGCGTTGCGGTGGTCTCAGTGACCGTGAGATGGAGGCGCAGGTTCTGGATTCGATGGACATCGAAAAAGAGCGTGGGATAACCATCAAGGCGCAGACCGCTGCGCTGCGTTACAAGGCCCAGAACGGCCAGATTTACAACCTGAATTTGATCGACACGCCCGGACACGTGGACTTCTCTTATGAAGTGAGCCGTTCGTTGTCGGCTTGCGAAGGCGCGCTCTTGGTGGTGGATGCCAGCCAGGGTGTCGAAGCGCAAACCGTGGCCAATTGCTACACCGCCCTCGACCTGGGTGTCGAGGTGCTGCCGGTGCTCAACAAAATGGATCTGGCCTCTGCCGATCCCGACAACGCCAAAGCTGAAATCGAGGATGTGATCGGCATCGACGCCACCAACGCGATTCCCTGCTCGGCCAAAACCGGCATGGGCGTGGACGAGATCTTGGAGGCGGTGGTCGCCAACATCCCGCCGCCCAAAGGCAAGCAGGATGCCCCGCTGCGCGCCATGATTGTGGACAGCTGGTTTGACACCTACGTGGGCGTGGTCATGCTGGTGCGTGTCATCGATGGGCGCATTGCCCGTGGCGAGCGCTTCAAGATGATGGCCACCAACGCGGTCTACAACGCCGACAACCTGGGCGTGTTCACCCCTGCCAACGAATCACGCGAGTCTTTGGAGGCGGGCGAGGTGGGTTACATCATCGCGGGCATCAAAGAGCTGCAAGCCGCTAAGGTGGGTGACACCATCACCCTCGAGAAAAAGCTGCCCAACAACCTTGGACCGGCCGAACAAGCCTTGCCCGGTTTCAAGGAAATCCAACCCCAGGTGTTTGCCGGTTTGTACCCCACCGAGGCCAACCAGTACGACGCCCTGCGTGACGCATTGGAAAAGCTCAAGCTCAACGATTCCTCCCTGCGTTACGAGCCCGAGGTGTCGCAAGCGCTGGGCTTTGGTTTTCGCTGTGGTTTCCTCGGCCTGTTGCACATGGAAATCGTGCAAGAGCGTTTGGAGCGTGAATTCGACCAAGACCTGATCACCACCGCGCCCAGCGTGGTCTACGAGGTGCTCAAGGCCGATGGCGAGATCAGCATGGTGGAAAACCCTTCCAAGATGCCCGAGGCCAGCAAGATGGAGGAAATCCGCGAACCCATCGTGACGGTGCATTTGTACATGCCACAGGACTACGTCGGCGCGGTCATGACCTTGGCCAATCAAAAGCGCGGTGTGCAACTCAACATGGCCTACCACGGTCGCCAGGTGATGCTCACCTATGAAATGCCCTTGGGCGAAATCGTGCTCGACTTCTTCGACAAGCTCAAAAGCGTCAGCCGTGGCTACGCATCCATGGATTACGAATTCAAGGAATACCGTGCCGCCGACGTGGTGAAGGTCGATATTTTGTTGAATGGCGAGCGTGTTGACGCCTTGTCCATCATCGTGCACCGCAGCCAGTCGCAGTACCGTGGGCGTGCTGTGGTGGCCAAGATGCGCGAGATCATCAGCCGCCAAATGTTCGATGTGGCCATCCAAGCCGCCATCGGCGCCAACATCATCGCGCGTGAAACCATCAAAGCCTTGCGCAAAAACGTGCTGGCAAAATGCTATGGCGGCGACATCAGCCGCAAACGCAAACTCCTTGAAAAACAAAAAGCAGGTAAGAAACGCATGAAACAGATTGGATCGGTCGAAGTACCCCAGGAAGCCTTTTTGGCGATTTTGCAGGTGGAAGACTGATGCCGACCATCACTGCTTTGGTATTGGCCGCATTTGTCGGCTACGCAGGCGCTTGGTATGCCGGTGTCATCGAGGGTTCGTTTGCGCTTTTGCTGCTGATGGCGACCACGGTCACTGGCATTTATTGGTTGGCCGAACAATTTCATTTTCTGCCTCAGCGTCGTGCGGCGGCCATCGCGTTTGACGCCGAGCGTGCCCAACGTTTGCAAGAATTGGAACGACAAGGCATCACCGCCACGGACGATGAAAACCTGGCTTTGCAAACCCGCGACCACCTGCTGCGTCAGCCCTGGTGGATGGACTGGACCGCTGGGCTGTTTCCCGTCATTGCCGCGGTGTTTGTGTTGCGATCATTTTTGTTTGAACCTTTCAAAATCCCATCCGGCTCCATGATCCCCACCTTGCATGTGGGCGACTTGATCTTGGTGAACAAATTCCATTACGGCATTCGCTTGCCTGTGGCCAACATCAAAATCACCGAAGGCACCCCTGTGGCGCGTGGCGATGTCATGGTGTTTCGCTACCCACCCAAGCCCAGCCTGGACTACATCAAACGGGTGGTGGGCGTGCCTGGCGACAAGATCGCGTATCTGAACAAAGTGTTGACCATCAACGGTCAAGTGGTCAGCAAAACCGCCATTCCCGAGTTTTTTGACGCCGACAACATGCGCTACAGCTTGCAATTTGAAGAAAACATGCCGATTGGCGCGACACCCCAGGAAATGGGTCCACTGCGCATGCACCGTTTGCTCAACGACCAGCAGGTGCCCAACTTTGTCAGCGGCATCAACGATTTTCCCTACAAAGAAAACTGCAGTTACAGCGTGGAAGGCTTGGAGTGCACCGTGCCCGAAGGCCACTATTTCATGATGGGTGACAACCGCGACAATTCCTTGGACTCGCGCTATTGGGGTTTTGTGCCTGACAAAAACATCGTGGGCAAGGCCTTTTTCATCTGGATGAATTTCGCCAAACCGTCGCGCGTGGGTGCTTTCAACTGAGCATGAACCAGGTGTCTGACGCCAAGTCACACGCGGCATTGCAAACCCGCCTGCAGCACACATTTGCCAACCCCAAGTTGCTGGCGCTGGCCCTGACCCACCGCAGTTTTGGCAGCAGCCACAACGAACGCCTGGAGTTTTTGGGCGATTCGGTGCTCAATTTGGCCGTCTCTCGCATGCTCTACAACGCGTTGCATGACCAGCCCGAGGGCGATTTGTCGCGGGTGCGTGCCAACCTGGTCAAGCAAGAGACCTTGCACCGCTTGGCGATGGATCTGGGTCTGGTGGGCATGGTGCGTTTGGGCGAAGGCGAAATGCGCTCGGGTGGCCAGCAACGCCCATCGATCTTGGCCGACGCCTTGGAAGCCGTCATTGGTGCCGTGTTCCTCGATGCAGGTTTCGAGGTGGCGCAGGCCCTGGTGCTGCGCTTGTTCGAGAAAGTGGATGTGTCGCCCACCATGACGGCTGCGGCCAAAGACCCGAAAACCGAGTTGCAAGAATGGCTGCAAGCCAAGCGCTGGCAATTGCCCGTGTACCGGGTGGTTGGCACCACGGGCGCGGCGCACCAACAAACCTTCGATGTCGAATGCGAAGTCACTGAAATGAAGCAAGCACAACGCGGCATTGGCAGCTCACGACGCAGCGGCGAGCAAGCCGCGGCGGCGGCCATGTTGCAATGGCTGCGCGAAAACCCCCCATGACCACAGAAACCACCCCCGCTGACCCCAGCATCCCCCAACGATGCGGCTTGGTCGCCATCGTGGGCAAACCCAATGTGGGCAAATCCACCTTGCTCAATGCCTTGGTCGGTCAAAAAATCAGCATCACCTCGCGCAAGGCGCAAACCACACGCCACCGCATCACCGGCATTCGCACCACCGGACCCACGCAATTCATTTTTGTCG
>JBDKLR010000011.1:0-2516 GCA_039795515.1 Pseudomonadota bacterium | reverse complement strand
CGTCGCATCTCATCGAGTTTTTCGGCATTGCTGCGTTGTAATTGCTGGAGTTGTTGATTCAGGGTGTCTGACACCGTGGTTTGCATCAAGCTCAGCTGCTGGACTTGACTGAGTTGAAAACTCGCCAAGGTTTGGGTGAGTTCCTGGCGTCCGCTGCGCGACGACTCGGTGATGTCATGGCGCAAATCACGCTCCATGCGCTCAAGCTGGTCATGGAGTTGCCGCACTGTCTGCTCGAGAAGTGTCAAAGTCTGTGTCGACGCAACGCCTGATCGGCGCACCCACAACCACAGCAACATGGCGTTGAGGGCAACCAACGCCAAGACCAAAGCCAGCGCCAAACTCATGGCAGGGTGTTCAAGGGAGTCAATGCTTTGCCTTGCGTGAAAAACGAAATCAGGTTGTCAGCAGCCAAATTGGCCATGGCCAATCGGGTAGCGATGGACGAACTGGCAATGTGCGGTGTCAGCACAATGTTTGGCACGGTCAAGAGGTCTGGATGTACTTTGGGTTCACCTTCAAACACATCCAACCCCGCAGCGGCAATTTGCCCCTGTCGCAAAGCCGCAGCCAAAGCAGCGTCATCCACAATGCCCCCGCGAGCAATGTTGACCAAGGTGGTGGTGGGTTTCATTTGCGCCAACTCCGCCGCACCAATGGTGTGGTGCGATGCAGCCGAATAGGGCACCACCAGGACCACGTGGTCTGCGGTTCGCAACAGCTCCTCCTTGCTGACATAGCTGGCCTTGCACTCAGCTTCCAACTGTGGGGACAAGCGTGAACGGTTGTGATAAATGACCTTCATGCCAAAACCATGCGCGCCTCTGCGGGCTATCGCTTGGCCAATTCGCCCCATTCCCAAAATGCCCATCGTGCTGCCATGAACCTCAGCGCCGGCAAACATGTCATAGCGCCATTGCTTCCATTCGCCTCGGCGCAAGTAATGTTCGCTTTCAGTCATGCGACGCGCCGTCGCCATGAGCAAAGCGAAACCAAAATCTGCCGTGGTTTCGGTCAGCACATCGGGCGTGTTGGACGCCAGCACGCCACGCGCCGTCATGGCAGGGACATCGAAGTTGTTGAATCCCACGGCCATGTTTGCGCACATTTTGAGACCTGAACAGGCAGCCAAAACATCTGCATCCACAGGGTCTGCACCAGTGGTGAAGGCGCCAGCATGCTGTGAAAGCGCAGCGGTCCAACTGGCCTTGGTCCAAAGCTGGTCATCCTGGTTGTGGGTGACGTCGAAATGTTCGGACAGGCGTTGGATGACGCTGTCGAAAACGGGACGGGCAACAATGATTTTGGGTTTCATGACAGTTCTTTCAAAGTCAAAGGAAAAACATAAGGCAACACAAGGCTAAACCAGCAGCTTGAGCTTTTGAGCCCACCAAGGGGTGATGGCAGGCAGTAGGGTCAGCGTCCAAATCACCACCCAAGCGGTCAATGGCATGAGCCATGTCATGGAGGGAAACTGCGCCACAGTGATCACAGCCAACACCACAGGAATGACACCGGTTTCACGCACAGCACACAAAAACAGTTTCTCTCGCCAAGAGATGCCTGTAGGCAGCAAAGCCAAGCACACGGCAACCGGCCGGGCCACCACCATGAACAAGACGGACACCCACATTCCCATCCAGGCCGTCTCCAGCAAAGTCTCCACGGAAACAAACGGACCGACCATCATGAAGATGGTGGGCTTGGCCACACTTTCAATCTTGACTTCCATGCTGTGCAGCAGACCATGAAAGTGGTGCGACCCGTGGTTGAAATTAGCCAAAAGACCGGCCACAAAAGCCGCTAAAAATCCATTGCCATGGATGGCTTGCGCCAACAAAAAGGTGACCAATGGAACGGCCAACACAATCGCAAAGTCGTAAGGTTTATCTTGCTCGCCTCGGCCGACCTGGGCCGACTTGTAACGCTCAAAGGCGTACATGCCAGCCCACCCCACAGCGCCAGCGATACAGCCAAACAAGAGTTGACCGCCCAAACTGACCACGTTGGCACCGCTGAACAACGCCGTGGAGAGGTCGGATAAGGTCGCGAGGTCTTGCCCAGAAGCCACCATCACACACACCGCCCCAGTGAAGATGGCACCTACCGCATCGTTCAGGGCACTTTCAGCCACCGAAAGATGGGTGACGCGTTCAAACTGTGCCTTGAAGACCGTGCGCTTGAGCGTTGGAATGAGTGCCGCAGGATCGGTCGAGCCCGTGATGGCAGCAAGCAACGCGGCGGTGGAACCGTCCAAACCAAGCCACACCAGCAAGCAAAACATCACCAAGAAAGTGACCAAATAGCCCAGCACGGCCAACATGAGGGTGGGGTAAGCGATCTGAAAAAACACTTGGCGATCGATCTCATCGCCACCTGACTTGAGGATGATGGCTGCCATCGCTGTGCACACCACCACAGACAACGCCAATTGCACCGACAAAGGTGAAAGCGCATCGTGCAGCACGATCCCCACCAGCAACTGAATCGTGAAGCTTGGCAGCACCGTGCCCTCA
>JBDKLR010000010.1:0-7192 GCA_039795515.1 Pseudomonadota bacterium | reverse complement strand
TCTTCAATATGGTTGAGCAACAAATCCGCACTTGGCACGTGCTGGACAAGCAGGTGCTGACGCACCTGGCTCAGTTGGACCGCCAAATGTTTGTACCTGCCGCCTTTGCCTCGCTGGCCTACAGCGACACCGAAATCCCCTTGGGTCACGGTGAACACATGCTGGCACCCCGCGTGGACGCCCGCTTGCTGCAAGATTTGAAATTGCAGGCGCACGAGCGTGTGCTCGAATTGGGCACAGGCAGCGGCTACCTGACCGCCTTGTTGGCTTTGTCTTGCACTCATGTGCTGAGCTTGGAGTGCCATGCAGACTTGATCAGCACCGCCCAAACCAACCTGGCCAAAGCGGGTATCCACAATGCCGAAGTGCGGCTGAGCACGGGTGTGCCCAGCGGGCTGCCTGCAGGCGGTTTTGATGCCATCTTGCTGGGTGGTTCAGTGGCTGAGGTGCCCCCAGAATTGCTCAACCTGCTCAAGCCCCATGGACGTGTCGTGGCCGTGGTGGGCGACGAACCCATGATGCAAGCCACGCGCATCACTCGCCAAGCCGATGGCTCGGGTCACAGCCACATTCTGTGGGATGTGGTCACACCCCGCCTGCATGGCTTTGCCCAACACAGCTCGTTCCACTTTTAATCCCAGATGTCACCACAAAGGAAGACCATGAAATTGTTTCGCACCCTGCCCTTGATTGCGGCCATGAGCATGGCCTTTTCAGGTGGAGCCCGTGGTCAAAGCCTGGTTGAAATGTTTGACATCGCCCGTGAATTTGATGCGAGCTTCAAATCGGTGCAGTTGCAGGCCCAGGCCACCCGTCAAAAAGTGCTCCAAGCCCAGGCCAAACTCGGGCCCACGGCCAATTTGAATTTGACTGCCAACCTCAACCTGGCCAACAACACCTACACCAACACCAAGCCATTGGGTTACTCAGACAGCACCCGTGGCTACAGCACCCAACAAGGCACCGTCGCGGCCACCCACCCCTTGTTCCGTCCTGCGGATCAGATCGAGGTGTCGCAAGCCCAAATGCAACTCCAATTGATGGACGAACAAATTCGGGCCGCAGAACAAGACCTGATGGTGCGACTCAGCCAGGCCTATTTCGATGTGCTGGCCAGCCAAGACACGCTCGTTTTTGTTCAAACACAGCTCAAAGCAGTGGCCGAGCAACTGGCATTTGCCAAGCGCAATTTTGAAGTGGGCACAGCCACGATCACCGACACACGCGAAGCCCAAGCCACCTACGACCTGGTGGTGGCGCAAGAAATTGGGGCCACCAATGATTTGCGGGTGAAAAAAATGGCCCTGGAGCAACTCGTGGGTAAATCGGACTTGACCCCCAAAGCCGTCGCTTTGACTGCCACGCCTGAAGCCCCGCAACCCGCCAACGTGGACGAATGGGTGGCGGTCAGCGAACAACAAAACCCCTCCATCAAGCAGTCGCGCATCGGCTTTGACGTGGCCCAGTTGGAAGTGAAAAAAGCCGACGCCGGACTGCGCCCCACCGTGGACGCCCAGTTCAGCTTCACCTACCAAAACAACGTGAATGGTGGGGCGGCTGGCTTGGCCGACAACCGGCTGGGACTGGCCACGGGCGCTGTGGTGATGAACTACCCTCTTTACACCGGCCAAGCCCTGAACAACCGGGTGCGAGAAACCATCAGCCTGTCCAGCAAAGCCGCCACCGATTTGGACACGGTCACGCGCAATGTGGCCCAAACCACCCGTGCCGCCTATTTCGGCGTGGTGTCTGGCGTGAGTCAAATCAAAGCCCTGCAGGCCGCAGAAGAGTCCAGCAAAGTGTCCTTGGAGGCCAACAAACTCGGCTACTCGGTCGGTGTGCGCATCAACATCAATGTGCTGGACGCGCAAACCAAGCTGTTTGACACCAAGGCCAAACTCGCCAAAGCCCGTTACGACGTGTTGCTGGGCCATTTGAAACTGCGCCAAATCACTGGCAGCTTGCAACTGCAAGACCTGCAAGACGTCAACAAACTGTTGACGCCTTAATCCTTCAACCAGGGTTGCAAGAGCGCCACGCATCGCGCAACGGCGCCTTGGTGCTCAAATGAAAACACCTGCGCCGCTTTGGCGTACTGGGCATGTTGGGCCCGGTTCAAGGCCAAGGCATGGGCCACGCGCATGGCCTCGGGCAAATGGGTCATGCGCTGGCCAGCACTTGCTTTCAAGGCCCATTCAGCGGCTTGTTTGAAGTTGTAAGTGTGTGGGCCCATCAACACCGGACAGGCACAGGCACAGGCCTCGATCAGGTTTTGACCACCAAAAGGCTCGAAACTGCCACCCAGCAAACTTACGCTGGCCGCGCCATAGTAAAAGGGCATTTCACCCAAGGAGTCCCCCAACACGATGGCATGGGTTTGCGGGTGTTCATCGGCATCGGGTTGCTCTGACCAGGCACTGCGACGCACCAAGGCAAAGCCTTTGGACAACACCATGTCGGCCACCACCTCGAAACGCTGCGGGTGACGCGGCACGATCCACCACTGCACATCGTTCATGTACTCGGGGTGCTGGTGCAGTGTTTCCAGTAAAGTCGCTTCTTCGCCCTCGCGCGAAATCGCCAACAACACGATCGGTTTCTCGGTTTGTGCGCGCCATGCTTGACCCAGCGCCAGCAAGGTGGCATCGGGTCGGGCATCGAATTTCAAATTGCCTGTGATGGCTTGCACAGGTGCACCCAAGGCGCGCAGCCGCTTGGCATCCTCTTCGCTTTGCGCCCACACCGCCGTCAGACTGCTGAAGGCCGGCTTGGACAACAAGTGCCACTGCTGTGCCTTGCGCCAAGACTTGTCACTCAAACGGGCGTTGGCCAACACCAAGGGCACGCCATGGTCTTTGGCCTGCCAAATCAGATTGGGCCAAACCTCGGTGTCGATCAACAAGCCGACCTTCGGTTTGAAATGCTTCAAAAACCGCTGCACCGCTTGTGGTGTGTCCCAGGGTTGCCACACCTGCACATCGCCTGCTTGCGCCATGTTCAAGCCTTCCAACCGACCGGTTGACGTGCCATGCGTGAAGACAAACCGAATGCCCGGGTGGGCCAGGCGCAAAGCCTGCACCAACGCGGTGGCTGCGCGTGTTTCGCCCAAAGAGACGGCGTGCAACCAGACAGCCCCTTCTTGCGCAGGCATGTCGTAATGGCCAAAGCGCTCACCGATGTGCTCGCTGTACAAGGGTTCGTGGCGCGCGCGTTTGAACAACTTGAGCAGCACCAGGGGCACCAGCAACCACATGACACAAGCGTAGAGAACCCGAATCATGTCCGACCCTCGGCTTGGGATTGCCAGCAACTGCGCCATGCCAACAGCACGGTGTCCACCGAGGGCGTGGGCCGGTCGTGAACCGCCATTTGATGCGGCTGGTGCAAAGGGCCGGTGCGCCAGGCGGTGTTGAAGTTGTAAATCTGGACATGGGGCAAGCCCAGTGCCACCGCGACATGGCTCACGCCGCTGTCCACGCCCACCACCCCGACGCAGGCCGCGAGTCGCTGGGCGAGTTCATCCAAGGCACAGCGGGGCCAGACCACAGCGCCTGGACAGGCTTGGGCCACCGCTTGTGCGGTTTGCAGTTCGGTCTCGTTGGCATGCGGCAACGCCAGCTGAAAGCCTTGTTGCTGCAGGGCTTGACCCAAGGCCTGCCAATGCGCCAATGGCCAGGCTTTGTCAGCGCGGGAACTGCCATGCACCAAAGCCACGGTTTGAGGCAGGACATCGACATGGGGGACGGCTTGCAAACCCATTTGCAGGGGCGGCAAGTCATAGCCCACGGCTTGGGCGCAAACATGGCGACCGCGGTCCAGCGCGTGGCTGTGCCAGGCGCAGTCAATCAACACGTCGGCCACCCAGCGGGTGGGCGCTTCATAAGCAGAGCCTTCGGTGCGATGGGCCATGGCGTAACGCTTTCCGCCTGGGCCGAGTCGCGCCAATTTGGCGATCAGGGCAGATTTGGTGAGGCCCTGCAAATCAATGACAGCGTCGTAAGCCGTGGTTTGCAATGCTTGTTTGAACAAGGTCCATGCGCGACGGGTGTCGGCGGTCCAAAAGCTTTTGCGCCATTGACGCAACGCACAAGGAATGACCCGATGCACCGCTGGGCAGAGCTTGAGCACCGGGGCGAAAGCTGGTTCGACCACCCAATCGATTTGAACACCAGGCACGGCGGCCATCATGTCCATGGCCGCAGGCAGGCTGTGCACCACATCACCGAGCGAGGACAACTTGACCAGCAAAACCCTCAATGCGCCGCCTCTTGCACCTGGGCGTCGGGTTTGACTTGGCGCAGCATCGCCATCATGTCAGCTTGGATGCGCGACAGTGCCGCAGGGCTTTGTCCTTCAAAGCGCAACACCAACACAGGCGTGGTGTTGGAGGCGCGAACCAACCCGAACCCATCCGACCAGTCGATGCGCAAACCATCGATGTCGCAAAGCACTGGGGCATGGGCGGGCGATGGCAAACCTTGGGTTTGGGCGAGTTGGAGCAAATCGGCTGTGACCCGGTGCGGCTCGCCCTCGGCACACGCCACATTGAGTTCAGGCGTGGACTGGCTGGTGGGCAAGGCATGCAGCACCGCGTTGGCGTCGGGGGAGCGGCTGAGGATTTCAAGCAAACGGCAAGCCGCGTAGGTGCCGTCGTCAAAGCCATACCAGCGTTCTTTGAAAAACACATGCCCGCTCATTTCCCCGCCCAATGGGGCGTTGATGGTTTTCATTTGTGCTTTGATGAGCGAGTGACCGGTTTTGAACATCACGGGTTCACCGCCTGCGGCCCGGATGACAGGGGCCAGTTGTTGCGAGCATTTCACGTCAAACACGATCGATCCACCCGGCACGCGACTCAACACATCTCGCGCGAACAGCATCATTTGACGATCGGGGTAAATCGTTTGTCCGTCATTCGTCACCAGGCCTAGCCGGTCGCCATCGCCATCAAAGGCCAAACCCAATTCGGCGCCTGTGTTTTGCAGCGCGGCCATCAGGTCTTGCAGGTTTTCGGGTTTGCTGGGGTCGGGGTGGTGGTTGGGGAATTCACCATCCACCTCGCTGAACAACTCGATGACCTCGCAGCCAATGGCGCGCAAGATGCCGGGTGCAGATGCCCCGGCAATGCCGTTGCCACTGTCGACCACGATGCGGATCGGGCGGCTCAAATGAATGTCTTGCACGATGCGGTCCAGGTAAGCCTGGTTCACATCGACCGGTGTGACGTGGCCGCCTGTTTTCAACACCCAGGTTTGGTCTTGCATCATTTGGCGCAGACCTTGGATTTCTTCCCCGTGAATGGCACGTCCGGCCATGACCATCTTGAAACCGTTGTAGTCCTTGGGGTTGTGGCTGCCGGTGATTTGAATGCCACTGGTGCACAAGGTGTGCGCCGCGAAATACAACTGGGGAGTGGTGACCATCCCCACATCGGTCACTTGCACCCCCACATCGACCAATCCCTGAATCAAGGCTTGTGCCAAAGTCGGGCCACTGAGTCGGCCATCGCGTCCCACGGCGACTTGGGTTTCTCCCTGCGCCAGGGCTTGGGTGCCGAAGGCGCGACCCAAGACTTGTGCAAACTCGGCGTTGAGGGCTGAGGGCACGACACCTCGAATGTCGTAGGCCTTGAAAACATGGGCTGGGATCTGCATGGTCGGGCATTGTAGGCGGGGCACTTGCACCCAAAAGTTCACAGGATCGGCTTATGATGGTGGCACTTCCCGCAACGCGCACCAACCCATTGCCATGCCTCAAGCCCTCGCCACCCTCAGCAAGCCTGCCAAGGTCTGGCAAATGCCGATCAACACCCCGCTGGGTGGCATGACGCTGGTGGCCAGCGAACAAGGTTTGTGTGGTGCATGGTTTGACGATCAGCGTTACAAACCCGATACCCAAGCCTTGCCTTGGGGGCCGAGCGTGCCTTGGTTGCGCCAAGCCAAATGCCAACTGGCCGAGTACTTCGCAGGCACCCGTCAACAGTTTGAATTGGCGCTGGCCCCTTTACTCGGCAGTGCTTTTCAGCAGCAAGTTTGGCAAGCCTTGCAAGACATTCCATTCGGTCGCTTCACCTCATACGGCGAATTGGCCCAACACCTCCAACATCCCAATGCGGCCCGTGCAGTGGGCATGGCGGTGGGACGCAACCCGTGGAGCATCATCGTGCCTTGCCACCGCGTGGTGGGTGCCAATGGCGCGCTCACCGGTTATGCAGGCGGCCTGAACCGCAAAGTGGCCCTGCTCCAACGCGAGGGCATGCTCTTGTGACTTCCACGCCCCGCTGGCGACATTGGCTGCCAGAGTTTTTGTTGTTGGGCATGATTTGGGGTTCCTCCTTTTTGTTCATGCGCATGACCGTGGCCGAATTTGGCACTTTCAGCACGGCTTGGATGCGGGTGACAGTGGCCTCGCTCACCCTGTTGCCTGTGTTGATTTGGCAAGGTCATGGCCCCGCCCTCCAAACCCATTGGCGCAGCATTTTTGCCATGGGTGTGGTCAATTCGGGCATCCCCTTCATTTGTTACGCCTACGCCTTGTTGTCCATCAGCACAGGGCTCTCGTCGATCTTGAACTCGACCACCCCTTTGTTTGGGGCCTTGATCGCCTGGGTTTGGTTGAAAGACCGACCCAACCGTTGGCGTTCCTTGGGTTTGTTGCTGGGTTTCGCTGGCGCGGTGTTGCTGGCTTGGGGCATGCCCGGTGGTGTGTCTTTCAAAGCGGGAGGTTCTGGCTGGGCCGTGCTGGCTTGTTTGCTGGCCACCAGTTGTTACGGCATCAGCACCAATTACTCGCAGCGTTACCTGGCAGGTGTGCCCCCCATGGCCATTGCCACTGGCAGTCAATGGGGCGCTTGCATCGCCTTGGCCTTGCCTGGCCTGCTCTATTGGCCGAACCAATGGCCAAGCAGCCACGCTTGGTTGGGATTGCTGGCCGTTGGTGTCATGTGCACCGGACTGGCTTATGTGCTGTATTTCCGATTGATTGTCAAAACCGGTGCGGCACGCACCATGACCGTCACTTACCTGATCCCCCTGTTTGCCAACCTGATTGGGTTGGTCGTGTTGGACGAGGTCATCACAGGCGCCATGTTGTTGGCGGCCTTGGTGATTTTGGTCGGTACGGCCATGGCCACAGGTTTGTTTCCTCGTCAACCTGCTACACGACCATGAACCACGACCACAGCCTCACCCTC
>JBDKLR010000009.1:0-10709 GCA_039795515.1 Pseudomonadota bacterium | reverse complement strand
CCCAGCGAATTGGTGGTCACGGTCAAAGCCGGGACGCCCTTGGCCGAACTCGAGGCGGTGTTGGCCGAGCAAGGCCAATGCCTCGCATACGAACCCCCGCACTTTGGCGCTGGCGCCACCGTGGGCGGCATGGTGGCCGCTGGTTTGGCCGGCCCGGCGCGTGCGAGTGTCGGTGGTGTGCGCGACCATGTGTTGGGTGTGCAACTGATCAACGGCTTGGGCGAAGCGCTCACCTTTGGTGGGCAGGTCATGAAAAACGTGGCGGGCTACGACGTGTCGCGCCTGATGGCCGGCAGCCTGGGCACCTTGGGCCTGATCACCGAGCTGTCGCTCAAAGTCTTGCCCGTCGCGCCAGAAGAAGCCACGCTGATGTGCGCTTTGTCGCAGCACGACGCCTTGGCATTGCTGCACCGCTGGGGCGGCCAAGCCCTGCCAATCAACGCCAGCGCCTGGGTGCACGACAACAGCAGCAGCCCAGCGCAAGACCTGTTGTTCGTGCGTTTGCGCGGCGCGGTGGCCGCGGTCGAGTCGGCCTGCCCGCGCATGATCGCCGATGTCGCCGCCGTGGGTGGTCGCGCGTCGCGCATGGACCCGCGCACCGCTGCCGCCGATTGGACCGCCAGCCGCGAGCACACCTTGCCCTTTTTCAAAGCACCGAATGACACGGCTGGTCTGTGGCGTTTGAGCCTGCCGCAAACCGCTCCCGTGCTGGCATTGCCCCATGCCACCTACATCGAGTGGCACGGCGCATTGCGCTGGCTGTGGGCTCCCGCAGACGCGGCGTCCGCGTTGCGTGAAGCCGCGCAAGCGGTGGGCGGCCATGCCACGCTGTTTCGCCCACCTGTGCAAGCCACCAGCGAATTGCCCGCCGTGTTCCACCCTTTGCCCGCGGTGCAACAACGCATCCAGCGCGAACTTCAAAAGCAGTTTGACCCCCACGGTGTGTTCAACACCGGGCGCACAGGCCTTTAACCCGCACCATGCAAACCAACCTCGCTCCCGAATACCAAGGCACCCCCGAAGGCCTCGAAGCCGAAGCCATCTTGCGCAAATGTGTGCACTGCGGTTTTTGCACCGCCACCTGCCCCACCTACCAATTGCTGGGCGACGAACTCGATGGCCCGCGTGGGCGTATCTACCTGATCAAGCAAGTGCTCGAAGGGGTGGAACCCACCCGCGACACCCAGTTGCATCTGGATCGTTGTCTGACCTGTCGCAATTGCGAAACCACCTGTCCCAGCGGCGTGCAATACGGGCACTTGGTCGACATCGGACGCCAATTGGTCGACGAGAAAGTGCCGCGCCCCGCCGCCGAGCAAACCGTGCGTTGGGCTTTGAAAGAAGGCCTGTCATCCCCTTTGTTTGCACCTGCCATGAAGCTGGGCCAGTCGGTGCGCGCCTTGTTGCCTGGCGGCATCAAGGCCAAAGTGCCCGAGCGCCGCAGCGCTGGCGCTTGGCCCACCGCCACCCATGCCCGCAAGGTGTTGCTGCTGGCGGGTTGCGTGCAACCGGCGATGAGCCCCAACATCAACAGCGCCACGGCGCGCGTGCTCGATGCCTGCGGCATCCAAACCGTGGTCGAACCGCTGGCGGGTTGCTGTGGCGGCGTCAAGTTCCACTTGAACGACCAAGACGCGGCGCATGTGCAAATGAAAAACAACATCGACGCGTGGTGGCCGCATGTGAACCAAGGGGTTGAAGCGATCGTGATGAACGCCTCGGGCTGTGGTGTCACGGTCAAGGACTATGGCCATATCTTCCGCCACGACCCGCAGTACGCCGAGAAGGCGCGCCAGATCAGCGCGCTCACCAAAGACCTGAGCGAGTTGTTGCCCGACTTGGTGCCAAGTTTGCAAAAGCGTTTGCGGCCCCAGCAGGTGCAGCAACAAGGTTTGTTGGCGTTTCATCCGCCGTGCACCTTGCAACACGGCCAGCAACTCAAAGGCGGCGTGGAAACCCACATGAGCGCCTTGGGCTTCAAGGTGCGCGTGGCCAGCAACGAGGCACATTTGTGCTGCGGCTCGGCCGGCACTTACAGCGTGTTGCAACCTGTCATTGCCACCCAGCTGCGCGACCGCAAACTCGGCCACTTGGGTGAGATGCAACCCAGCGCCATCATGAGTGCCAACATCGGCTGCATCACCCATTTGCAAAGCGGCACCGAGGTGCCGGTGCGTCATTGGGTGGAAATGGTGGACGCGGCGCTGGCCTGAGGCCACCGCACCCCAACGCGGCGCTCCAAAGCGTTCAGCTGGCGGCCAGTGCCGCTTCAATGTCGGCGGCGATGCTTGCGGGTTTGTCCAGCGGCGCATAGCGCTTGATGACCTGCCCTTGGCGGTTGATCAAAAACTTGGTGAAGTTCCACTTGATGCCCTCGCTGCCGAGCAAGCCGGGCGCCTCGGCCTTGAGCCATTGAAACAAGGCATGGGCTTGCGCACCGTTCACGTCCACCTTGGCCATCATGGGAAAGCTCACGCCATAGTTGGCTTGGCAAAAAGCGCCAATCTCTTCATTGCTGCCAGGGTCTTGGCTGACAAACTGGTTGCACGGAAAACCCATCACGGCCAAGCCTTTCGCGCCGTACTGTTGGTGCAGTTCTTCCAAGCCGGCAAATTGGGGCGTGAAGCCGCAAGCGCTGGCGGTGTTGACGATCAACAGGACTTGCCCTTTGTAGTCGGACAGTTGCACCTCTTGTCCAGTGATGGACGTGGCGTGGAAATCGTAAACAGTGCTCATGCGGTGGTCTCCTTGGAACGGTCAGGCATTGTCGCCAAAACGGCGGCCAACACAATCAGTGCGCCACCCAGCAGTTTGCGGTCCGTCAGCTCGGACGCACCCAGCGCCACCGAGGACAGCGTGGCGAACACGATTTCCGACAACATCACCAGCGCGGTGGTGCTGGCCGGCAATCGGGCTGCGCCGTATTGCAAGCTCAGGTTGGAGGCCAACAGGCACACGGCCAGACCCAGGGCGTAAGGCCACCAAGTCGCGTCGATCGGCACCGGTACCAGACCCAATGGTCCACCCGCGCTTGCGGCGGCAGCGGTGATCAGCATGCCGCCCCCAAACATCGCGCTCATGCGCGCGCTCTCGGGCACATGGGCCAATTTGCGCAGCATCACATTGTTCAGGGCGAAACTCGCACCGCCCAGCAAAGCCAGGTAGTCCAACAACGAGGACGGCCAAGGCCAATCCATGTCCGGGGTTTTCAGCACCAAGGCCACCCCTGCCAAAGCCAGCAACAAGCGCAGCAAGCCCTGACGGCTGGGCCGCTCACCCAACAACCACCAAGCGAACAGCACCGACCAGGCCGGCATGGTGTAGAACAACAGCACCACCCGCACCACATCACCCAGGGTCACGGCCCAGTTGAAACCGAAGTTGGTCAGGCCCGAGGCGATGAACAAGCACCACAGGGCGGGCTGTTGCATCCAGCCGCGCCAGGCTTGCGGTTTGAACAGCGCGATGGTCGCCAAGGCAAAGCCATACATCAGGGCGGTTGCCCACAAAGGGTGCAGACCGCGCGATTGCATTTCGCGCAGCGGCCACCAGCACAGGCCAAACACCAGGGCATTGAACAGCAAGCCCAGCACCGGGCGCAGTGCAGCGGAAGACATGGTTCAAGAGTGGCCGGGGTCGCGCCGCGCGATGTCCATCAAGCGGGCGACTTCATCGGGGTGGTGCAGGCAGTTGTGTTCATGCCAGCGTTTGATCAACCACATGCAACCCGCCATCAACGCAGCGAAAGCCACGATGGCGCCGAAAGCGGTGAGGCCCCAACTGGTGCCCAGGGCGTACAAGCCCCCCAGCGCCAAGATGCAGGCTTGCTCGTTGAAGTTTTGCACCGCGATCGAACGACCGGCACCCATCAGGTTGTGGCCACGGTGTTGCAACAAGGCGTTCATGGGCACCACCAAGAAACCGCCCAAACCGCCCAGCAAAATGAAAAAGGGCGCGGCCAACCAGACGTTGTCGATGAAATTCATACCCAGCATCAGCAGGCCCATGCCAATGCCCAATGGCATCACGCGGGGCGCATCGACCAGCTTCATGCGCATGGACGCGATCACCGCGCCCACGGCCGTGCCAATGGCGATCACACCGACCAAAGAAGAGGCTTGGGTGGTGGTGTAGTTCAGGGCGACGGCACTCCAAGCCAACACGATGTAGCGCAGGTTGCCGCTGGCACCCCAGAACAAGGTGGTGGTGGCCAAGGAAATTTGGCCCAATTTGTCACGCCACAACAGCAGGTTGCAGCGCCAAAAATCGGGGGCGAGCGCGAGCAGGTTGTAAGCCAGGCTGTGTTCGGTTTGGCTGTGCATCGGCATCAGTGTTGCGCCGGTGTTGGGGATGCGGGTGTTGAACCAAGCGGCCAAGCCGTACAGCAACACGATGACACAAATGGCTGCCTCGGGCGGTGTGTCGATGCCCAGGTTCAGCACGGGCAAATCCAAGGACAGCAAAAAAGAAGACACGTGCGGCCCGACCAATTGACCGCCCAAGAGCACGCCCAAGATGATGGAGCCGATGGTCAAGCCTTCGATCCAACCATTGGCCTTGACCAACAAAGAGGCGGGCAACAACTCGGTGAGGATGCCGTACTTGGCCGGCGAATACGCCGCTGCGCCCAGACCGACGATGGCGTAGGACAACAGCGGGTGCGAGCCAAACAACATCATCGAGCAACCAATGACTTTGACACCGTTGCTCATGAACATGACCTGGCCCTTGGGGCGGGAGTCGGCAAAGGCACCGACAAATGGCGCCAGCACCACATAAAACAAAGCGAACATGGGCACCAAGGCGGCGCGTTGCCATTCGGCGCCACCCGAGGCTTTGATCATTTCAACCGCCACCACAAACAAGGCGTTGTCAGCCAAAGAGCTGAAAAACTGGGCCGCCATGATGGTGTAAAAACCGCGTTTCATAGGGTGCGCACAAAGGGTGAAAAGCGGTGGGCGTGGATGGGCATGTCAGAGGGGGTCGCGGTCAAGGCCCTGAGGCTGTGACTGGTTATATCACGCCCTTTGCACCCTTTTGGGGCCTGCGACAATGCCCTCATGCCCCGTCCCATCCATGCCTTGATCCACCCGCAGGCCTTGCGCCACAACCTCGCGCGTGTGCGCTTGGCCGCAGGTGACGCCCGTGTTTGGGCGGTGGTGAAAGCCCGTGCTTATGGCCATGGTGTCGAGCGTGTGTTCGAGGGACTGCGTGCCGCCGATGGCTTTGCGGTGCTCGATTTGGAAGAGGCGCAAAGGCTGCGCAGCCTGGATTGGCGTGGGCCGGTGTTGTTGCTCGAAGGGGTGTTCGAGCAGCGTGCCTTGGAGCTGTGCTCGCGCCTGGACCTGTGGCATGTGGTGCACCATGAAGCGCAAATCGACATGCTGAGCCGCCACAAAACCCAGGTGCCGCAACGCGTGTTTTTGAAAATGAACAGCGGCATGAACCGCTTGGGTTTTGCGCCGGCGCGTTTTCGCTCGGCCTGGGCCAGGCTCAACGCCTTGCCCCAGGTGGATGAAATATCCCTCATGACCCACTTTGCCCATGCCGATGACCATCAAGGCATTCAAGCCCAAATGCAGGTTTTTCAAGACATCAGCCATGACTTGCCAGGCGAGCGCAGCCTGGCCAACAGCGCGGCGGTGTTGCGTCATGGCTCGGACCCACAGGCCATGGCCGATTGGGTGCGCCCCGGCATTGCGCTGTACGGCAGTGCGCCAGACCACCCGCTGCACAACGCAGCCCATTGGGGTTTGCAACCCGCCATGAGTTTGCGCAGTCAACTCATCGCTGTGCAGCCACTCCAAGCGGGCGATGAAGTGGGTTATGGCGGCTTGTTCAAAGCACCCCATGCCATGACCATGGGCGTGGTTGCTTGTGGTTATGCCGACGGCTATCCGCGACACGCACCCAGCGGCACGCCGGTGCTGGTCCATGGTGTGCGTTGCGCCACGGTGGGCAGGGTCAGCATGGACATGCTGTGTGTGGACCTGACGCCCGTGGCGCATGCGCAGGTAGGCAGTGAAGTCACCTTGTGGGGCCAAGCCGCTTCGGGCGAGGTGTTGTGCATCGATGAAGTCGCTGCGGCTGCAGGCACGGTGGGCTACGAGTTGATGTGTGCCTTGGCGCCGCGCGTGCCAGTGGCAGATGCCGATTAAGTCCCCTGCATGGTCGCGATCAAGCGTTGGGCTTGTTCGGTGATGCGGGCGATCAACTCGGCGGCGGGTGGCGCATCGTGCAGCAAACCCACGGCCTCGCCCACGGTCACATGGGCGCGGCTGAAGTCATTCGCCGCCACACCCGCGTCATAGTCAGCGCGTGCGGCGTCGGGGGCGGCGCGCAGTTCATCCACCCGATGTTCCCAAGCGCGGTGCAAGGGGTTGCGCAAGGCACGAAAGTCATAAGGCGCGGGCCAGTTTTTGCGACGCAAGACATCGAACACCGCGCTGCGCGCCGAGTCGTCGCCACTGGCTTGCAAAGCGGTTTGCACCGCGCCAGCCAAAGCCAAGCTCTCGGCGCTCGCCCACAAGCGGCTGCCCAGTAACACGCCATCGGCACCCAACATCAATGCCGCAGCCATGCCACGACCATCTGCGATACCGCCCGCGGCCAGCAGCAAGGTGTTGGGCGATTGCGCCGCCAGCGCATCGGCCAACTCGGGCACCAGGCTCATGGTGCTGCGACCGTTCAAAGCGTTCATGCCATGGCCACCCGCTTCCGCGCCTTGCGCCACGATCACCGCCGCACCCGCTTCCAGACAAGGCAGCAGTTGAGACCGTTGTTGGATTTGACAGATGAGCGGCACACCGCGTCGCGCCAAGCGCGCGGCGTAAGGGCGCGGGTCGCCAAACGAGAGCATCAGCGCCGTCGGTGTGTGCGCTTGGTCCAGCAGCCAATCGAATGCACTGGCATCTTCATCCAACTTCCAGGTGATGAAGCCACAACCCAAGCGCGCTGCATCAGCCGGCAACAAAGACAAAGCCAAAGCGTGTTCGCGCTGCACCCAGGGCAGGTCGCCATAACCCCCACCGAGCAAACCCAAAGCGCCCGCCTGCGCGCAAGCCGCTGCGAGCGCGCCGCCAGAGGCCAGCGCCATCGGGGCCAAGGCCACGGGCGTGCGCAGTCCAAACGGTTGGGTGAATCGGGTGTGCATCGGCCGATTATGGGTGCGGGTAAACGATGGGCCCAAAATGTGTTTCAAGTCCTACATTGATCAGCTTGATCAACCACCCCGGAGCATCCGCATGTTGTCTCAGTTCAAACCGACCCTCCAAGCCGTGGCCTTGGCCGCCCTGATGTTCAGCGGCACAGCGGTGCAGGCGCAAAGTGATGGCAAGCCCCAAGTGGTGGTGCCGCCTTCCAATTTCAAAGGGGTGCATGGTTTGGCGGTGGACCAACAAGGTCGGTTGTTGGCAGGCAGTGTGGTGGGCATGTCCATCACCCAGGTTGACATGACAACGGGCAAAGGCACCATCTTGGTGGATGCGCCACAAGGGCAGGCCGATGACATCGCCATTGGGCCCAAAGGCGAATTGGCGTGGACCTCGTTTTTGCAAGGCGTGGTGCGCATCCGCGACAACGACAATTCACCGATTCGCATCATTGCCAAAGACCTGCCGGGCATCAACTCGATTGCCTTCGATCAAAAGAATGGCAAGCTGTACGCGTCCCAAGTGTTCTTGGGCGACGCTTTGTGGGAGTTGGATGTCAGCGGTGCCACCGCACCCCGTTTGATCAAAAAAGACCTGGGCGGTTTCAACGGTTTTGAAGTTGGCCCCGATGGCTGGATCTTGGCGCCTTTGTGGTTCAAGGGGCAAATCGTCAAGCTCAACCCTGCCGATGGTGAACTCAAGGTCATCAACAGCGAATTCAAAGTGCCTGCAGCGGCCAATTACGACAGCAAGGGCAACATCTGGGCGATTGACACCAAAACAGGCGGCTTGTTCAAGATCAACCCGGCCTCTGGCCAGCGCAGTTTGGTGGCCCAACTCGGCACAGGCATTGACAACTTGGCCCTGGACAAGAACGACAACATTTTTGTGTCCAACATGGTCGACAACGGTGTGCAGCAAATCAACGCCAGCAACGGCAGTGCGCGGCAAATCACCAAAGGCGGCATGGCAGCACCCGGGGGCTTGAAGTTGTCGGAAGACGGCAAAACCCTGCATGTCGCCCATTTGTTTGGACTGCGTTCGGTGGACCTGGCCAGTGGCAAGCTCACCGACGTTGCCCGCATGCATGGGGACCACATCGAATACCCGTTTGCCGTGACCTTGTCGAAAGAGCATTACGTGCTCTCCAGCTGGTTCACTGGCACGGTGCAACTCTTGAATCGCAAAGACAACAGCACCAAGGCCATGGCGCATGGTTTGGCCGCGCCCATGGACGCGGTGGAACTGCCCGACGGCTCGGTGCTGGCGTTGGAGTTGGCGGCTGGCGCATTGACGCATCTGAGCGGCAAAGACCTGCATGAGAAAAAACAAGTTATCACCGGTTTGCAAGGACCCACGCAACTCATCATGGGCAAAGACGGTGCGGTGTACATCACCGAAATGGCGGGACGCTTGCTGCGTGTCGACACCAGCGATTGGCGCATGACCACCGTGGCAGAGGGCTTGGCGGGGCCAGAAGGTTTGGCGCAAACGCCAGCAGGCAAGTTCATCGTGGCCGAAGCGGCCAAGCGACAACTCACCGAGGTGGACCCCTCCAATGGCCACAAACGGGTGATCGCCACCGACCTGCCGATTGGTTTTGAAGCCGGCCCCGGCTTGCCCCCGCCTTACCTCACCACGGGCGTGGCCGTGGCAGCGGATGGCACGGTGTACTTCAGCGCAGACCGTGACAACGGGATTTACAAAATCAAGCCCAACTGAGTGGTTGGTCAATGTGTTTGGTGATACCTGCTGACCAACCACACCAATACCAACACCGGCAAACCCAACAAGGCGGTGCCGACAAAGAACCAGGCATAGCCTGCTGCGTCCACCGCCACTCCAGAAAAGCCCGCTAAAAATTTGGGCAACAGCAGCATGAGCGAGCTGAACAAGGCGTATTGCGTGGCCGAATACTGCACATTGGTGAGCGAAGACAAATAAGCGATGAACGCCGCTGACGCGATGCCACTGCTGAGGTTGTCCGCCGACACCACGGCGATCAGCGCGTACACATCGTGCCCATGCAAGGCCAGCCAAGCGAACAGCAGATTCGTCAAAGCGCTCAAAACAGCACCCAGCATCAACACCCGCATCACGCCCCAGCGCAACACCATCAAGCCGCCGACGAACGCCCCCACCAAGGTCATCACCACACCATAGAGCTTGGTGACCGTGGCCACTTCTTCTTTGCTGTAGCCCATGTCCACGTAAAACGGATTGGCCATGATGCCCATCACGATGTCGCTGATGCGGTAGGTGCCAATCAAGGCCAACAACAACACCGCGTGCCAACGGTAGCGCCGGATGAATTCGGCAAACGGTGCCAGCACCGCCACTTGCAGCCATTGGCGAAAGCCGTGTGTGGGGGCCAGCGGCATTGGTGCCGGTTCGGGGGACCACCACACGGGGGCCATGCCGACCGCCATCGACGCCGCCATGGCGGTGTAGGCCACGGCCCAAGCCGCGTCTTGGTAAGTGCCTGCTGGCAGGCCACCCACCTCGGCTTTGGCAGCGATCCAAAACACACCCGCACCCGCCCAAATCATGGCGAGCCGATACCCGGTTTGGTAACTGGCAGCCAGCACCGCTTGCAAACGCGCATGTGCCGATTCGATGCGAAACGCGTCCAGCGCAATGTCTTGGGTGGCCGAACCAAAAGCCACCAACAAGGCAAACCCCACCAGCGGGATCAGGCTGACTTGGGGATTGCTGAGCGCCATGCCCAACAGACCGATCACGATGGCCACTTGCGCCAGCAACAACCAACTGCGCCGACGCCCCAACAGCGTCGTCAGCAGCGGGATGGACAGGCGATCCACCAGCGGTGCCCAGACCCATTTGAAACCGTAGGCCAAACCCACCCAACTCAAAAAACCAATGGTGGCGCGGTCGATGCCGGCCTCGCGCAAGCGAAAGCTGAGGGTGCCCAGCACCAGCAAAAGTGGCAAACCCGCCGAAAACCCCAAAGCCAACATGCGCAAACTGGCCGGACTCAGGTAAATGAACAGGGTGTCTGGCCAGTGCCATGCGGCGGGGGCGGGAGTTGGGTTATCGTTCATACCCTTGTATTGTGCGACCCCGCCAGAGCTTCAACCCACATGCTGACCAAACGTGCTTTTCTCCACACCTGCGCAGGCTGCGCTGCAGGCTTGTTTGCGTTTGACGCCTTGGCGCGCGAAGGCGTGGAAGTCGGCGGCACCTCCAAGTTCGCCAAGCTGGTGCCGGCTGAACAAGTCGAATCCTCGGCCATGGTCCAGTATGGGCAAATGCTCAAGCAGGCCGATGAAAAAGATGCACTGGTTTCCGACGACCACCCGCAGGTGATTCGTTTGCGTGCGATTGCCAACAAGCTGATCCCGTTCAGTCATGAGTGGAACCCGCGTGCCCGCGAATGGAAATGGGAAGTGAACTTGCTGAATTCGAGCCAGATCAATGCGTTTTGCATGCCAGGCGGCAAGATCGCTTTTTACAGCGGCATCCTCACCAAGCTGGAATTGACCGATGATGAAGTGGCCATGGTGATGGGTCACGAAATCGCCCACGCTTTGCGCGAAC
>JBDKLR010000008.1:0-21300 GCA_039795515.1 Pseudomonadota bacterium | reverse complement strand
GTTGAAGCGGACTTGAATAGGCTCACCAGACGAGTGTAGCGCCCCGGAAATGGCCGTGGCTGGACGGTTTGTTACAATGGCCGGCTTTGCCAGCATCATCCTCAAACCCTCAAAGGAAACTTCATGGCCTCAGCCAAACCCAAGAAAAAGAACCCACGCCTTGCGTCGGGCCGCAAACGCGCCCGCCAAGACGTCAAATTGAACGAAGCCAACAGCTCGTTGCGCTCCAAATACCGCACGGCGGTGAAAAACGTTGAAAAAGCCGTTCAAGCTGGCGACAAAACCAAAGCCGCTGAACTGTTTGGCAAGATGCAATCCGTGGTGGACATCATTGCCGACAAGAAAATCTTCCACAAAAACAAGGCTGCTCGCGACAAGAGCCGCTTGGCCGCCAAGGTGAAAGCCCTGGCCCTCGCCGCCTGACGACTCAGGCATCCAGCCCAGCCTGCGGACGCAGGCTGCCGTTTGAAACCGGTGCGCTGTTGGCAAAGAAAAAATGAGAAACCGCCCCTAGGGGCGGTTTTTTCATGGGCGATTCAATCGTCTGGCTTGATGAGTTGCAGCTTGTTGTCTTTGGCGAAGCCCATCAAAAAGTCCCAGGCCATGACATTGGCCTCGCGGATGTCGGTGTTCACCACCACGCATTTTTGCCCGTTGAGGGTGTTGGGCACGCACCAGGGCGAATAGCTCAAATGGTCTCCGGGGATGGCACCGCCGGGGCGAATGCTGCTCATCACACCCGCCAAACGTTCGGCCCAGTCGCTGGGGCGAAAGGTCTGACCCGACTGGGTCATGCCCAAGATGATGACTTCGTTTGATTTGTTGCTGTGCACCATTTCATTCTAGGCCCGGGGTATTTCACCGTTCTGACAAGCCACAACCCCTAGAATCGGTTTCCCCGGCTCCAGCCTGCACGGCTGCTGAGCCGATTTCATTTGTTGCCAAGGAAGCACCATGTCTGCCGCCCACGATCCCGCCGCCCACTTGATGAACACCTATGGTCGCTTGCCCATGACCGTGTCGCATGGCCGTGGCGTCGAAGTGTGGGACACCCATGGCAAGCGCTATCTGGACGCCTTGGCCGGTATCGCGGTCAACACCCTGGGGCACGCCCATCCCCGACTGACCCCGGCCCTGCAAGACCAAGTGGCTCGCATCATGCACAGCTGCAACTACTACCACATCCCCTTGCAGCAGCAATTGGCGGACAAGCTGGTCGAGTTGTCAGGGATGAGCAACGTTTTCTTTTGCAATTCGGGCTTGGAAGCGAACGAAGCGGCCTTGAAGATGGCGCGCAAATTCGGTCACGACAAAGGCATTGAAAAACCCGAAATCGTGGTTTACGAGCGGGCCTTTCATGGCCGCAGCATCGCCACCTTGAGTGCCACCGGTAACACCAAAATCCAGCAAGGCTTTGGCCCCTTGGTGGAAGGTTTTATCCGTGTGCCGCTCAACGACATCGCTGCTTTGAAAAAAGCCACCGAGGGCAATCCGAATGTGGTGGCGGTGTTTTTCGAGACCATCCAAGGCGAAGGCGGCATCAACCCGATGCGGGCCGACTACCTGCGCGATGTGCGTGCCTTGTGCGATGCGCAAGATTGGTTGCTGATGGTTGACGAGGTGCAATGCGGCATTGGCCGCACCGGCAAATGGTTTGCCCATCAATGGGCGGGCATCCAGCCCGACGTGATGCCCCTGGCCAAAGGCCTGGGCTCGGGCGTGCCCATTGGCGCGGTGGTGGCGGGCCCCAAAGCCGCAGGTATTTTTCAGCCGGGCAACCATGGCACCACTTTCGGTGGCAACCCTTTGGCCATGCGTGCTGGCGTGGAAACCTTGCGCATCATGGAAGAAGACGGCCTGCTGGACAACGCTCACCAGTTGGGCCTGCATTTCAAAGCCGCGTTTGAACATGCGTTCAAAGGCATGACAGGCGTCAAAGACATCCGTGGCCAAGGACTGATGATCGGCATTGAACTCGACCGACCTTGCGGTCCCTTGATGGACATCGCGCTAGAAGCCGGATTGCTGTTGAGCGTCACCGCCGACAGTGTGATTCGCTTGTTGCCTGCACTCACCATGACCCAAGCGGAGGCCGACGAGGTGGTGGCCATCTTGGTGCCTCTGGTGAAAAATTTTTTGAACACCCCTAAGGACTGACATGGGCCAGCCCCTTCAACACTATTTGCAATTCACCGATTTGTCGGTGGACGACTATGCCTATTTGTTCAACCGCGCCGCGCTCATCAAGGCCAAGTTCAAGGCCTATGACAAGCACCAACCGCTGACCGACCGCACCTTGGCCATGATTTTCGAAAAGGCCTCGACCCGCACCCGCATCAGCTTTGAAGCCGGCATGTACCAAATGGGCGGCGCGGTGGTGCACCTGACCACGGGCGACTCGCAACTGGGCCGTGCAGAACCGATTGAAGACAGCGCCAAAGTGATCAGCCGCATGGTTGACTTGGTGATGATTCGCACCTACGAGCAAACCAAGATCGAGCGTTTTGCCGCCAATTCACGGGTACCCGTCATCAACGGTCTGACCAATGAATTCCACCCCTGCCAAATCTTGGCCGATTTGTTCACCTTCATCGAGCACCGGGGCGATGTGCAACATCCGCTGGACTGCCTGAAAGGCAAAGTGGTGGCTTGGGTGGGTGATGGCAACAACATGGCCAACACCTGGTTGCAAGCGGCGGAGCTGTTGGGTTTCACGGTGCATGTCAGCACGCCCAGCGGCTATGAAGTCAACCAGGCCGTGGCGGGTGTGCACAACGCCAAGGGCTACAAGGTGTTCAAAGACCCCTTGCAAGCCTGTCAAGGCGCCGACCTGGTGACCACCGATGTCTGGACCAGCATGGGTTTTGAAGCCGAAAACGAGGCGCGTCGCCAAGCCTTTGCGGCATGGTGTGTGGATGAAAACATGATGGCGGCTGCCAAACCCGATGCCTTGTTCATGCACTGCTTGCCCGCACACCGTGGCGAGGAAGTGCAGGCCGAAGTGATTGACGGCCCACAGTCCGTGGTGTGGGATGAAGCGGAAAACCGCCTACACGTGCAAAAAGCCTTGATGGAATTACTGCTGCTGGGACGCCTTTGAGCTCAGTGGCCGTAAAGCCAAGGCATGTCCATCACCCAAGCACCGCCCCACTGCAAGCCCCAATCTCTGAATTGCGCCACATGGCCGCTGGCGTGGAACAGCCGCGCGTTTTGACGCGCACGTTGTTGCACACGACGCACCCGTTGCCACCGAGCCCGCGCATACGCGGCTAAACGCTGCTCGGGGCTTTGAGACACGGCCTGCCAACCATGCGCCAAGGCCTGCGCATCTTCAATCGCCATGCCCGCACCTTGCGCCAAATAAGGCAGCATGGGGTGCGCGGCGTCTCCCAACAAAGCCACCCTGCCCTGCACCATGTCTTGGGCGCTGCGCAAAGGCTGTCGGTCAAACAAAGCCCAAGTGCGCCAGTGCTCGGCTGTGCGCACCAAGTCTTGCAAACGGCCGTGGCAGCCTTGCAATGCCCGTCTCAAATCCTGTTGTGTTTGCTCCGGTGAGCGTTGGTGATCCCAGCCCGGTGCATCGGCCCGTTCATCCGATTCGAGCAAGACCACCAGGTTCAGCCATTCGCCGCCGCTCACCGGGTAATGCACCACATGCAAGCGCTCGCCCAACCACAGGCCCATGCTGTCGGTGCTCCAAACCGCTGGCAACAAATGACGCGGCATCAAAGTGCGATAAGCCCAATGGCCGCTGGCCTGCACCCCCACATCGCCCCACAACTGCCGCCTGACCGCGCTGTCGACACCGTCGGTGGCAATCAAAGCTGTTGTGCAGACGTCTGTGGTGGGCAGTCCCTTGTTTTGCAAGGTGAGTTGCACGCCCGTTGCGCTGGTGTGAACGGCTGTCACGCGTGTGGCGAGTTGCAAATCGGCTGTTCCTTGGGCTTGCACCGCGTCGAGCAATGCTTTGTGCAAATCGGCACGGTGGATCGTCATGTAAGGCGCACCGTAGCGGCGTTCGAACTGCTCGGCCATCGGCAAACTGCCCAGATGCACGGCATCGGAGGCGCGACGGACCTCGAGTTTGTCGGGGATGAAACCGCGTTGACGCAGGGATGGACCCAAGCCGAAAGACTGCAACCGCCTGAGCGCATTGGGCCCCAGTCCGATGCCTGCCCCAACTTCCAAAAACAAGTCGGCTTGTTCGAGCAATGTCGTGTGAATGCCTTGTTGGCCCAGCGCCAGTGCCGCAGTCAAACCACCAATGCCACCGCCTGCCAAACAAATGTCTTCCATCAAGGCATCCTAGCAAAGCTGTAGTTGGCCATGCTGACGACGGAAAACGGGAATGAACTACTGAGCCCCAAACTGTTGAAAACAAGCATCCAGCTCGGCATACCAGACTTGCTTTTGCGCCTCAGGCACAAAGCTGGCCTCAAAGCTGTTGCGCGCCAGTTGATATGCGTGCGAAGCGTTGAGCTTGAGCGAGGCAAAGGTTTGCAAGAAGTTCTCGTTCAAGTAGCCGCCAAAGTAAGCCGGGTCGTCCGAGTTGAGCATGACACACAGGCCTTGGTCCAGCATCTGCCCCAGGTTGTGGTCAGCCAAGTGGGGGAAGACACACAGCTTCAGGTTGGACAAGGGGCAGACCGTCAACGGAATACGTTCTTTGGCCAAACGTGTCATCAAGGCAGGGTCGTGAATGGCTTGCACCCCATGGTCGATGCGTTGAACGTTCAACACATCCAGGGCACCCCAGATATAAGCCGGCGGACCTTCTTCGCCGGCATGCGCCACCAACTTGAAACCCAACTGCGCGGCCCGCTTGAAAACGCGTTCAAACTTTTCCGGTGGATGGCCACGCTCGCTCGAATCCAAACCCACCCCGATGAAATGGTCCCTGAACGGCCAAGCTTCCTCCAAAGTTTCAAAGGCTTCCTCTTCAGACAGGTGCCGCAGGAAACACAGAATCAAGGACGAGCTGATGCCCAATTGGTTCTGAGCATCGACACACGCGCGGTGCAAGCCCGTGATGACGGTGCGCATCGACACCTTGCGGGCCGTGTGGGTTTGAGGGTCGAAAAAAATCTCCGCATGCACCACGTTGTCCGCTTTGGCCCTTTGAAAATAGGCCCAAGCCATGTCGTAAAAATCTTGGGGTTGTTGCAAAACACTGGCACCGGCGTAGTAAATGTCCAAGAAGCTTTGCAGGTCGGTGAAGGCATAAGCCGCACGCAAGGCCTCGATGCTTTCATAGCGCAAGGGCACATGGTTGCGTTGGGCCAGGGCAAAGATCAGCTCGGGCTCGAGGGAGCCCTCGATGTGCATGTGCAATTCGGCTTTGGGCATGGCGCGCAGCAGGTCTGGCAATTGCGCAGCGGAAATGGCATCGACATTCATTCAACAAACTCCAAAAGTAATGCCCTGCGACTGCAGGTAACGGCGGTAAGCCACCGAGCCTTTGTCCACGGCCACATGGGCCTCGGTTGCGGCATGCACAGGCAAACGCTTGGGCCGCTGCGATTCCAACACAGGTTTGTCTTGCAAGAAGATGGTGTTTTGAAAATCCTGCACCTTGGCCTGGTCGATGTCAAAGTCCGCCATGGCCATGCGAAACCAGACCCGGCTTTGTTCGGGCGACACCGCTTGAATGAACAATGCGATAGATTCTTCGTAGCCTGGTTTGACACCGCTGTTGGCATCGGGCACCTTGGTCAACACCGCGGCAAAGGGGTGGTTCACTTGGTAGGTGTAAGCGACCATCGCACCTTGCGAGGCCAACACGCTGGACTGCGGTTGCCAAGCCTGTGCGTTGAGCAATTGAAAGCCTAGGGCAGTGGTTTGCACCTGATAGTCGGGAATGGCCGCATGGGCGGCATCGCCCAACCAGCCCGCATGGACAAAACCGAAGTGCGCCATGTCCAAAAAATTTTCCACGATGCGCGGCGCACTGGTGGCCACCTCGTAAGGACCGACATTGATTTTGCGCAAGCCCGTTTGCGTCTCGGCGGCAAACACAGGCAAGGTGTGCTCGGTGGTGGTCATGGCCGTGCCAGGCGCTGTCTGCAAACACACCCACACCAACCCATAGGCTTCTTGTACAGCCACCGCCCGTGCTTGTTGCGCTGCACCGGGCTTGAACTGCGGCATGGCGGGCACTTGGCTGCATTGGCCCGCACCGTCAAATGTCCAACCGTGATAGGGGCACTGCAACTGCCCTTTGCAAACCCGACCCAATGAGAGTTGCGCACCCCGGTGTGGGCACTGGTCATGCAAGGCATGCGGCTTGCCCTGTTCGTCGCGCCAAAGCACCAATGGCTGGCTCAGCAACTGCACACTCCAAGGTGCTTGTTGCAAACTGGTCGCATCACACACAGGATGCCAAAAACGGTTTTCAATCGGGTGCACGTCGTCCTCGGGGCAGTAAATGGGGGTGTGTGGGCACCCATGCTTGGTAGGCTTCGATCCAATTGTGCGCGATGCGGTTTTGCGCCTCTGCCAAAGACAAGCGACCACTGCAGACCAACCTGTAGGCCACAAACTCCAAGTCGTTCTTTTCGTCGGCCCCCCAGGCTCCCTCTCTGGGCTGTGGCCACATGTTGCGAGGATCTTGCGGATGGCCGCCAATGCCCAGCGGAATCAAGTGATCTTGTTCGTAGTGCTGTGGATTGGGGTCGCCATAGCGGTACTGGCGAATTTGTTCGAGTTTGAGTCGATTGGTCACCCGCTTGTCCGGCCGCACCTTGGCCGAGTAGCCTTTCACGCACACAGTGGCGTGCAGGTTTTGCGGGGTGATGGCAGGGTCAGTGGCGCCAGGGGTGATTTGGGGATTGGGCAAACCCCGATTGGATTGAGCCCAGGCGTTTACAAACCAACCCAAGCAGCATGCAAACAGGGCGGTCTTGAAGCAAAAAAAGGCTGCCCGAAGGCAGCCTTTCAGATGCTGGAAACCAGCCATTACTTCTTGTCAGAGCCAGGCACTTTGCCTTCCACGCCTTTGACGTAGAAGTTCACGCCACTCAAGAATTTGTCGTCAGCGACTTCGTCTTTCTTGAGCAATGTCTTGCCAGCGTTGTCAACCAAGGGGCCCTTCCAAATGGCAAAGCTGCCATCTTTCAAACCGGCTTTGATTTCTTCCACTTTGGCTTTGGTGTCGGCAGGCACGTCTTCAGCGATGGAGACGATGTCGATCGCGCCTTCTTTCACGCCCCACCACACGCCAGTACCACCCACCCATTTGCCTTCCAAGGCTTCGCGGGTGGCTTTGATGTAGTAAGGGGTCCAGTTGATGATGCTAGAAGCCAAGTGGGCTTTGGGACCGTAGGCTGTCATGTCAGAGTCCCAACCGAAAGCACGCTTGCCTTTTTCTTCGGCTGTTTTCAACACAGCAGGCGAATCGGTGTTTTGGAACAGGATGTCAGCGCCGCTGTTGATCAGCGATGTGGCCGCTTCGGTTTCTTTGGGTGGATTGAACCACTCGTTGACCCAGACCACCTTGGTCTTGACTTTGAGGTTGACCGACTGCGCACCCAAGGTGAAGGCGTTGATGTTGCGAACCACTTCAGGGATGGGGATGGAAGCGACCACACCCAAGGTGTTGGATTTGGTCATCTTGCCTGCGATCACACCTGCCATGTACGCACCTTCGTACGTGCGGCTGTCATAAGTGCGCATGTTTTCGGCTTGCTTGTAACCGGTGGCGTGCTCGAACTTGACGTCTTTGTGGTCATTGGCCACTTTGAGCATGGGTTCCATGTAACCGAAGGTGGTGCCAAAAATCAGCTTGTTGCCTTGACCCACCATGTCACGGAAATTGCGCTCTGCATCGGCAGACTCGGACACGTTTTCAGTGAAAGATGTTTTGACTTTGTCGCCAAACTCGGCCTCAATGGCCTTGCGGGCGTTGTCATGGGCGAAAGTCCAGCCGCCGTCGCCCACAGGGCCCACGTAGGCGAATGCAATTTTCAAGGGCTCAGCCTTGGCAGGTGCTGGCGCAGCCGCTTCGGTTTTGGGTTCTTCTTTTTTACCGCAACCAACCATGAGGGCCGCAGCCACCACGCTCAGTGCAGCGGCACGAAACCAAGTGCGTTTGTACAGATCTGTCATGAAAATTCCTTTATGGATGGGAAAAGATAGGGAACAGGCGCGATTATGACTGCAGATGGGTCCATCATGGATAAAACGGCTTGCCCAGCGACGCGGGCATATTGACCCGAATCCACTCGGGATTGCGTGAAATCAGCGCCAGAACCACGATGGTGGCCAGGTAAGGCAACATGCTCAGGAATTGGCTGGGCACCTCCATGCCAGTGGCCTGCAAATGAAACTGCAACATGGTGACGCCCCCAAACAGGTAGGCCCCCATCAGCACACGCGCCGGCCGCCAAGTGGTAAAGGTGGTGAGTGCCAAGGCGATCCAACCCTTGCCTGCGATCATGCCTTCCACCCACAGGGGTGTGTAAATGACAGAGATATAGGCGCCCGCCAGGCCGCACAAAGCCCCGCCCACCACCACCGCAGCCAAACGGATGCGGCGCACCGGGTAACCCAAGGCATGGGCCGACTGCGGTGACTCGCCCACCGCACGCAGCACCAAGCCGCTGCGACTGCGTTCCAAAAACCAAATCAGGGCAATGGTGAACAAAATGACCAAATACACCATGGGGTGTTGTTTGAACAATGCGGGGCCGATGAACGGAATGTCGACCAAGCCAGGGATTTCAAATTTCATGCGCTCGGGCAATTTGGCTTGCACATAGCCTGTGCCCACAAAGGCTGAAAACCCCACGCCAAACAGGCTCAGTGCCAAGCCCGTGGCGTATTGGTTGGTGTTGAGGCCAATCACCAAGGCGCCAAAAATCAGTGCCAGCACCCCGCCTGCGGCCATGCCTGCGGCAAAACCCAGCAAATCGCTGCCCGTGTGCACCACGGTGGCATAGCCTGCGATGGCGGCGCACAGCATCATGCCCTCGGCACCCAAATTGACCACGCCTGCTTTTTCATTGATCAGCAAACCCAGCGAGGCGATCGCCAACACCGTGCCTGCACTCAGGGTGGCCGCCAACAACAATGCGTAGGTTTCCATCACACCACCTCCATGCGTTTGGGAGCCCAGCGCAAACGGTAATTCATCAGCACATCACAGGCCAGCAAACTGAACAACAGCAAACCTTGGAACACGCCAGTGAGCGATTTGGGCAGCCCCAAGCGCGACTGCGCCAATTCGCCGCCGATGTAGAACATGCTCATCAATATGGCCGAAAACACCATGCCCACCGGGTGCAAGCGACCGACAAAGGCCACGATGATGGCGGCAAAGCCATAGCCGACGGGGACATAAGGCGTGAGTTGTCCAATCGGCCCGGCCACTTCCAGGGCCCCCGCCAAGCCGGCTGCGCCACCTGACACCAACAGCGCCAACCAAATGGCGCGTCTTGACGAAAACCCCGCGTAACGCGCCGCTTGCGGTGCCAATCCACCAATTTGCTGGGCCCAACCGGCGCGGGTGCGGAACAAAAACACCCACATCACCAAAACCCCCAGCAAGGCCAAGATGAGGCCGACATTGACCCGAGAGCCTTTGAACAAACGCGGCACCTGGGTCGCTGCTTCAAAGGTTTTGGTTTGCGGAAAGTTGTAACCCAAGGGGTCTTTCCAAGGGCCATAGACCAAATAGCCCAAGACCATGATGGCGACATAGACCAGCATCAGGCTGACCAAAATTTCATTGGCATGAAAGCGGTCGCGCAACCAAGCGGTGATGCCGGCCCAGAGCATGCCGCCCAAGGTGCCCGCCAACAGCACCGGCACGATCATCCAAGCGCTGCTGTGGTTGTCGGCGGTCAAGGCCACGCCGGTGGCAAACACCGCCCCCATGACGTACTGCCCTTCGGCCCCGATGTTCCAAACATTCGAGCGAAAACACAACGCCAAGCCCAAGGCAATCAGCAACAAAGGCGTGGCCTTGACCACCAATTCGCCCAGGGCATAAGCACTGCGGATGGGCTCCCAGAAAAACACTTGCAAGCCTTTGACCGGGTCTTTGCCCAAAGCCAAGAACAACACAATGCCCAGGATGACCGTCAGCACCAAGGCCAGCAAGGGCGAGGCGATGCGCCAAAAGCCGGAGGGCTGTGGCCGAGCTTCAAGTTTCAACATGTCAATGCACCGTTTCTTCTGTCTGGTCCCACAGCCCACTCATCCAACTGCCAATTTGCGCCACCGTCGCATCGGCGCGGGAGAGAGACGGGGACAAACGCCCTTGCGCCATCACATGCATGCGGTCGCAGAGCTCGAACAATTCGTCCAGTTCTTCGCTGACCACCAAAACCGCGCATCCCGCGTCACGCAATGCCAGCAAGGCGGCACGAATTTGCGCCGAGGCGCCGACATCCACGCCCCAGGTGGGTTGCGACACGATGAGCAATTGGGGCGCGGCGTCGATCTCGCGACCGACGATGAATTTTTGCAAATTGCCGCCTGACAACGACTGGGCCAAGGCCTGCGCGCCGCCTGCTTTCACCTGATAGCGCGCGATGATGTTTTGGGCTTGTGTTTTCAAAGCCGACATGTCGATCCAACCCGAGCGGCCGATCGCATCGTCCCGGGTGAGGAGCAGGTTGTGCGCCAAGCTCAGGCTGGGCACTGCGCCACGACCCAAGCGCTCGTCAGGCACAAAGTGCAAGCCCAGGGCCCGCCGATGTGCTGGGTCTTGATCGCCCACGGGTTGCCCCAGCAAGCGAATGCTGTCGGCAGGGGCGCGGGTGTCCTCGCCGCTCAAGGCATACAACAGCTCGCGTTGGCCATTGCCAGACACGCCCGCAATGCCCACGATTTCGCCTCGACGCACTTGCAAATTCAAGGGGGAAAGGTTCATGCCAAAGGGGTCGGCACGTGGCAGGCTGAGTTGGCGAACCTCCAACACCACTTCACCAGGCGGGGTGCTGTGGTGCACCAACGCGGGCGGTTCGCTGCCAATCATCATCTGGCTCAGGGAGGCATTGGTTTCTTGGCTGGGTATGCATTCGCCACTGACCCGCCCGCCACGCAGCACCGTGCAATGGGTGCAGAGCGCGCGTATCTCGTGCAGCTTGTGGCTGATGTACAAAATGCTGCAGCCCTCACGCACCAGCTGTCGCAACACCGCAAACAACTTGTCAACCGCTTGCGGGGTGAGCACCGAGGTCGGTTCGTCCAAGATCAGCAAACGCGGTTCACACAACAGTGCTCGGATGATTTCCACCCGCTGCATCTCGCCCACACTCAGGGTGTGGACCGGGCGCTCGGGTTCGAGGTCCAGGCCGTAGGCGCTGGCCTTGTCGCGGATGCGTTGGGTCACCTCGGCCAAAGACAAGGATTTGTCCAAACCCAGCCACACGTTTTGCGCCACGCTCAAGGTGTCGAACAGGCTGAAATGCTGAAACACCATGCTGATGCCCAAAGCGCGGGCTTGCTGGGGGTTGCGGATCTGGACCTGTTGGCCATTGAAACGGATCACACCGGCATCGGGCTGAACCGCGCCGTAAATGATTTTCATCAGGGTCGATTTGCCTGCCCCGTTTTCCCCCAGGATGGCGTGGATTTGACCGGGCATGACGTCCAGGGCGATGTTGTCATTGGCCAAAACCGCAGGGTATTGCTTGCGAATGCCTTTGAGGCTGAGTAAGGGGGTCGCGGTCATGGGGATTCTCCAACCGGCTTTTCCAGTGCAACAATAGCTCTCAAACAACTGTCGTCAATCTGCATGACTCTTCCCAAAATTGAGTTGATTCACCGTGGCCGGTGGCACAGCGTGGACAATGTACCACCGGCGCGCACCCTGCTGGAGTTGCTGCGCGAGGACTTGCGGGCCACCGACACCAAAGAGGGCTGCGCCTCGGGTGACTGCGGTGCCTGTACCGTGGTGCTGGGTCAAGGAGAACACGCCCACACGGTCAACAGTTGCATTCGCATGGCCCATTCGGCCCATGGTTTGCAAGTGACCACGGCCAGCGACTTGTCGGCCCATGGCGAACTGCACCCGGTTCAACAAGCCATGGTCGATCACCACGGGTCGCAATGCGGTTTTTGCACGCCTGGCTTTGTCATGAGTTTGTACGACCTGTACAACCGTGCCAGGGGTCAGGCGGTGACACGCGAAGAGGCCATGGAAGCCATTTCGGGCAATTTGTGTCGCTGCACCGGTTATCGCCCCATATTGGACGCCGCCTGTGCCATGCATCTGTACCCGCGCCCCAAGACACCCCCAGCGCCGCCAACGTCCGCCACTGCCAGTCAACGCGACCCATTGGACCCACATTACGCCTTGCCCACGTCTCTGCGCCAGTTGCTGCCCTTGCGCGCCCGCTTTCCAAAAGCGCAAATCATGGCGGGCGGCACCGATGCTGGCTTGTGGGTCACACAACAGCACCGACAGTTCGAGCAAGTGATCGACATCACCCGAGTGGCCGAGTTGCAGCAAATCGAGCAGCATCCCCACCACATCGCCATCGGGGCCGCGGTCAGCCTGCACGACGCGTTTGCGGCGCTGGCCGAGCGCCGCCCCGAGGTGCAAAGCTTGGCCCACCGTTTTGCCGGTCGTCCTGTGCGCCAATCGGGCACCTTGGGTGGCAATGTGGCCAACGGGTCGCCAATCGGCGACTCCATGCCGCTGCTGATCGCCTTGGGGGCGCAAGTGGTGTTGATGGCCTGGCGAAGGGGTCGCATGGTGCACCGCCATGTCCCGCTGGAGGACTATTACCGGGGCTATCGTCAAACCGTTTTGGCCCCGGATGAGCTCTTGTGCTGGATCGTGGTGCCACATCCCGACGCCCAAGAACAAGTGCACTGCTTCAAAGTCTCCAAGCGCGAGGAAGACGATATTTCCACCGTGTGTTTGGTCTTGAACTTGCACATGCACCAAGGACAGGTACGCCAGGCCCGCATCGGCGTGGGTGGGGTTGCCGCCACACCGGTGCGAGCGCTTCAAACCGAAGCGGTCTTGCGTGATCATGCCTTCAACGAGGCGCTGTTGTTGCAAGCGCAAGACTGTTTGGCCCAAGAGTTCAACCCCATCACGGACATGCGCGCCAGCGCGGCTTACCGCCGCTTGCTGCTTCGCCATTTGCTCAAGCGGGCCTGGTTGCAGCAACAAGGCCATGGCTTGGTCGACTTGCACGACTTGGTGCATCAAGAGGCATTGCCATGAGCGACAACCACCATGAAAGTGCCCACGGGCATGTGCAAGGCTTGGCCGCCTACATCGACGATTTGCCCCTCACCGAAGGGACTTTGCATGCAGCGCCCCTCTTGAGCAATGTCGCCAGTGGCCGCATCCTGTCCTTGGATCTCGATGCGGTGCGACGTGCCCCCGGGGTGCGTGCAGTCATTACCGCTGAGGACATTCCTGGCGACCCCCTGCTGGCCACATTTGTGCACGACGAGCCCATCTTCGCCACCGGCCAGGTGGCGCACATCGGACAGGTGTTGGGTTTGGTGGTGGCTGACACCCACAGCCAGGCACGCGCGGCAGCGAAGCACATGGTCTTGAAGGTGCAAGCCGAACCACCCCTGCTGGACGCCAGACGCAGCCCATCCTCTGTCTTGCCCCAGGTTCGGGTGCAGCGTGGGAATGCCGCTCAAGCCATGCAACAAGCACCCCATCAGCTGCAAGGTCAGCTTGAAATCGGTGGCCAAGAGCATTACTACTTGGAAGGCCAAATCGCCTATGCCCTGCCACAGGACAACGGTGAATGGCTGATCCACAGCAGCACCCAGCACCCCGGTGAGGCCCAACACTGGGTGGCCCATGCCTTGCACATTCCTTTGCACCAGGTGCGTGTGTTGTGTCGCCGCATGGGCGGTGGCTTTGGCGGCAAAGAAACCCAGTCTGGGCATTTGGCCGTCTGGGCGGCGTTGGCGGCCCACAAAACGGGCCGGCCCGTCAAGATGCGCCTCAGCCGTGAAGACGATTTTTTGGTCACCGGTAAACGCCATCCTTTCAGCCACGATTACCAAGCCGGGTTTGATGAGCAAGGCCGTTTGCAGGCTCTGCAATCCACCCAATGGGCGCACTGCGGGTTCAGCGCCGATTTGAGCGGGCCGGTGGCAGACCGCGCGGTGTTCCACACCGACAACGCCTACTTTTTGGAAGCGGTGGACATTGTGTCGCACCGCAGCAAGTTGAACACCCAAAGCCACACCGCGTTTCGCGGTTTTGGTGGACCGCAGGGCATGATGCTGATCGAGGCGGTGATGGGCGACATCGCCCGTGTGTTGCAACTCGACCCCTTGGATGTGCGTCTGCGCAACCTGTACGGTGACGCTCCGCGCAACACCACGCCTTATGGCATGACGGTGGAACACAACATCTTGCCGCGCCTCATGACCCAGTTGGCCAGCGATTGCGATTACCGAAAGCGTCGGCAAGACATCCGCGCCTTCAACACGCACAACGCCATCATCAAACGCGGCATCGCCTTGACGCCTGTGAAGTTCGGCATCAGCTTCACCGCCACGCAGTTCAACCAAGCGGGTGCCCTGGTGTCGGTGTTCACCGATGGCAGTGTGCGGGTCAACCATGGCGGCACCGAAATGGGTCAAGGCCTGCACACCAAGGTGTGCGCGATCGTGGCGCAGGTCTTGGGTTTGCCCTTGCACCAGGTGCGCATCAGCAGCACCGACACCGACAAGGTGGCCAATGCCAGCGCCACAGCGGCATCCAGCGGCACCGATTTGAATGGGCGCGCCGCCGAACGTGCCGCGCTGCAAGTGCGTCAGAACCTGGCTGAATGCCTGGCCAAAGCCGATGGCTGCACACCTGAAGAAGTGGTGTTTGACCAGGCGCAGGTTCGCACACCACAACAAACCCGCCGTTTTGAACAAGCGGTTCAATTCGCCTACAGCCAGCGGGTGCAATTGTGGAGCGATGGTTTTTACGCCACGCCCAAAATCCATTACGACAGAGCGACCTTGACCGGTCGGCCTTTCTACTATTTCGCCTATGGCGCGGCTTGCAGCGAGGTGGCGATTGACACCCTGACGGGCGAACACAAATTGCTGCGCGTCGACATCCTGCACGATGTGGGTCATTCGCTCAACACCGCTTTGGACATCGGTCAAATCGAAGGTGGTTTTGTCCAGGGTCTGGGCTGGCTCACCACCGAAGAGTTGGTCTGGGGTGCAGATGGCCAATTGCTGACCAAAGGCGCCAGCACCTACAAAATTCCCACGGCGTCTGACATTCCCAAGCAGTTCAACATCCACTTGTGGCACGAGGCCAACCCGGAAGACAACATCGGCGGCAGCAAGGCGGTGGGTGAACCGCCCTTCATGCTGGCCATGAGCGTGTTTGAAGCGCTGCGCGATGCGGTTGGTGAAGCGCTGGGTGGCCACGAGCCGGTTCGTCTGAACGCGCCTGTCACCCCCGAGCGGGTGCTCATGGCTTTGCAGGTGAATGCATCATGAGTTTGCAGGCTTTTCGCGCGTCGCTGCTTTGGTTTCCCGATGGACGCAGTCACCATGTGCAATTTGAATCAGACGGCATGCTGGTCACCGAACGGCAGGCCGATGGCGTGGCACGTGTCAAAGCCATCGGTCCCCATGCCTTGCTGCAAGCCCAATACCCGCAAGTGCCTTGCACCGATTGGCGTGGCCGTTGGATCGCCCCTGGCTTTGTCGACCTGCACATCCACTATGCGCAAACCGATGTCATCGCTTCCCCTGCCGATGGCTTGCTGCCCTGGCTGCACAACTACACCTTTCCACAAGAAACCCGTTTTGCCGACCCGGCCCATGCCCATGAAGTGGCGCATTTCTTTTTCGATGAATTGACGCGCCATGGCGTGACCACGGCCCTCACATTTGCCACGGCGCACACCGCCTCGGTGGATGCTTTTTTCCAAGAAGCACAACAACGGCACATGCGCATGTTGGGTGGACGCGTGCTGCAAGACCGTCACAGCCCCGATGGTTTGCGCGACAGCAGCGCACAACAAAGCCTGTTGGAAACCGAAAGCCTGATCAACCGTTGGCATGGTGTGGACCGATTGGGCTATGCCATCACGCCGCGTTTTGCACCCACTTCCAGCGAAGCGCAATTGCGCGGTGCAGGTGAATTGGCTTCACAGCATCCCAGTGTCTGGGTGCAAACCCATGTGGCCGAAAACGCCGATGAAATCCAATGGGTGGCCGAGTTGTTTCCCATGTCACGCAGCTACTTGGGTGTCTACGAAGACATGGGCTTGTTGCGCGAGCGCTCGGTCTACGCGCACTGTCTGCACCTGGACGCTGATGACCGCGATTTGATGGCCGAGCGTGGTGCCGCTGCCGCGGTTTGCCCGACTAGCAATTTGTTTTTAGACAGCGGTTTTTTTGATTTTGAACAGGCCCAATCGCACCGGGTCTTGCATGGCTTGGCCAGTGACGTGGGTGGGGGCACCAGCTTCAGTCCGTTTCACACCATGCACGCCGCTTACACGGTGGGTCGTCAAAGTGCGGGCAAGCCAGGTCATTCGCTGAGTGCCGAACACCTGTGGTGGTTGCACACCGCCGGCGCGGCACAAGCACTGGGCTTGCACGGTGTGGTGGGCAATTTGGCACCTGGCTGTGAGGCTGATTTTGTGGTGCTCAACCCCCAAGCCACGCCATTGCTGGCTCGCCGAACCGCCGCTGCCGATTCACTCGAGGAACAGTTGTTCGCCATGATCGTGTTGGGCGACGACAGGCTGGTTGAGCATGTGGTGGTCAACGGCCAGACAGCCCACTCGGTCAAGCCGCTTTAAAGCACCAGCAATGCCCTGAAGTCGTTCACATTGGTGTGTGTCGGACCCGTCACCACCAAGTCGCCCAAAGCCTCAAAAAACCGATAGCTGTCGTTGCGGTCCAGGTATACCGATGGCTTCAAGCCCTTGGCATCCGCGCGTGCCAAACTGTCTGGTGTGACCAAAGCGCCTGCGTTGTCCTCCACGCCATCGATGCCATCGGTGTCCGCGGCCAAGCCCCAGACACCGGGTTGTCCTTGCAAGGCCACGGCCAATCCCAAACAAAACTCCCCAGCACGGCCGCCCTTGCCGCGCGGCGAGTCAGCGGTTTGTGGACGCACAGTCACCGTGGTCTCACCGCCGCTCAAAATCACGCAGGGCTTTTGAAATGGGCCCTCCCCTTTGGCGGCTGCACGGGCCAGCGCGGCATGGACCTTGCCCACTTCACGCGACTCGCCTTCTATTTCATCGGACAACACATAAGCGTTCAAACCCATGCCACGGGCCAACTCGGCCGCCGCCTGCAACGATTGTTGAGGGGTGGCCAACATCCGCAATGCATGGCTTTGAAAGTGCGCATGACCCGGCTTGGGGGTTTCCAAAACCCCCTGGGTCAAAGCGTCCAGCACAGGGGCGGGGATCGCTATGCGGTAGCGGGTCAAGATGGCCAGGGCCTGCGCGCAGGTGCTGTCGTCTGGCACCGTGGGGCCACTGGCAATGACCGCGGGATCGTCGCCGGGCACATCGCTGATGGCCAGTGTCCAGACAGGCGCAGGGTGGCATGCGGCAGCCAATCGCCCCCCTTTGATGCGCGACAAATGTTTGCGCACCGTGTTCATTTCCAAGATATTGGCACCACTCTCGAGCAATGCCCGGTTGATGGCTTGCTTGTCTTGCAGGCTCAAACCTTCTGCGGGCAGGGTGAGCAATGCCGAACCGCCGCCCGAGATGAGGGCGATGACCAGGTCATCGGCACTCAGACCTTGCACCAAGTCCAACATGCGCTGGGCCGCTTGCACCCCCGCCTCATCAGGCACTGGATGGGCCGCTTCCAAGATGTCGATGCGCTGCGTCAAACCAGCAGGCCTGGGGGGGGTGTGGTGGTAGCGGGTGACCACCACGCCAGACATGCCGGCATCTGCAGGCCACAAAGCTTCAAGCGCATGGGCCATGGCACCAGCGGCTTTGCCAGCGCCCACCACCACGGTGCGACCACGCGGCACGGGCGGCAAACAAGCGGGCATGTTCAAGAGCGGTTGAGCACGGGCCACGGCGGCATCGAACAGCAAACGCAAGGTCTCTTGGGGGGCTTGAGTGGGATCGAGAGAGGACGTCATCTTCAGAGAATAGCGCATGGGCTCAAGTTGAATGGACTGGGGTCGATTCCCATCCAGTCAAACCACATCGAGAACCGCCATGAACGCCCAAGAATTTTCCAAATTGTTGAAAGAAAACGCCTCCGACAGCGACAACCTGTGGTTGTTGGCGGCCAGCCTGGCGTTTTTCCCACTGATGCTGGCCTGGGTGATTTGGCGTTTGGTGAACAAAGGCGCAGAAGCCTTTTTGACCCAAGCGGTGAGCAATGCCAAGCAGCAATTCATGTATGACAACCAGGTCAAGGAAATCCAAGACCGGCATCAACAGCAAATGAAACTGGAATACAAGCAGTACATGGCGGCGCGTGAAAAACGCCTGCAAGCCTACGAGAAACTCAAGGCTTCGCAGCCTGCTGCGCCTGATACCAGCGCCCCAGCGCTTGACGCTCCTGCTCAGTGAGGCCCGTGGCGTTGTTCATCGGCATTTGCCGCAACACCACTGCCTGCTGGTAGATGCTTTGCGCTTGGCTTTGAATGGCCTCAGGGCTGTCCAACCGCACATTTTTCATTTGCACTTGCGCACCGTGGCAACCGATGCAGCGTTGATTCACAATGGCTTGCACGTCTTCTAGTCGGACCGCCGACGCTGTAGCCTCTGAGGCCACCGGTGCTGGTCGCAAAGCCCAGACCAACCCCAAGATGATCGCTGCACCCAAGACCGCATAGGGCCAGGGGTGGGCACTTTTGCCCAAATGCCAGGCGTGCTTTTGCACAAAAAACTGGCGAATCGAGGCGCCAGCAAACATCATCAAAAACAACAACAACCATCGCTGTGGGTGACTCACCAACAAGCTTTCGTGGTTGGCCAGCATGGCAAACAACACGGGCAAGGTGAAGTAGGTGTTGTGCACGCTGCGTTGCTTGCCCCGCAAACCATAAAAAGCCAAGGCTTTCTCGTCAGGCGGCTGACCCGAGGTGAGGGCTTTGACCACCACCCGTTGCCCAGGGATGATGCAGAAAAACACATTGGCACTCATGGTGGTGGCCAAGGTCGCGCCCATCAACACAAATGCCGCACGACCCGCGTACAGATGATTGGCCAACCAACACAAGGCGGCCACCACGATCAGTATCAATAAGCCGACCCACCACTGGCCGTGGCGGTGGTTGAAAAACACGCGGCACAAGCTGTCGTAAACCAACCAAAAGCCGATCAAAAAAGCCATCGCGGTGACACCTGCCGCCAAAGGGGACCAGCTGTGAACATTCGGGTCGATCAGAAAGGTCTGCGCTTGCCACAGGTAGAGCACGCAGAACAAACCAAATCCACTCAACCAAGTGGCGTAACTTTCCCAGTAAAACCAATGCAGGGTGCTGTTGATATGGCCGGGTGCGCCGGTGTACTTTTGCGGGTTGTAAAAACCACCTCCATGCACCGCCCACATTTCACCGCCCACACCCTTGGCCTGCAGGGCCGGGTCCTGCGGGGGAACCAAATTGCTGTCGAGGAATACAAAATAAAACGACGAGCCAATCCAAGCAATGGCCACGATGACGTGCAACCAGCGAAGCAGCAGTTGCGCCCATTCAAGCAAGTAGGTTTCCATGGGGTGGCACTATAAGACACCCATGGCGCAAGGCCGTCTATCCGTTCAACAGCAACAACTGCGCGGCCACGGCCACGGCAATCTCTGCGGGCGACTTGCCACTGATGCCTGGCAAACCGATGGGGCATGTCACTCGGGAAAAATCAGCCTCGTCAAAGCCCTTGGCTTGCAAGCGATGCTTGAAGGTTGCCCATTTGGTGGCGCTGCCGATCAATCCGATGAACGGCAAGTCTTGCTGGGTGCGCGCTCGTTGCAAGCACGCCGCCAACACGTCCAAATCTTCGGCATGACTGAAACTCATGATCAACACCCTGCTGCCCGGTGCCAAGTCTTTCACCGCCCCATGCACCGGATCGGAATGCTCGCAGTGCACATGGCCAGGCACCTGGGCAGGAAACACCTGGTCTCGGCTGTCAATCCAATGCACGCGAAAAGGCAAATCGCCCAGCACCCTGACCAGGGCATGGCCCACATGTCCGCCCCCAAACAAAGCCACGGGCGTCCCATGCATTTGCAAACGTTCACGCAGGGTCGGGATGTCCTGCGCGCCGATCCTCTCAAACGCCAGCACCACCACGCCACCACAACACTGCCCCAGACTCGGACCCAACGCGACTCTTTGCGTTTGCAAGTCATGCGATGGATCACCCAAGCCCTGCCTTGCGCGTGACAAGGCTTGAAATTCCAAGTGACCGCCGCCGATGGTGCCCACTTCGCTGTCAGCAAAAACAGCCATCCAGGTGCCCACCTCGCGTGGCACCGATCCCTGCGTGTCGACCACAGTGACCAACACAGCGGTTTCTTGGGCCAATTTCAACAACAAAGAATCGGTCAGATGCAATCAACAACTCCGGGTATGCATGGATGTCCAAACAGGGGCCATGGGCGCAGAGTATGCCTTGCGACTTGGGTCATGGAGGTCAATATGGCGCGGCACAAACACATGGGGTTCATCTGGGCAGCACTGCTGTTGCTCATGGCTTCTTGTGCGCAGCGCCAGGTGATCACACAAGCACCGCCACCCCCGTCAGTCCCCGAAACGCCAGCCCTGCCCGCCGTCGCTGCCCCTGCGCCGCCGCCAGTCGTGGTGAGCCCGCCTGTCGAAGTGGCGATGGCGCCCCCACAGGCCGCGCCACCGCCCAAGCTGGTGTCCAGCGCCAAAACACTCAAGGCCTACCGTGCGGATGCGGCCAAACACATCTACCAAACCTATCAAGACCGCATCTACAAAGGCAAAATGCCCGCCATGCTCAAGGCCGTGGGCGTGGTGGAAGTGGCGGTTGACCAGCGCGGCCAAGTGCAAGACATCGTCTGGTTGCGCGCCCCAAAGCATGTGCCGGAAGTCATGCGTGAAATTGAAAAGGCATTGCGGCAAGCAGCGCCCTACCCAGCGCCGGTGCATCTCCAGCATGTGAAATACACCGAGACATGGCTATGGCATGCCAGCGGTCGTTTTCAGCTCGACACTTTGACAGAGGGTCAGTACTGAAGGGATCAAGAACCCCGATAAGTGGAGAAACTCCAGGGGCTGACCAACAAAGGCACGTGGTAGTGCTGTCCCACATCGGCCACGCCAAAGTCCAGGCTGACTTGGTCTAAAAAAGCAGGTTCTGGCAGTGCCACCCCTTTGCTTTCAAAATA
>JBDKLR010000007.1:0-12355 GCA_039795515.1 Pseudomonadota bacterium | reverse complement strand
TGAACGATATTGCTTTTGACCGTACGAAGAGGCATGTCCATCGCCACTGTATTCCCATGAAAAGAGGACCTCAAACCTGGAAAGCCCGACAACCACCTTGTGGATAAGCTGTCTAAAACTTCTGTGCCGCTGTGCAGCCCACCTGACTTGACGTCCGGGTTAACCCGAAAAATTCAACTGCCGAATTATCGATCAAAGCTGGCAAATTTGCAAGGATCTCCAGCCTCAACTGTATGGACAGGAGGGTTAAAGCGCCAACGCAAGTTGGCGCACGCTTACGCGAAAAGCCTTACCGAATGGCGTTGATATCGGCCACGGTGATGGCGGTCATGTTCACAATTCGCCGAACCGTGGTGCTGGCGGTCAGGATCTGCACCGGCTTGGCCGCTCCCAACAGAATCGGGCCGATGGCGATATTGCCGCCGGCCGCGGTTTTCAGCAGGTTGTAGGTGATGTTGGCCGCATCCAGATTGGGCAACACCAGCAAATTGGCGTCCGACAGCAGGCGGCTGTTGGGCATGAGCTCGTGGCGAGCGGCCGTGTCGATGGCGACATCGCCGTGCATTTCGCCGTCCACCTCCAGCCAGGGCGCTTGTTGTTGCAGCAAGGCCAGCGTTTGGCGCATTTTGATGGCGGTGGGTTGGTTGCTGCTGCCAAAGTTGGAGTGCGACAGCAAAGCGGCTTTGGGCTCGACGCCAAAGCGGCGCATCTCTTCGGCCGCCATGATGGTGATCTCGGCCAGTTGCTCGGCTGTGGGGTCGTAATTGATGTGGGTGTCGACCAAGAACAGCTGGCGCTCGGGCAGCAACAAAGCGTTCATGCAGGCATAGGTGCTGACACCGGGGCGCAAACCAATCACCTGGTCGATGTAATGCAAATGCGAGTCGGGGGTGGACCAGGTGCCGCAAATCAGGCCATCGGCCTCGCCTTTGTGGACCATCATGGCACCGATCAAGGACAAACGGCGGCGCATGTCGATCTTGGCCAGCTGGGCCGTGACGCCTTTGCGCTCGGTGAGCTGGTGGTAGGTTTGCCAAAAGTCGCGGTAGCGGTGGTCGTCTTCCACGTTCACCACTTGGTAATCGACACCTTCGGTGAGGCGCAAACCAAACCGCTCGATGCGTTGGCTGATCACCGCGGGTCGGCCAATCAGAATGGGTTTGGCCACGCCTTCGTCGAACACGATTTGCGCCGCGCGCAGCACGCGTTCGTCTTCGCCTTCGGCAAAGCAAATGCGTTTTTTGGCGCCGCGCTTGGCTGCGGCAAAAATCGGCTTCATGGCCGAGCCCGAGGCGTACACCAGCGACTGCAATTTCTCGCGGTAAGCGTCCATGTCGGTGATCGGGCGCTGCGCCACACCGCTGGCGATGGCGGCTTGCACCACCGCAGGCGCGATCTTCATCATCAGCCGCGGATCGAAGGGTTTGGGGATCAGGTACTCCGGGCCAAAGGCCAAGGTTTCACCCGCGTAAGCGGCGGCCACCACCTCGCTTTGTTCGGCCTGCGCGAGTTCGGCAATGGCGTGCACCGCGGCGATTTCCATCTCGGAGGTGATGGTGGAGGCACCGGCGTCCAAGGCGCCACGGAAGATGTAGGGGAAGCACAGGACGTTGTTGACCTGGTTGGGGTAATCGGTGCGTCCGGTGGCCATGATGGCGTCATCGCGCACCTTGAGCACTTCCTCGGGCAAGATTTCAGGCGTGGGGTTGGCCAGCGCCATGATCAGCGGTTTGGCCGCCATTTTTTTCACCATCTCGGGCTTCAACACGCCGCCCGCCGACAGGCCCAAAAACACGTCGGCGTCATCGATCACTTCGGCCAAGGTGCGTTTGTCGGTTTTTTGAACGAACTGGATTTTGTCTTCGTCCATCAACTCGGTGCGGCCCTCGTACACCACGCCCGCCAAGTCGGTGACCCAGATGTTGTGGCGCGGCAAGCCGAGCTTGACCAACATGCCCAAACAGGCCAGTGCAGCAGCACCCGCGCCGGACGCCACCAGCTTGACCTGGGTGATGTCTTTGCCGACCACTTTCAAGCCATTCAAGATGGCCGCACCAACGACGATGGCGGTGCCATGTTGGTCGTCATGAAAGACCGGAATCTTCATGCGCTCGCGCAGCTTGCGCTCGACATAAAAACAATCGGGTGCTTTGATGTCTTCCAGGTTGATGCCACCGAAGGTGGGTTCCAACGCGGCAATGATGTCGACCAGTTTGTCTGGGTCTTTCTCGTTCACCTCGATGTCAAACACATCGATGCCGGCGAACTTCTTGAACAACACGCCCTTGCCTTCCATGACTGGTTTGGCCGCCAAGGGGCCGATGTCGCCCAAGCCCAGCACCGCGGTGCCGTTGGTGATGACCGCCACCAAATTGCCACGACTGGTGTATTTGTAGGCGTTGTTCGGGTCCTTCACGATTTCTTCGCAAGGCGCGGCGACGCCGGGCGAATAGGCCAGCGACAAATCGTGTTGGTTGATCAGTTGTTTGGTGGCCTGGATGGCCACTTTGCCGGGGCTGGGGAACTCGTGGTATTCGAGGGCGGCACGACGCAGTTGGGCGCGGGCTTGTGGACTGGTGTGGTCGGCCGTCTTGCGGTCAGGCATGCAGGTTCTCCAAAGGGGGCATCAAAATTTGTAGGTGTATTCCAAGATGGTGGCGTCACTTTCGCGGGCATGCGTGTGTGCATCCCAGGCGCGCACCCAGCGGAACTCGAGTTCGTGGTGTTCGCCAATGTCAAAGCTGGGGCCGAGGCGGAATTTGTTCAGGTCGTGACCTGCTGTCCCGTCCAAAGCGCGTTGCACACGCACCCCTGCGATGAAGCCGAAGAAATCGTGTTCGTAGCGCATGGCGGCGTCGGTGTAGCCATAAATGTAGGCATCACCGGGCTCGCTGGCACGACCCACCAAGGCCCGCACATACATGCCCCAATCGCCGCCGAAGCGGATGTTTTTGCGCACCCGCACCGCGAGTTTGGTGATGTGATCGGTGGGGCCTGAAGGCAGGGCTTTTTCGCGCTCGTCCATGATCAACACATCGATGCGGTTGATCGGTCCGTTCGGGAAATTCAGGCTGGGGATGTAGGTGATGGAGTTGGTCACGCCAAGCTTGTCAGGGGTTTTTTCTTGTTCCAACTCGATGCCAAATTCGGGACGACCGCCCCACAACAAAGTTTCAGCACCAGCGGCCAAACTGCTCATCAACAAGACAGTCAGCAACAGGAAATATCGGGATGTTTTGAAGAGTATAGGCATGGTGCAACCGGGAAATTTTCCCGAGCATACACCGCACCCATTGCGCACGCATCACCAACATGGCGGAATGTCATGCAGGAGCCAGCCACTGCAAAGCTTTGGCGCGCATCGAGGTTTTGCCACCTCCCAACACAAATCCCAGGCATGGGCCTTGTGCGTTTTGGAACCGCCAAACGCCCTCTTCGGCCAGCACCCAAGCACCGGCTGCTTGCGGCGGTGGCGAGGCCAGCAACAAGGGGTAGGCCGGTGTTTTGACCGCCACCGGCATGACCGGGAACACCACCTCGGTGGGTTTGCCCGCCAGTGTGGCACCCAAGGCGCGTGCCGCGGTCATGATCGGCATGACATAAGGCAGGGTGCGGTTGTTGGCGCTGGCGTATTGCGCCACATCGCCCAAGGCATAAACCTGTGGGTCGCTGGTTTGCAATGTGTGGTTGACCAAGACGCCCCGGTCACAGGACAAGCCAGATGCTTTCAGCCAATCGGTGTTGGCGCGCAAGCCGATGGCGCTCAGCACCAGGTCCACGGTCAGGGCGGTGCCGTTGTTCAATGACGCTTCTATAGCCCCGTCATGCTGCTTGACGCTGGTCACACTGGTGCCCCAGTGCCACACCACGCCCAGTGCCGACAAGGCTTGCGCCAGTTGTCGGCTGGCGTCCTCGGGCAAGAGCATGGCCAAAGGTCGTGGCGAGGGGTCGACCACCTCCACCTTGAAACCCGCGCCTGCCAAATCATTGGCGAACTCGCAGCCGATCAAACCCGCGCCCATGATCAAGACGCGCGCGCCGGGTTGCAGGCGCTGGCGCAGCAGCACATAGTCTTCGAGTTGATTGACCGACAGCACCTGATCGGCTGCATCACCTTCTAGGGCGATGCGGATCGGCTGGGCGCCATGCGCCAGCACCAAGCGGCTGTAAGGCTGGGTGCCTTGGCTGGTGTGCAGTTGCTGAGCTGCGAGGTCGATGGACAAGGCCTGGGTGTGCGCCTGCAACAGCACCCGGTTGGCCGCAGCCAGGTCGGCGGCCACACCCTGGCGCAATTGCGAGGCCTCTTTGCCTTGCGCGAACGCGGTGGACAAAGCCGGTTTGGGGTAGGCATCCCCAGAGGTTGCGGTGACCATCACCACAGGCACTTGGGCGTCGTGTTTGCGCAGTTCCTTGATGGTGGTCCAAGCGGCCAAGCCGCTGCCGACAACGACGATGGGATGCGGGTCCATGTTCAAACCTCGACCATCTCGAAGTCCGACTTGGCCACACCGCAATCGGGACAGGCCCAATCAGTGGGCACGTCGGCCCATCGGGTGCCCGGCGCGATGCCGTCCTCGGGGCGACCCGTCGCCTCGTCGTAGATGAACCCGCAAACGATGCAGACATAGGTGTTGTGGGCTTGGCTCATGAAGTTCTCCTGCTGGTGTGAATGAAAAGGGTCAGGCCTGCACTTTGTGCAATTGCGCTTGGTAGTGTTTGGCATGGCGCTCTTCCACCTTGGCCAATGCGGCGAAGCGTTTTTGCGCTTTTTGCAAGGTGGCGGTGAATTGCGCCGCATGCAGCTTGGACTCGGCGATTTGCTCGTTCATTTCGACGACCGCCGCTGCTTGGCCCTCGGCTTCCGCGGTTTGGCGGAAGCGGGGGTACATCTCGGTGTACTCGTAGGTTTCGCCGTCGATGGCGATTTGCAAAGCCTTGGCCGGCGTCATGCTGGCTTTGGGGTAGAGCAAGTCCAGGTGGCCAAAGGCGTGCATCACTTCTTGGTCAGCGGTTTCTTCGAAAGTGCGCGCCGTGTCCACGTCGCCCATCTCGCGCGCCAGCTTGGCGAAATAACGGTACTTGATGTGCGCCATGGACTCACCCGCGAAAGCGGCTTCCAAATTGGCCATGGTGTGGATGACGGGACGGGGTGCGCTGCTCATGTGGATCTCCTGTTGATGCAATGAATCGGGACAGGAGGAATGGTAGGCAGGTTCAATAGAAAAAGCCAATTGAATATTTCTAAGCTATTGATAGTGGCTATTCAGCCGCGCATCAAGGCTTCGATCTCGGCGACCTCCACCGGCACGTCGCGGGTGATGAGTTCGCAGCCCGTGGCGGTGACGATGGCGTCGTCCTCGATGCGAATGCCGATGTGCCAAAACGCCTCGGGCACACCGTCGGCCGGGCGCACATACAAGCCGGGTTCCAGGGTCAGCACCATGCCAGGGTGCAGGATGCGGCTGGGTCGGGGCTGCACCATGACGCCCGTCAGAGGGTCGGCTTTGGCCGGCGCGGTGTCGGGTTCACCAGGTTCGACATAGCTGCCGCAGTCGTGCACATCCATGCCCAGCCAGTGGCTGGTGCGGTGCATATAAAACGGGGCATAGGCCTTCTTCTCGATCACATCGTCCAGCGAGCCATGTTGGGCTGTTGTCAACAACCCCAAGTCCAGCAAGCCTTGTGACAAGACCCGTAAAGCCGCGTCGTGCGGGTCGTTGAAGCGCGCGCCAGCCTTGGTGGCATGGGCCGAGGCGTGTTGCGCAGCCAGCACCACTTGGTACAAGTCTTTTTGCGGTCCTGTGAATCGGCCATTCGCCGGAAAGGTGCGGGTGATGTCCGAGGCGTAGCCATCGAGCTCGCAACCCGCGTCGATCAACACCAACTCGCCATCGCGGATCGGTGCGGCATCGGCGCGGTAATGCAGCACACAGGCATTGGCACCGGCGGCAACGATCGATGTGTAGGCCGGAAACTGCGAGCCGTGCATCCGGAATTCGTGCAGCAACTCGGCGTCCAAATGGTATTCACGCACGTCTTGCCCTGCACGCAACATGCGGGCACTGGTTTGCATGGCCCGCACATGGGCGTGGGCGCTGATGCGCGCGGCGCGGCGCATGGTGTCTTGCTCGTGCGCGTCTTTGATCAAGCGCATTTCATCCAGCAGCGTGCAAAGGTCTTGTTGCGACGAGGGGCACGACACGCCCATGCGCACCCGTGCCCGCACCTGGGTCAGCCACCCGTCCACCTGCGCGGTCAATCGTTCATGGGTGGCAAATGGGAACCAGACCGTGGTTTGGTTTTCCAGCAGCTTAGACAGTTCTTTGTCGAGCTCGGCCACTGAATGCGCATGGTCCACCCCCAAGGCGGCTGGCGCGGCCGCGGGTCCCAAGCGGATGCCATCCCAAATCTCGCGCTCCAAATCTTTGGGTTGGCAAAACAAAGTGCTGTGACCGTTGGCCTTGACCACCAACCAAGCGTTTGGCTCGGTGAAACCTGTCAGGTAAAAAAAGTAGCTGTCGTGACGATAGGGGAAATCGCTGTCGCGGTTGCGGGCGCGCTCCGGCGCGGTGGGGATGATGGCCACACCGCCAGACCCCAATTGGGCGGCCAGAGCGGCGCGGCGTTGCGCATAAATAGAGGTCATGGCGGGATTGTAGGAGGGGGCACCTTGATGGATGCCCAGGGGGTGATGGTTGACCCATGGTTTGCTCATGCACGGCTACCAAGAAAACCATGCTTTCCGATGCAATCAAGGTGGCAATGGCTTGGGTTTGAATGCTGTTGCGATACCAATCAGGGCAGGGCGTGGCCTCGGAAAAGCAGCAGGTTTCAGATGTTGAAACAATCAGTTTGGAAATGGCAGATGCATCAGTGACCAAGGCATGGCGAATGGATGCTTGTGATGACATGGATAAAGTTTTTTTGACGTACTAAAGGCGCGCCACTTGGCGCTTGTCCTTGGCTAGGGCGATGTCGCTCAAGGCTTTGGCAATGACGGCAGCTTCTTCATTTGCATCTTCCAGGCAAGCCTCAAAGTAAGCAGCCATTTCTTCTTGGGTGCGCAAATGATCTGCGACATCGTAGGGTGTGTTGAGGGTTTGAGCCATTTTGCTTTCCAAGACTTTGCGAATTTTTGTGCTTTGAAAAAGTGTGTCCCTTGGGCTACGATCTGTCAAGGCGCGAATGTTTTGGTTTGTGGCGCCAAAACACGGGTCGCTGGTGCATTGCAACCAAACTTTTAAAAGACTATATTCAGTCCATGCATTACTCCACCCAAGTCAAACCCATCAGCTACCTGAAAACCCATGCGGCGCAGGTGCTGGCGCAAATCACGGCGGACCGCGAGCCACTGGTCATCACCCAAAACGGCGAAGCGAGGGCGGTGTTGCAGGACGTGGCCTCTTATGAGGAAACCCAAGACACCTTGGCGCTGTTGAAGCTTTTGGCCCTGGGCAACCAAGAGGTGGCCGACGGCAAAACCAAACCATTGACCGATGTGGTCAAACGCTTGCGTGCCAAGCGCCCCAATCCCTGAGCCTGCGTTTAGCCGTGGCCACGCGACCCGTCTTGTACGAAGTGGTGATGACCCAAGGGGCGGAGCAAGACTTGGAGGCCCTCTTTGACCATGTTGCCGAACACGACAGCGTGGCCAACGCCCACCGACTGCTGGACAAGCTCATGGACGTGGCGCAGAGCCTGTCCAGGTTGCCCGAGCGCGGCAGCCGTCCCAAAGAGTTATTGGCCGTGGGCATCCAAGAGTACCGACAGGTTTTTTTCAAACCCTACCGCTTGATTTACCGACTGCAGGGCAAGCAGGCGGTGGTTTATCTGATCGCTGATGGGCGGCGCGACATGCCTTCTTTGTTGGCCCGCAGGTTATTGGGTCACAGCCTCAGATAAAGATGGCCACATCGCCATGGTCGTTGCGATGCTGGACTGCTGACCGCTACCTCATGCGTTCAGCTGCGCCAATCGCTCAGGTGTGCCCACATCCACCCACAAACCGTCGTACGTGGAAGCGCCGACCAAACCTTGGTCCATGGCCGCTCTGAGCATGGAGGCCAGGGGTGCTTTCACCCCCTGCGGGTTGCTTGGGGGGATCGGGCACCAAGCGGCTTCGAAAAAAGCGCGTTTGTAAAGCGCCATGGTGCTGAACGTGAACAGGTGATGCCCCGCGTTGCGCGGCACATTCAGTGCCATGCCATCGGCCGACAAACCAAAGTCTCCCCCAGGGTTGTGTTCGGGATTGGGCACCAGCCACAGGTGCGCCAGTTGCGGGCTGTCTCGGAATTTTTCAAACGCATCAGGCGAAAACGCAAAGTCGGGCGCATAAACGTCTCCGGCCGCCACCCAAAACACCTCGTCGAGCTGGGGCAGGGCGCGCACGATGCCGCCCGCGGTTTCCAAAGCCTCCCCGGCGCCACGCCCCTCATGCGAATAGCGCAGCGCCACATGCGCCGAGCCCTCTGCTGCAAAAGCATCGCCAAAAGCGGCTGGGATTTGGTCGCCCAGCCAACCGGTGTTGATCACCACCGAACGCACGCCCGTCTTGGCCAGGGCGGCCAAGGGGTAGGCCAACAGCGCCTGGCCATGGACCTGCAACAAGGGTTTGGGCGTGGCATCGGTCAGGGGCCGCATGCGTTCGCCGCGACCCGCCGCGAGCAACATGGCTTGGGCGCGGAAAACAGCGGGCTCGGTCGGCTCGGCAGGCGTCAAAAGGGCGGGTGAGGCGTCTGTCTGAGCGCCTGATTGGGCATCGGGGTTCACGGCAAAGAGTGTAGCCAGCGTCTGGCTAAAATGGTCGACCCTCCCCCCAACCTCATCGATCGGAGCCCCTTCATGGCCAACCACCAACAAATGGCGAGTGCGATCCGCGCACTGGCAATGGACGCGGTTCAACAAGCCAATTCCGGTCACCCCGGCGCGCCCATGGGCATGGCCGACATCGCGGTGGCTTTGTGGGGCGAGCACCTGAAACACAATCCACAGCATCCCCATTGGGCCGACCGCGACCGCTTTGTGCTGTCCAACGGCCACGGCTCGATGCTGATTTACGCGCTGTTGCACCTCACCGGCTACGACCTGCCGATGAGCGAGTTGAAAAACTTCCGCCAGCTGCACAGCAAAACCGCCGGCCACCCCGAGGTGGGCATCACCCCAGGCGTGGAAACCACCACCGGCCCCTTGGGCCAAGGCATCACCAACGCGGTGGGCATGGCGCTGGCCGAAAAGCTGTTGGCCTCTGAGTTCAACCGCCCCGGCCACAGCATCGTCGACCACCACACCTATGTGTTCATGGGTGACGGTTGCATGATGGAAGGCATCAGCCACGAAGCCTGTGCCTTGGCTGGCGCTTGGAAGCTGAACAAACTCATCGCCTTGTACGACGACAACGGCATTTCCATCGACGGCAAGGTCACGCCTTGGTTCATCGACGACACCCCCGCGCGTTTCAAGGCCTACGGCTGGAACGTCATCAGCGTCGACGGCCACGATGTGCAAGCGGTCAGCCGCGCCATCGCCACCGCCAAACACAGCGCCGACAAGCCCACGCTGATCGCCTGCAAAACCCACATCGGCCAAGGCAGTCCCAACCGTGTGGACACCGCCAAGGCCCACGGCGAACCCTTGGGCGCGGAAGAGATCGCGCTCACCCGCGCCGCCATCCACTGGCCCCACGCACCATTTGTCATCCCCACCGAGGTTTACGACGACTGGAGCGCCAAGGACAAAGGCCACAAGGCCGAAGACCACTGGAACCACCAGTTCACCGCATACGCCGCCGCCCACCCTGCCTTGGCCGCCGAATTCAAGCGCCGCATGGCCGGAGATTTGCCCCAGAATTTCCACCAAACCGTGGTCGATGCCGTGGTCGCTGCCAACACCAAGGCCGAAACCGTGGCCAGTCGCAAGGCCAGCCAACTGGCGTTGGAAGCCTTCACCGCCGCCATCCCCGAATTGCTCGGCGGCAGTGCCGACCTGACCGGCTCCAACCTGACCAACACCAAGTCCACACCCAATTTGCGCGTCGATCAAGCGGGTCATGTGGTGAAAGACGAGCATGGCCATGGTGGCCGCCACATCAATTACGGTGTGCGCGAATTCGGCATGGCCGCCATCATGAACGGCGTGGCTTTGCACGGCGGCTTCATCCCCTATGGCGGCACCTTCCTCACCTTCTCGGACTACTCACGCAACGCCATCCGCATGGCCGCGCTGATGAAGCAGCGCGTGGTCCATGTGTTCACCCACGACTCCATCGGTTTGGGCGAAGACGGTCCCACCCACCAGTCGATTGAACACGCCGCTTCCTTGCGCCTGATCCCCGGCCTGGATGTTTGGCGTCCTGCGGACACCGCCGAAACCACGGTGGCTTGGGCGGTGGCTTTGCAAAACGACAACCGCCCCACTGCGCTGTTGCTCAGCCGCCAAAACCTGCCGTATTTGCCCAAGGGCCACAGCGCGGCCAAAGACGCCAGCGGTTTGGACGCGATCAACAAAGGTGCTTATGTATTGGCAGAGCCTTCGGAAGTGGGCCTGAACAAAAAAGCGCAGGCGGTCATCATCGCCACCGGTTCCGAGGTGCAACTCGCCATGAAAGCCCAGGCCTTGTTGGCCGTGCACAAAGTCGCGGTGCGCGTGGTCTCCATGCCCAGCACCACCACCTTCGACCGTCAAAGCGTCGCTTACAAATCCGCCGTGTTGCCCAAAGGCATACCCCGCGTCGCGGTGGAAATGGGCTCGACCGACGGTTGGTGGAAATACGGCGTGTCGGCCGTGGTCGGCATTGACACCTACGGTGAAAGCGCACCTGCTCCCGTGTTGTTCGAGCACTTTGGCTTCACCCCACGCAATCTGGCCGACACCGTATTGAAGGTGTTGCAAGGACATTGACATTCAGGGTTTGCCCCCCGCGCTGGCAAGCCCTTTCTTTATTTGAAACTGGCATTTAGAAAGGCCCATCATGGCAATCAAAGTAGGCATCAACGGATTCGGTCGCATCGGCCGCATGGTGTTTCGCGCTGCGGTGCAAAACTTCCACGACATTGAAATCGTCGGCATCAACGACTTGCTCGAACCCGATTACCTGGCTTACATGCTCAAGTACGACAGCGTGCACGGCCGCTTCAAAGGCGAGGTGTCTGTCGATGGCGGCCACCTGGTTGTCAACGGCCACAAAATCCGCTTGACCCAAGAGCGCGACCCCGCCGCTTTGAAATGGAACGAGATCGGTGCCGATGTGGTGATCGAAGCCACCGGTTTGTTTTTGGACAAACCCACGGCTGAAAAACACCTGGCCGCTGGCGCCAAAAAAGTGCTGCTCTCCGCACCCTCGAAAGACGACACCCCCATGTTTGTGTATGGCGTGAACCACGGCACCTATGCAGGCCAAACCATCGTGTCCAACGCGTCTTGCACCACCAACTGCTTGGCCCCCGTGGCCAAGGTGTTGAACGACAAATGGGGCATCAAGCGCGGCCTCATGACCACGGTGCACGCGGCCACTGCCACGCAAAAAACCGTGGATGGCCCGTCCAACAAAGACTGGCGCGGCGGACGTGGCATTTTGGAAAACATCATCCCTTCCAGCACCGGTGCGGCCAAGGCCGTGGGCGTGGTGATTCCTGAACTCAACAAAAAACTCACCGGCATGTCGTTCCGCGTGCCCACCTCCGACGTGTCGGTGGTGGACCTGACGGTCGAGTTGGAAAAGCCCGCCGCCTACGCCGAGATTTGCGCTGAAATGAAAGCACAAAGCCAAGGCGCTTTGAAAGGCGTGTTGGGTTACACCGAAGACAAAGTGGTGGCCACCGATTTCCGTGGCGAGCCCTGCACCTCGGTGTTCGATGCGGATGCCGGCATCGCGTTGGACAGCACCTTCGTCAAAGTCGTGTCTTGGTACGACAACGAATGGGGCTACTCCAACAAGTGTTTGGAGATGGTGCGCGTCATCGCCAAGTAAAGGATTCCGTGCTCGACGTTTTCAAAGACCGCATCCGTGATGCGGCGTCTCAAGGCCATCGCCTGCGCATTCAAGGCGGCAACACCAAGCAGTTTTATGGCGACACCAGTGCGCCAGCACAGGTGCTCGACACCCGTGAATGGGCGGGCGTGGTCAGTTACGAGCCCAGCGAATTGGTGGTCACGGTCAAAGCCGGAACGCCTTTGGCCGAACTCGAGGCGGTGTTGGCCGAGCAAGGCCAATGCCTCGCGTACGAACCCCCGCACTTTGGCGCTGGCGCCACGGTGGGCGGCATGGTGGCCGCTGGTTTGGCTGGCCCGGCGCGTGCGAGTGTCGGTGGTGTGCGCGACCATGTGTTGGGTGTGCAACTGATCAACGGCTTGGGCGAAG
>JBDKLR010000006.1:0-11344 GCA_039795515.1 Pseudomonadota bacterium | reverse complement strand
AGTTCAAGGCACCGGACTTTGACGCGATCAAGCGCGCTTTGAAAACCCCGGTCATCTTCGATGGCCGCAACCTGTACGAGCCCAAGCGCATGCAAGAGCGGGGGATTGATTACTTCGGGATAGGGCGCTGACACACAGCGTGACCGGTTGGGGCCAGCGCCCAGAAACAGCTCTTAGCGGGGCAGTCCTGCCAAATACGTTTTGAACTCGGCCGCGGTTTCGGGATGGCGCAAAGCCAATTCGACCGTGGCTTTCAAAAAACCCAATTTGCTGCCGCAGTCGTAACGCACACCCTCATACGCATAGGCATACACCGCCTCTTGTTGCAGCAGGCTTTGGATGGCGTCGGTCAATTGGTATTCGCCGCCTGCACCGGGCGTCAATTGGTCGATGTGCTTGAAGATGGAGGGTGTGAACACATAGCGTCCCACCACACCCAAATTGGAGGGCGCTTTGTCCGGCGCGGGCTTCTCGACGATTTGGGACATCTTTGTGAGGCGCTCGCCTGCTGGACTGCCAGCCACCACGCCATAAGAACGGCTTTGCGCAGGTGCGATGGATTCCACCGCCACCACCGAGCTGCGGTAGTGCCCATACAAATCCACCAACTGTTTCAACACACCGGGTTGGTGGTCCAGCAAGTCATCGGCCAACACCACCGCAAACGGTTCGTTGCCCACCAGTGACGCCGCGCAGTTGACCGCATGACCCAGGCCCAGGGCCTCGGGTTGGCGCACATAGACACAGTTGACATGTGCGGGTTTGATGTTGCGCACCAACTTGAGCAACTCGGTTTTTTGCTTGGCTTCGAGCTCGTGCTCGAGCTCGAACGATTTGTCGAAATGGTCTTCAATGCTGCGCTTGCTGCGACCCGTGACGAAAATCATCTCGGTGATGCCTGCCTCGATGGCTTCTTCCACCGCGTACTGGATGAGGGGTTTGTCAACCACGCACAGCATTTCTTTGGGGCTGGCTTTGGTGGCGGGCAGAAAACGTGTGCCCAACCCCGCCACAGGAAAAACGGCTTTGCGCACAACGGTCATGACAATCCCCTCACTTGATCGAAGTGGCCGACTATAACCACCCGATGTGACAGATCAACGCTTGTTCAGAGCGGGCACGTCACGCTTGACCGAGCCGGTGAACAACTGACGTGGGCGGCCAATTTTGTACTCGGGGTCGCTGATCATTTCATTCAGTTGTGCAATCCAACCGACGGTGCGGGCCAGGGCAAAAATACCGGTGAACAAATTCACAGGAATGCCGATGGCGCGCTGCACGATGCCCGAGTAGAAGTCCACATTGGGGTAGAGCTTGCGGCTGACGAAGTACTCGTCTTCCAAAGCGATTTTTTCCAAAGCCTTGGCGAGTTTGAACAAGGGGTCGTTTTCCAGGCCGAGTTCTTTCAACACCTCGTCGCAGGTCTCTTGCATCAGCTTGGCGCGGGGGTCGTAGTTTTTGTAAACACGGTGACCAAAGCCCATCAGCTTGACGGTGGAGTTTTTGTCTTTCACCTGTTCCATGAACTCGCCAACCTTGGCGATACCGCCATTGGCTTGGATGTCTTCGAGCATGTTCAGACACGCTTCGTTGGCACCGCCGTGAGCAGGACCCCACAAGCAAGCCACGCCAGCGGCGATGGCCGCGAACGGGTTGGTGCCCGAGGAACCACACAAACGCACGGTGGAGGTGGAGGCGTTTTGCTCGTGGTCGGCGTGCAGGGTGAAGATGCGGTCCATCGCACGTTCGAGCACGGGGTTGACCACATAAGGTTCGCAAGGGGTGCCAAACATCATGCGCAAGAAATTGCCCGCGTAGGACAAATCGTTTTGCGGGTAGAGGAAAGGCTGGCCGACACCGTATTTGTAGGCCATGGCCACCAGCGTGGGCATTTTGGCGATCAAGCGAATCGCCGCCACTTCGCGGTGTTCAGGGTTGTTGATGTCGGTGCTGTCATGGTAGAAGGCCGACAAAGCGCCGACCAAGCCGGTCAACACCGCCATGGGGTGGGCGTCGCGGCGGAAACCACGCAAGAAAAACTGCATCTGCTCGTGCACCATGGTGTGGTGGGTCACGGTTTGGGTGAACGCGTGTTTGCGCTCGGCGTTGGGCAACTCGCCGTACAGCAACAAATGGCAGGTTTCCAAGAAGTCGCAGTTGGTGGCAAGTTGCTCGATGGGGTAACCACGGTAGAGCAATTCACCCTTGTCGCCATCGATGTAAGTGATGGCCGATTGGCAAGACGCGGTGGACAAGAAGCCAGGGTCGTAGGTGAACATGCCGGTCTGGCCGTACAGCTTGCGAATGTCGATCACATCGGGGCCAATATTGCCTTGGTAAACGGGCATGTCCACAGCAGCTTGGCCGTTGCTGAACTGGAGTGTGGCTTTGTAGTCGGCGAGTTTCATGGTCTTTTTCCTGTGTCTATCAATTTCAATTCAAGTTCTCAACAAGCTCAACACCGCTTGCACTTCCTGCTCGGCCAACACGGCCTCGGTGGCCAAAGCCTCCGGGTCGCTGGGCGCTGCGGGAGAGCGGGGCCGGTTCAACAAGGTGTCGAGCAAGTCGTTGTCGGCCAGTTCCATCAATGCATACATGCCACGCGCCAATCCCACGGTGAGGGTGTCTGCATGGCTGTTGAAAAAGCGCTCGATGAACAAATCGTTTTCCAGCAAACCGCGGCGACAGCGCCAACGCAATTTGCTCAAAGCGGCTGCTGACAACGGGTCATCAGCAGGCAGTGCATCGAGCTCGGGGTCACCCATCAAACAGCGCGGCTGATCATCAATTCCTTGATCTTGCCGATGGCCTTGGTGGGGTTCAATCCTTTGGGGCAAACGTCAACGCAGTTCATGATGGTGTGGCAGCGGAACAAACGGTAGGGGTCTTCCAAGTTGTCCAAGCGTTCAGAGGTGGCGTGGTCGCGGCTATCGGCGATGAAGCGGTAAGCCTGCAACAAACCAGCGGGGCCGACAAACTTGTCGGGGTTCCACCAAAACGAGGGGCAGCTGGTCGAGCAACTGGCGCACAAAATGCACTCGTACAAACCGTCGAGTTCTTCGCGTTCTGCGGGGGACTGCAAGCGCTCTTTTTCGGGCGGCAGGCTCTCGTTGATCAGGTAGGGCTTGATCGAGTGGTATTGGTTGAAAAACTGGGTCATGTCCACGATCAGGTCGCGCACCACAGGCAAACCAGGCAGCGGCTTCAAGGTGATGACGCCGGGCAAGGTGAGCATGTTGGTCAGACAGGCCAATCCGTTTTTGCCATTGATGTTCATGGCGTCAGAGCCACACACGCCTTCGCGGCATGAGCGGCGAAACGACAGCGTGGGGTCTTGCGCTTTGAGCTTCATCAAGGCGTCGAGCAACATGCGCTCGTGACCGTCGAGTTCCACCTCGATGGTCTGCATGTAGGGCTTGGCGTCTTTTTCGGGGTCGTAGCGGTAGATGTTGAACGTGCGTTTCATTAGAAGGTCCTGACTTTGGGAGGAATGCTTTCAGTGGTCAAAGGCTGCAGCTTGACGGGCTTGTAGGTCAGGCTGTTGCTCTCGCTGTGCCACAAACTGTGCTTGAGCCATTGCTCGTCATTGCGGCCATTGGGGTGTTCGGGGGTGTCGGCGTAGTCGTTGACCGTGTGCGCGCCACGGCTTTCGTGGCGGGCCGCGGCCGACACCATGGTGGCCTGGGCACACTCGATCAGGTTTTCAACTTCCAGCGCTTCAATGCGCGCGGTGTTGAAAATCTTGCTCTTGTCTTTCAAGCCAATGTGTTTGACACGCTCACGCAGCTCGGCGATTTGGGTGACACCTTCGTCCATGCTGGCTTGGGTGCGGAACACACCCGCGTGTTTTTGCATGCTGGTGCGCAAGTCGTTGGCCACGTCTTGGGCGTATTCGCCAGAGGTGGCGTTGTCTAAACGCGCCAAGCGGGCCAAGGTGCGGTCGGCGGCGTCTGCAGGCAGCGGCTTGTGCGTTTTGTTTTTCTGGTGGAACTCCACGATGTGGTTGCCAGCGGCTTTGCCAAACACCAGCAAGTCGAGCAAGGAGTTGGTGCCCAAGCGGTTGGCGCCGTGCACCGACACGCAAGAGCATTCGCCCACAGCGTACAAGCCATTGACCACCGCGTTGTGGTCGCTGGCGGTTTGCGTGACCACTTGACCGTGGATGTTGGTGGGAATGCCGCCCATTTGGTAATGGATGGTGGGCACCACGGGGATCGGCTCTTTGGTGATGTCGACGTTGGCGAAGTTGTGGCCGATCTCGTACACCGACGGCAGACGCTTCATGATGGTGTCGGCACCGAGGTGGTCAAGCTTCAGGTGCACATAGTCTTTGTTGGGACCACAGCCACGGCCTTCTTTGATTTCTTGGTCCATGCAGCGCGACACGAAATCGCGGGGTGCCAAGTCTTTCAAGGTGGGTGCGTAGCGTTCCATGAAGCGCTCGCCCAAGCTGTTGAGCAAAATCGCGCCTTCGCCACGGCAGCCTTCGGTCAGCAACACGCCAGCACCGGCCACGCCGGTGGGGTGGAACTGCCACAACTCCATGTCTTCGAGCGGGATGCCGGCGCGCGCCGCCATGCCCAAACCGTCACCGGTGTTGATGAAGGCATTGGTCGAGGCGGCAAAAATGCGGCCAGCGCCACCGGTGGCCATCAGCACGGTTTTGGCTTCCAAGATGTGCAGGTCGCCGGTTTCCATTTCCAGGGCGGTGACACCCACCACATCGCCTTCGGCGTCGCGGATCAGGTCTTGCGCCATCCACTCGACGAAGAAATTGGTGTTGGCTTGCACGTTTTGTTGGTAGAGCGTGTGCAACATGGCGTGGCCGGTGCGGTCGGCGGCGGCACAAGCGCGTTGCACCGATTTTTCGCCGTAGTTGGAGGTGTGACCGCCGAACGGGCGTTGGTAAATCGTGCCATCGGGGTTGCGGTCAAACGGCATGCCCATGTGCTCCAGCTCATACACCACCTTGGGTGCTTCGCGGCACATGTATTCAATGGCGTCTTGGTCGCCCAGCCAGTCCGAGCCTTTGACCGTGTCGTAGAAGTGATAGTGCCAGTTGTCCTCAGACATGTTGCCCAAGGAAGCGCCAATGCCGCCTTGCGCGGCCACGGTGTGCGAACGGGTGGGGAACACTTTGGTGAGGACCGCCACGTTCAAGCCAGCGCGAGAGAGTTGCAGCGAGGCGCGCATGCCAGAGCCACCGGCTCCAACAATGACCACATCAAAGCGGCGGCGGGGAAGGGTTGAGCGTGTCATCTGTCAAAGTCTCCAAAGAACCTGAACCGCCCAGCCCAAACATGAGAGCAACCAGACGATGGTGAAAAGGTGCAGCGCCAAGCGCAAACCGACGGGCTTGATGTAGTCCATCCAAATGTCGCGCATGCCCACCCACACGTGGTAGGACAGGGCCAAAAAGATGCTGAAGGTGAGGGCTTTCATCCACTGGGGGCTGAAGATGCCGGCCCAGGTGTCATAGCCGATCTCACCCCGGGTGAAGATGACTTGCGCCAAGACCAACAGGGTGAACAAGGCCATCAAGGCGGCGGTCAGGCGTTGCGCCATCCAGTCGCGCAAACCATAGTGCGCGCCCACGACCACGCGTTTGGAACCAATTTTGTCTGTCATTTTGGAGGTCCTCGGAAATCAGTACAGGCCAAACAACTTGGCACCCAGCAAGCCGGTCAAGGCAATGCTCACCACCAAGGTGAACACCGCGCTGCTGCGGCCAAATTCTCGGGACACCGAATGGGTGGCGTCCATGAACAGGTGGCGCAAGCCGGCGATCAGGTGGTGCAAATAGGCCCAAATCAGCGCCAAAACCACCAAATTGATGAACCAGGCGGGGTACATGCCCACGCCGACGTTGAAAGCAGCCCTGAATTTGGCAAATGAGATCTCGGAAGAGACAGATTTGTCAAACAACCAGATGATGAAGGGCAGCAACAAAAACATGAGCGCGCCGCTCACCCGGTGCAGGATGGACACCCAACCGGCGGCAGGCAGGCGGTAGGAGGGCAGGTCGCTGAAGGCGTTGATGTTGCGAAATTCAGGCCGTTTTGGTGCGGAATCTGTCATGCGTCTGGCTTTCTCGAGGTCTGTTCTGGGCCGGTTTGGCGTGTCAAATTCATTCTATTGCAATGCAACATAAATGAACGGAGTTGCGCTGTCAGGGGTTCGCAAGGTTGGAAAAAAGCGCCCATCAGTTCAACTCGTTCAGGTAATGGTGTTGATCGGTGCGGTACACACCAAGACGCCATTCGATCGGGGTTTCTTGGTAGGTGAAGGACAAGCGTTCGACCCGCAACAACGGGGTGTCGGCCTGCACTTGCAGCGATTGGGCCTGTTCGGGGCTGGGGTTGACGGCACGGATGCGCTCTTGGGCGTGCACCATGCGAATGCCAAATTCGGCCTCGAACATGGCGTACATCGGCCCGGTGTCGGCGCGCAGGCGCTCGGCGGTCAGGCCTTTGAACGGGGCGCCAGGCAGCCAAATCTCTTCAAAAATCGTGGGTGTGCCGGCAAATGACAGCACCCGTTTGATTTGGAACACCGGGTCGTTGGTGCGCAAGCCCAGGGTGCGGGCCAGGGCGCTGTTGGCTTGCAAACGCTTGCAATCGAGGATTTCACGCTGGGCGGGCCCTTGGCTGGCGATGTCGCCTTCGTCGGGTTGCAACTTCAAAAACCGAAACTGCACCTGCTGCTCGGCATGGGTGGCAACAAACGTGCCTTTGCCCTGTCGGCGCACCAGCAAATGGCTTTTCGCCAGCTCGTCAATCGCCTTGCGCACCGTGCCCTGGCTGACTTTGTAGCGGGCGGCCAGCTCGAATTCGCTGGGAATCGGGTCGCCCGGCTTCCACTCGCCCATTTGCAGACTTTGCAGGACCAGGCCCTTGATCTGCTGATAAAGTGGGCTGAAAGCAGGCGATCCCGCCAACGGCGTGTCGTTGCTGGGGCTGCTGTTTTCAGTGGACGAAGAGGGGCTCACAGTGGACTCGTCAGGCGGATGTCATGGTGAAGCCGCTATCATATCTTCTATAAGACACATGTCTTGTCGTTTTTTCGACCAGGCTGCGCGCCCCGACCACCGTTTTTCAATTTCAATCCCGGAGATTTCTCATGAGCAAAAAGCCCGTCCGCGTTGCCGTCACTGGCGCAGCAGGTCAAATTGGTTACGCATTGTTGTTCCGCATCGCCTCTGGCGAAATGCTGGGCAAAGACCAGCCCGTCATCCTGCAACTCCTTGAAATCCCTGACGAAAAAGCACAAAAAGCGCTCAAAGGCGTGATGATGGAGCTGGAAGACTGCGCCTTCCCATTGCTGGTGGGCATGGAAGCCCACGCCGACCCCATGACCGCGTTCAAAGACACCGACTACGCTTTGTTGGTCGGTTCACGTCCTCGCGGCCCCGGCATGGAGCGCGCTGAATTGCTGTCTATCAATGGCGCCATCTTCACCGCCCAAGGCAAGGCCTTGAACGCGGTCGCTTCGCGCAACGTCAAAGTGCTGGTGGTCGGCAACCCCGCCAACACCAATGCCTACATCGCCATGAAATCCGCGCCCGACTTGAAGCCTGGCAATTTCACCGCCATGCTGCGCCTGGACCACAACCGCGCCGCGTCGCAAATCGCTGCCAAGACTGGCAAGGCCGTGGCCGACATCGAAAAACTCTGCGTCTGGGGCAACCACTCGCCCACCATGTACGCCGATTACCGTTTCGCCACCATCGGCGGCCAGTCTGTGAAAGACATGATCAACGACCAAGAATGGAACGCCAATGTGTTCTTGCCCACCGTGGGCAAGCGCGGTGCCGCCATCATCGAAGCGCGTGGCTTGTCGTCTGCAGCCTCTGCAGCCAACGCCGCCATCGACCACATGCGCGACTGGGCGCTGGGCACGCATGGCAAATGGGTCACCATGGGCATTCCTTCACAAGGTTGGTATGGCATTCCCAAGGACGTCATGTTCGGCTTTCCAGTCACCTGCGAAAACGGCGAATACAAAGTGGTCGAAGGTTTGGCCATCGATGCATTCAGCCAAACATGCATAGACAAGACCCTGAAAGAACTGACCGACGAGCAAGCCGGCGTGGCCCACCTGCTCTGACATGAAGCACCCGCGCGACGTCCTGCAAGACGCCCAAGCGGGTGTGGTCACGCTGCCTGTTTGTGACCACTACAGCGGCGTGGAAGCGCGCATGCGCAAAAGCCTGCAATTGCAGGCCGAGATGACCCAAGAGTTTGGCGTGTGCGTGTTTGACGTCACCCTCGACTGCGAGGACGGCGCACCGGTGGGTGGCGAGGCCGAGCACGCGGCCTTGGTCACCGAATTGGCCTTGGCCGCCGCGCCCCAAGCCCGTGTGGCGGTGCGTGTGCACCCGGTGGACCATCCGGCTTTTGCGGCCGATGTGCAAACCATCGCCGGCCAAGCGGGCCAACGCCTGTGCCACATCATGTTGCCCAAAGTCGAGTCGCTGGCCGATGTCGAGTTGGCGGTTCAAGCCATCGACGCGGCGGGTGCCACCGCTTTGCCAGTGCATGCCTTGATCGAGTCCCCTGCAGCGGTGCATCGCGCTTTTGACATCGCTTCACACCCGCGCTTGCAGTCGCTGAGTTTTGGGTTGATGGACTTTGTGTCTGCCCACGGTGGTGCGATTCCCGCCAACGCCATGGGCAGTGCAGGGCAGTTCAGCCACCCTCTGGTGGTGCGCGCCAAACTGGCCATTGCCAGCGCTTGCCATGCCCACGGCAAAGTCCCCTCGCACAGCGTGGTGACCGAATTCAGCGATGCGGTGGCCATGGAAAACGCCGCCCGTGTGGCTTCGCAAACCCTGGGCTTCACCCGCATGTGGAGCATTCACCCCTCGCAAATCCGACCCATTCTGCAAGCCATGGCGCCGTCTGAGCAAGACATCGCCCAGTCTTGCGAGGTGCTGCTGGCAGCCCAGTTGGCCGACTGGGCACCGATCAGCCATGCAGGGCAGTTGCACGACCGCGCCAGTTACCGTTACTTTTGGCAAGTCTTGCAACGCGCACACGCCACAGGGCGCAGTCTGCCCACGCAGGCCCAGGCTTTTTTCAAGCACTGAATGGAACACCGCATGCGAACAACAGTCCTCGGCTTCCTTCTGATGGGCACATCCATCGCCGCTTGGGCGCAAGACTTTGTGCCGCATGTCTACCTGGGGCATTTGGTGTGTGAAAACCAACAAACCGTCGCTGTGCGCGTGAACCCCAATCGCAAGAACAGTTTCTCGCTCCATTTCAAAGGCCGCTCTTTCAATATGAGCCTGGTCAGCACACCTTCGGGTGCTGTGCGACTTGAAGACAAGCCAGCTGGCGTCATCTGGGTTCAATTGAACAGCAAGTCCATGTTGATGGACCAACAACGCGGCGTTCGTCTGGTGGACGAATGCCAACACCCCGACCAAGCGGCCATGGCCAACGCCATGGCTGTCCAACCGGCCGTCAATCTGCTCGATGCGAACCCGTCCGGTCGATAACCCCTTCATTTTCAGGAGAACACCATGTTGAACGCTTACCGAGACCATGTGGCCGAACGCGCTGCTTTGGGCATCCCACCCCTGCCTTTGGATGCCAAACAAACCGCCGAGTTGATCGAGTTGATCAAAGCACCACCCGCTGGTGAGGACGCTTTTTTGATGGACCTGCTCACCCACCGCGTGCCACCTGGCGTGGACGACGCGGCCAAGGTCAAAGCTTCTTTCTTGGCGGCTGTGGCGCATGGCGACGTGAAAGTGGCGTTGATCTCCAAAGCCAAAGCCACCGAGTTGCTCGGCACCATGGTCGGTGGTTACAACGTGCACCCGCTGATTGAATTGCTCGACGACGCGGAAGTAGCCGCTGTCGCCGCAGAAGGCTTGAAGAAAACCCTGTTGATGTTTGACTTCTTCAACGACGTGGCCGAGAAAGCCAAAGCCGGCAACGCCAAGGCCAAAGAAGTGATGCAAAGCTGGGCCGACGCCGAGTGGTTCACCAGCCGCCATGAAGTGGACCAAAAAATCACGGTCACCGTGTTCAAGGTGCCCGGTGAAACCAACACCGACGATTTGTCACCTGCGCCTGATGCTTGGAGCCGCCCCGACATTCCCTTGCACTATTTGGCGATGTTGTAAAACACCCGCGAAGGCGCGGCGTTCAAGACAGAAGAAGACGGCAAACGCGGCCCAATTCAGTTCATCGAAGACCTGAAGAAAAAAGGCCATTTGGTGGCTTATGTGGGCGATGTGGTCGGCACCGGTTCGAGCCGCAAATCGGCCACCAACAGCGTGATTTGGGCCACTGGCCAAGACATTCCCTTTGTGCCCAACAAGCGCTTTGGCGGTGTCACTTTGGGCGGCAAGATCGCCCCCATCTTCTTCAACACCCAAGAAGACTCCGGCGCGTTGCCGATTGAAGTCGATGTGTCGAAGTTGGAGATGGGCGACGTGATCGACATCCTGCCCTACGACGGCAAGATCGTGAAAAACGGTTCCACCGTGGCCGAGTTCAAACTCAAAAGCGATGTGCTGTTTGACGAGGTGCGTGCCGGTGGCCGTATCAACCTCATCATCGGTCGAAGCCTCACCGCCAAAGCGCGTGAGTTCTTGGGCCTGCCAGCTTCCACCCTGTTCCGTTTGCCCAGCGCCCCTGTGGCCACCAAAGCCGGCTTCACGTTGGCGCAAAAAATGGTCGGACGCGCCGTCGGTTTGCCCGAAGGCCAAGGCGTGCGCCCAGGCACTTACTGCGAACCCAAGATGACCACCGTGGGTAGTCAAGACACCACCGGCCCCATGACCCGCGACGAGTTGAAAGACTTGGCTTGCTTGGGCTTCTCGGCCGACATGGTGATGCAGTCCTTCTGCCACACCGCCGCCTATCCCAAGTCGGTCGATGTGAAAACACACCGCGAACTGCCTGCGTTCATCAGCAACCGGGGTGGCGTGGCCCTGCGTCCCGGTGACGGCGTGATCCACTCGTGGCTCAACCGTTTGTTGTTGCCCGACACCGTCGGCACAGGTGGCGACTCCCACACCCGTTTCCCGATTGGCATCAGCTTCCCAGCCGGTTCTGGTTTGGTGGCCTTTGGTGCAGCCACTGGCGTGATGCCTTTGGACATGCCCGAGTCGGTGTTGGTGCGCTTCAAGGGCGAGATGCAACCTGGCGTGACCCTGCGCGACTTGGTGCACGCCATTCCTTTGTACGGCATCAAAAAGGGTTTGTTGACTGTGGCCAAGGCCGGCAAGATCAACGAGTTCTCGGGCCGCATTTTGGAAATCGAAGGCCTGCCGAATTTGAAAGTCGAGCAAGCGTTTGAGTTGTCCGATGCGTCTGCCGAGCGCTCG
>JBDKLR010000005.1:0-5976 GCA_039795515.1 Pseudomonadota bacterium | reverse complement strand
GGCAGGCATCGGCTGAACTGGGTGGGCATGTGGGTGTGTGGGGCTGGCGTTGCCATGTTTCCTTTGAGCACCAGTGCTTCTCAATGGGCCGCATCTGCAGCTTTGAGCGGTTTGGGGATGGCCATGCTCTACCCCAACCTGAGTGCCACAGTGGCCGACCTGGCTGAACCGGCGTGGCGGGCATCAGCTATTGGCATCTACCGCTTTTGGCGAGATCTCGGTTATGCCGTGGGGGCCCTGGGCATTGGGCTGACCGCGCACCTGAGCAGCAACTTGAACAACAGCTTTTGGTTTGTGGCCATCAGCATGTGGCTCTCGGGCAGCCTGTTGGCTTGGCTAGCACAGAACGAGTAATCACCAAGCGTGCAGCTCATTCACAGGAAAGCGCTTCTCTTTCACGGCATTCACAAAGGCTTGCATGGCGCCCAAGATGGTGCCCGATTCGTTCATGAAGTTGTGGGCAAATTTGGGCACCTTGCCTTGGGTCACACCGATCATGTCGTGCAACACCAAAATTTGACCTGCGGTGTCCACCCCCGCGCCAATGCCGATGGTGGCGCAACTGGTCAATGCCTTGGTGATCTTGGCTGACAACAGCGCCGGCACCATTTCCAGCACCAAGGCCTGCGCACCTGCGTTTTGCAACTGAATCGCGTCTTGCATGAGTTGCTCTGCACCACTCTCCGTGCGTCCTTGCACACGGTAGCCACCCAGCGTGTTCACGCTTTGTGGCGTCAGGCCCAAGTGGCCACAAACGGGGATGCCGCGCGTCACCAGAAATTCCACCGTGGACGCCAACCAGGCCCCGCCCTCCAGCTTGACCATGTGGGCGCCGGCCTTCATGAGTACCGATGCACTTTCAAACGCTTTCTCAGGCGTGGCATAGCTGGCGAAAGGCATGTCCCCCAAGATAATGGGGCGGCCATTTTGCTTTTGCAACCCGCGCGCCACGCACTCTGTGTGGTAGCGCATGGCTTCTAAAGTGACAGGCAAAGTGCTGTTGTGACCTTGGCAAACCATGCCCAAGGAGTCCCCCACCAACACAATTTCCACACCCGCCAAATCAGCGACCGCCGCAAAACTCGCGTCATAGGCGGTCAGCATGGTGATTTTTTCGCCCTCTGAATACATCTTCATCAAGCTGTGCATGGTCATGGCGGGACGCTTGGTGGATTCAGGGGTGGTGGGTTGAACGCTCATGGTTGTTCCTGTGCAAATAAAGAGGTGTCACAAATGCGAAGTCGTATTGTGCAATTGCCATTTATCATCGTCCACACCCAACACCATCAGACCATGGCGTGTCTCCAAAGTGACCGCCAGCAAAGGAGATACGGCATGAATGAACCCATCGACAAGCGCGAAGCACCGGTCAATTCGCCGATGAAAATTTTGCTCGCCAGTCTGATTGGCACCACCATCGAGTATTTCGACTTCTACATCTTTGGCACCGCCGCTGTGCTGGTTTTTCCCAAACTCTTTTTCGCCGCATCCGACCCCAGCGTTGCCGTCCTGCAATCCTTGGCCACTTTTGGTTTGGCCTTTGTGGCGCGGCCTGTGGGCTCGGCGGTGTTTGGTCATTTTGGCGATCGCATCGGGCGAAAGGCCACACTGGTCGCGTCGCTCTTGACCATGGGCGTGTCGACGGTGCTGATTGGTTTGTTGCCGTCTTATGCGGCCATCGGCATTGCCGCACCCATCATGTTGGCGGTGCTTCGCTTTGGCCAGGGTTTGGGTTTGGGTGGCGAATGGGGTGGGGCCATTTTGTTGGCCACTGAAAATGCGCCGCCTGAAAAACGCGCTTGGTACGGCATGTTTCCGCAACTGGGCGGCCCGATTGGTTTCTTCATGTCAGGCAGCGTGTTCCTGGCACTCACGACGCAATTGCCCGAGGCCGACTTTCTCGATTGGGGTTGGCGCATCCCCTTTGTGGCCAGTGCGCTGTTGGTGGTGGTTGGCCTGTATGTGCGGTTGACCATTTCTGAAACGCCCCAGTTTCAAAAAATCATGGCCATGAAGAGCCGGGTCAAAGTGCCCATCCTCACCGTGATCACCCAGCACCCCCGCTCCTTGATGCTGGGCATGATGTCTGGGCTGGGACAGTTTGTGTTGTTCTACCTCATGACCGTGTTCACTTTGAGTTGGGCCACCACGTCCTTGGGCTATGCACGTCAAGACTTCTTGGTGCTGCAACTCATCGCGGTGGTGTTCTTTGGATTGTTCATCCCCATCGCCGCGAAAATCTCAGACGCCAAAGGCAGAACACACGCCCTCACCTTGGGTGCTGTGGGCATCTGCATCCTGGGGCTGTTGCTTGGCCCCATGCTGCAGGCGGGCAACATCACCACCTTGCTGGCCCTGTCCATCGGCATGGCGCTGATGGGCATGTGCTTCGGTCCTCTGGGTGCGCTGATGTCGGACTTGTTCCCCACCGAGGTGCGCTACACCGGTGCCTCATTGACCTTCAACTTGTCTGCCATCGTGGGCGCTTCATTCGCGCCCTACATCGCCACCTGGTTGGCCACCCACTTCGGGTTGCAGTTCGTGGGCTATTACTTGTCGGGCATGGCGGCCATCAGTGTCATGGCTTTGTTGGCTGTGAAAAAGCAAAATTCGAGCTTCAGCTAGCCGTGTGCGCTCTAGGGTAAACACTTTGTAAATGGTTGGTCCCATCACCACGGCGGTCACCTCCTCCATCTTGGCTTTGTCGAGCCAGTTCAACAAACAAGAAAACATCACAGGTGTGCTGTGCCAAGGCTCAGGGCTGTACATGCAGGTTCTGGAAGGTGTCCGGTCCAAGGTCAATCATCTGTACGGAAAAATCATCTCCGATCAACGACATGAGCGTGTCGAACTGCTGTCGATGGAAGACATCACGCAGCGCCAGTTTGGTCAGTGGTCGATGTCATTGGTGCATTTGCACAAGGACGATCCCATGGTGAAAATGGGACATCCTGAATTCGATCCGTATGCCGCCAGTGGCAGCGATGCCTTGAAATTAATGGCCAGTCTGGTCAAAGCGGGCATTCCGATTGACAAGCTGGGGCAGTGACCTGCGAACCTGGCCGCATGGTTTCTGTGCAACTCAAGGCTGACACACGGCTTGGGTGAACTGCCCCTCTGGGCTGAGTGTGGTCAATGCCACGCGATAACCACCCGAAGGCGCAGCAGCCACCAACACACCGTACTCGGGCATGTTCAACGAGGCGGCTGCTTTTTTGGCCACTTGCCAAACATCATGTAAGTGAGGTGTTTGTGCCACCCAACTGGCGTCCAAAGCGGGCAGTGGTCCGGGCTTGAGTCTGACCAGGTGCACATGCAGTTGGTTTTGGGTGCGCTTGTTTTGAGAATTCACCGCCAATGCGATGTCGGCATGTGGCATGCGTTGTGCCGCGACATCCCATGCAAACTGCCAAATCGCCTCGGGACGGCGATTGTCTTCAACCCCCGTGACGATGGCTTTGGGCATGACCAAGCCATGCACAAAGTCGGCGGGGCATCCACACATCTTGATGTCTCTGATGGCCACAAACTCGGCGGTTTCCGCCCAAATGTCGGTGGTCGCCTTGCAGGTGGATTTGCCAGCACAACCAGCCTGCACCAGGGGTGTTCGGCACTGTTCACAATACCCTGATACTGATGTGTCGATGCATTGTTGAACAATGTGCTTCAAGATGTCGCTTTTCTCAAGGGCATGAGCGGCGCTGCAAACAACCACACAGGCCAGAGGCAGCAGCAACGATCTGATGGATAGACGATGGTGGACAAACGCCTTAGAACGAAAGAAGAAATGAAACATGGACAATTCAACGGACGGCTGGATGACACTCACTTATACCCCAGCTGCATGACTGTTTGAACTGGAGGTGATATGTTGCTCTCAACCTCACAAATCCATGAAGGGCTGCAACCCTTGAATGGCTGGACCCTCTCCCAAGACCATGCCTGCATTGAAAAAACCTGGCAATTCAAAAGCTTTCGTCTGGCCATGCAGTTTTGGAATGCCGTGGCCGAACTGGCAGAGCAGCGCGACCACCACCCCGAATTCGTGTCCAACTACACCAAGCTGTGCATTCGACTCACGACCCATGACGCCAAAGGCTTGACCGACAAAGATCTGGAGCTGGCCCAGGACATCGAGCGCATGTCCAACCAGCCTGAGAACCGGTCAATTTTTGGCGCTGATATGACTGCGTAACATGGCCAAGCCCAGCGTGGTGACAAGCATGGAGCCGCCCAACAAGTTGAGATAGGCGTTGGCCCCACCCGCTGTGATCATGGCTGCACCCGCGAACGCGCTGACGAATGCACCCACCCTGCCAAAAGCCATCGCCGTGGCCGCGCCCGTGGTGCGAATTTCAGTGGGATAGATGTGGGCACACAAGGCAAACATGGCGCATTGCAAGGCCGTGACAAACAAGCCATGAAAACCCAGACCCCATAAAAAGGTTTCAGGGGACGCCGTCACATTCACGATCTTCAACCCGAACGCGGTGACCGCAGACATGGCCGCCCAAAAAATCATGGGTCTGCGAGAACCATAACGGTTGATGGCAGCGGCGCAAAGCACTGCTCCAAAAATGCCGCCAAAGTTGTACGCGGTCAAACCCATGCCTGACAAGGCAGGTGACAAGCCTTCGGTTGCCAGCATGGTGGGTAACCAACTGTATGCCGAGTAGATGGACAACTGAATCATGAAAAAAGCCAACCACAACCAAGAGGTGTCGTAAGCCCTGCCCGCCCGAAACAACTCGGCAATACGACCCCGTTGCGCTGACTGGCTCACGCCATCAGTGAATTGAACGACCTTCGCCACATCTTGCTTCATCTGGATCAGCATCCCGCGCAATTCCTCCCAACGTGAGGCCTGACGCGCCAGGTACTTGGGTGATTCACACAAGGCAAACCACAAAAAAATGGCAAATGCAATCGCCATCGAACCACCGACATAGAAGAACACGCGCCACCCTTGGGTGGGCAATATTTGTGCAGCAGCCAGACCTGCCAACATGCCCCCTGCTGGATAACAAACAATGGCCGTTGTCACCGCCATGGTCCTGTGACGCAACGGCATGAATTCAGCCGTCAAGGTGGTGGCTGCAGGCAAAGCCGCACCGATGCCCAGGCCCGCAAAAAACCGAATGAGTGCAATGCTCGGAACATCAGTGGACAGCCCAATCAGCATGGTCGACGTGCCAAACAACAAGATGCTGGCGATCAAGACCGGTTTGCGACCAAATCGATCTGCCAACACACCAGCGCTCAAACTGCCGATGGCCATGCCGGCCAAGCCACTGGCCACAGCCATGGAGAAAGCCGCACGTGTCGTTCCCCACTCTTGCATGATCATCGGAATGGCGTAGCCAATCATCTGACCATCAAAGCCATCGATCACGATGGCCAGGGCCGCCAAGACATAGGTGAATTTCTGCAAAAGGCTGAGGCCACCCTCGTCAATGGCTTTTGAGACATCGTATGAGGGATTGGCAGGCTGTGCCGCTGTGGTGTTCATGAAGTCTCCTATCGCTTGGCGATTTTTTTTAATTGGTTACCCTCGGTCATTCTAGGAATGCATGTGCAATGAGGGCATAGGATTTCATGAATACAGATCATTCAGCGAATGAATAGTCCCAGCTTGAGGAACCCGATACAAGTCGTGGTGACTCAAAACTGGGTTTCCAAATCTTGCGTTTTGTGTTCGATGGCCTGCTCGTCAGTGACTTCGTCTTTCGGGTCGACCAAGGGGCGAAGCTTGTGCCTGTCGGTGATGGCTTCCGATGAAGCGCCTCGTTGCAACTCTTGACCCATCCACAATTGGTGAAACGGCCTGCCGCTGACCGTGCGGATCCAATAGGCATCTTCGCGATCTTTGTGCCGCCCTATTCTGGAAATGACTTCCACCACCAAACCAATGTTTTCAGGGCAACCGCCCACAATCACACACCGTTGTCCTCTTGCAAGAATCGACATCACACGTCT
>JBDKLR010000004.1:0-4965 GCA_039795515.1 Pseudomonadota bacterium | reverse complement strand
TGTGTTGTTGCATGGCATGCACCGGGTCATGGGTTTGCAGCCAGTCAGCCACTGGCTGGTCGCGACCAGTCAGGGCCCGCAATTCAGGCTCGTAATGCGGATTGGGCAGCATGCGCACATCGAACACGAAGTCGGCATGCACGGGGATGCCGCGCTTGAAAGCAAACGACTCGAACATCAGTGTCATCTTGGCGCTGGGCGCTGACACCAGGGCATGGATGTAGCTTTGCAGCTTGGTGGCCCGCAGCAAACTGGTGTCGATGATGTGTGACTCTTCGCGCAAATCGGCCAGGAGTTGGCGTTCCAATTCAATGGCTGCCACCAAATCGCGGGCGAAGTGTGCGCCATCTGTTGAACCATGCGAGAGCGGGTGGTTGCGACGGGTTTCTGAAAAGCGATGCAACAAGGTGTCGGTGTTGGCATCCAAAAACAGCAGTCGCACATTCACATCTTGGCTGCGCAATTGGGCCAGTTGGGCGGGCACCAAATGCAAAGCGTTGGCACTGCGCACATCCATGGCGATCGCCACACGTGCTTCTTCTTTCTGATCTTCGAGTTGCACAAAAGGCAACAGCAATTCGGGCGGCAAGTTGTCCACGCAGTAATAACCGGCGTCTTCCAGGGCGTGCAAGGCGATGGACTTGCCGGAACCCGCCATGCCGGTGATCAGCACCAGTTCGCGTTTCATGCTTTGCTGCCTTTGGCTTTGGGTTTGCTCGCCACTGCGGCCATGGTGCTGAGCATTTCTCTTGCATGGGCATGGGTGGTGTCGGAGAGGCGTTCTCCGCCCAACATGCGGGCGATTTCGCTCACCCGCTGTTCCCCCACCACGTCATGCACTGCGCTGAAACTGCCTTGTTTGTCGCTTTGCTTGGAGACCACCCAGTGGTGGTCGGCACAGGCCGCCACTTGGGGCAAATGGGTCACGGCCAACACTTGGCGATCTCTCCCGAGTTGCTTCATCAATCGACCCACGGTTTCTGCCACCGCGCCGCCCACCCCTGAATCCACCTCGTCAAATATGAGTGTTTGCGCTTCACCCAATTGGCTGGTGGTCACTGCAATTGCCAAAGCAATACGCGACAACTCCCCCCCCGAGGCCACTTTCCCCACCGGACGGGGCGTGCTGCCCGCATGACCCGCCACCAAAAACTGCACCTCTTCCAAACCGTGGCTGGCGGGCTCGGGCAGCGCGTCCAAGCCGACTTCGAAGCGACCGCCTTGCATGCCCAGAGCTTGCATGGCTTGGGTGATGCTGGCGGCCAGTTTGGACGCTGCCACGCCGCGCGCCTTGCCCACTTTGCGGGCTTCAGTCAAATAGGCTTTGTGCGCGGTTTGTTCTTGGCTTTCCAGGGTGGCCAAGTCGGCGGCAGCGTCCAAGCGACGCAGTTCGTCTTGCCAACTGGCATACAACTCGGGCAATTCCACAGGGGTGCGTTTGTAGCGTCTGGCCAGTGACACCCACAAGCTCAGGCGGGCGTCCAAATCGGCCAGGCCTTGGGGGTCCAGATCGGCACGGCGCAACCAGGCTTGCAAGCTGTGCGCCACGTCTTCGGCTTGGGCCAAGGCAGAAGCCAGTTGGTCAGCCAGTGCTTGAAACGCAGGCTCGATGGCGGCTTGGTCGATCAAAGCGTTTTGCGCATGCACCAAGGACACCGTGGCACCGCTGTGGTCTTCTTGCAGGCTGTGCAAAGCCGATTGGGCCGCATCCATCAGCGCTTGGGCATTGGACAAGCGGCTGTGTTGGGTGTTCAGTTCTTCCCATTCGTGGGCCTGCGGGGAGAGTTTGTCCACCTCGCCAATTTGCCAACTCAAACGTTCGCGTTCCTGCTGCAAGTGGTCTTGCGCCAAGCGCGCGTTGGCGAGGGTTTGTTGGGCTTGCCGCCAAGTGGTCCACAGCTGTTGCACGGGCTGGGTGTCTACGCCTGCGTACGCGTCTAGCAATCCACGAACAGCTGCCGGGCGGGTCAAGCTTTGCCAGGCGTGTTGGCCGTGGATGTCGACGAGTTGATCGCCCAATTCGCGCAACTGGGTGGCGGTGGCCACGCTGGCATTGATCCAAGCACGGCTTTTGCCCTGGGCATCGATGGTGCGCTTGAGCAGCAACTCGTCTTGCGCCTCAAATCCGTTGTCTTCCAACCATGCGCGCAAGGCCGGGGTGAGGGCAAATTCAGCGCTGATTTCGGTGCGACTGGCACCCTCGCGAACCACGCTGGCGTCAGCCCGTGCGCCCAAGACGAGTTGCAAAGCGTCCACCAAGATCGATTTGCCAGCCCCGGTTTCGCCACTGAGCACGCTGAACCCCGTGGACAAATCCAATTCCAATTGCCGAACAATGACAAAGTCACGCAAGACGATGCGCAGCAAACTCATGATCCACCCTCGTTCCAATGCAGTTTCTGACGCAGTGTGTCAAAGTAACTCCATCCCCGTGGGTGAAGGAAGACCGCATGGTGTGGTGATTTACGCACCTTCACCTGATCGCCAATGTGCAGCGAAGCCAGCGATTGCATGTCGAAATTGGCACTGGCGTCACGCCCTGCAACCAATTCAATGACGATTTCTGCCGGGTCGGCCAACACCAACGGGCGGTTGGACAAGGTGTGCGGTGCGATGGGCACCATCACCAATCCCGCCAGCGAGGGTTGCAACATCGGGCCACCCGCCGACAACGCATAGGCGGTAGAGCCCGTGGGGGTGGCAATGATCAGTCCATCAGCGCGTTGGTTGGCCACGAAATGCCCGTCCACCGTTACCCTCAACTCCACCATGCCCGAAGTGGCCCCTCGGTTGACCACCACATCATTGAGTGCCAAAGCATCGAAAACACATTGGTGATCGCGCCAAACCTGGCCGTGCATCAGCACCCGGTGGTCTTCTTCGTAAGCACCGTGCAACATGGGTTGCAAGGTGTTTTCAATTTGATCCAAGGCGATGTCGGTGATGAAACCCAAGCGCCCTTGGTTGATGCCAATCAATGGCACACCATGGGGCGCGAGTTGACGCCCAAACCCCAGCATGGTGCCGTCGCCACCCATGACGATGGCCAAATCGCAGCGTTTGGCGATGTCGGACAGGGGGAGGCTGGGGAGGTCGGTGATCTGGTTGTGGGTGGCGGTTTCTAGCTCCAGCACCACCTCACAGCCTTGTTGGTGCAAAAAATCGGCCAAAAACCGCAACATGGGTTGCGATTGACCTGTTGAGGCTTGGCTGGCGCTGGGATGGTGCTTGCCGATCAGGGCTATCTGGCGAAACGTCGGGTTCATGACTAAATTACATCATTAAAATCAGTCGAAAGGATGACCATGCTGGATGACCGTGCCAAGTTGTTGTTGAAGACCCTGGTCGAGCGTTACATCGCCGATGGCCAGCCGGTGGGCTCGCGCACCTTGTCCAAAGCCACGGGCATTGAACTCTCGCCCGCCACGGTCCGCAATGTCATGGCCGATTTGGAAGAGTTGGGCCTGATTGTCAGCCCCCACACGTCTGCTGGCCGCATTCCCACAGCACGTGGCTACCGTTTGTTCGTGGACACCATGCTCACGGTCAACCGGGAAAACTTCAACACCCCCAGCTTGGCGCCCGAGCAGCCGCAAAAAGTGATTGCCAGCGCCGCTCATTTGCTCTCCAACCTGTCTAATTTTGTCGGCGTGGTCATGGCACCGCGCCGAGGCTCGGTGTTTCGGCACATTGAGTTTTTGCGTTTGTCTGAAAAGCGGGTGTTGGTCATCATTGTTTCTCCCGATGGCGATGTGCAAAACCGGGTCATCTTCACCGACACCGACATCAGCCAACCCCAGTTGATTGAAGCCTCGAACTACCTCAACACGCATTTCGTGGGCATGGGCATCGAGCAAGTGCGCGAGCGTTTGCAAGCCGAGGTGGAAACCTTGCGCAGTGAAATCGCTTCCCTGATGCAGGCGGCCGTTCAAGTCAGCTCTGAGGCCCTGAGTCAATCGCAGGACGAGGTGGTGATCAGCGGCGAGCGCAACCTGTTGTCGGTCTCTGACTTCTCCAGCGACATGGGGCAACTGCGCAGGGCTTTCGATTTGTTCGAACAAAAAGCGCAACTCATGCGCTTGCTGGACATTTCATCACAAGCCGAGGGCGTGCGCATTTACATCGGTGGCGAAAGCCAGGTGGTGCCCTTCGAAGAGTTGTCAGTGGTCAGTGCCAACTACGAAGTGGATGGACAAGTGGTGGGTACTTTGGGCGTGATTGGCCCCACCCGCATGCCCTACGACCGCATGATTCAAATCGTGGACATCACGGCCAAGTTGGTCAGCAATGCGCTGAGCCACAAATAAAAACGATCAAGGCGTCGGGGTCAGATTGAACTCACCACCCATCCACATGGGTTTTTGCTCGAAAGAGGGCACCAAGCGGAAAGATTCATTCATCACAGAATCAATCAGGTTGGGATAGCGGTTTTTGTACAAACCTTGGGAATTGGACATTTCCTTGATCAGGTGGTAGGTGAACAGACGGTGCCCTTTGTTCCTGTACGCATGTGCAAAGTCACTGGGCCCGCTGCCTGCCAATACGATCAACCGTTTGTCGTTTTGCAAGGCCAAATTCGACACCTTGGGCATGATCGGTGCGATGTCTTTGAAGATCATCTCATTTTGGTCTGTCAGGCCTGAGAAACAAGAATCCAAAACCACCCAAATTTGCTTGGCCTTGCTCTGCAGCAATATTTTGTAGATCTCATTCAAGCGGAATGCTTGTTCGTCAATGATGGTGCCACTGGCGTCAAATGGGATCAAGATTGGGTTTTTGCCGTCTCTGCTGGGTGCGCCATGGCCCGCAAAATAAAAGACCAGTTTTTGACCTTCAGTGGCTCTTTCAGAGGCTTTGCGAATGCGCTCGATCATTCGAAAACCAGTGGCCTGTTCATTCTTGATCAGAGCGATGTTTTTCTCAGGCACACCAAACTGTTTTTGCAACACGGTGGCAAAAGCATCA
>JBDKLR010000003.1:0-16441 GCA_039795515.1 Pseudomonadota bacterium | reverse complement strand
CAGCATCGACCCGGCGCAACGCAAAGACCCGGCCGCCAAACGCGCCTTGATGGCCGAGGTGGATCTGGTGGTGCTTTGCTTGCACGACGATGCCGCGCGAGAGTCTGTGGCCATGATCGATGCCATGAGCGGTCACCAACCACGCATCATTGACGCCTCCACGGCGCATCGCACGCATGCGGATTGGGTTTATGGTTTTCCAGAGTTGGCCTTGGGGCAAGCTGACCGCGTGCGGCAAGCGACGCGCGTGGCCAACCCCGGTTGTTACGCCACAGGCGCGATTGCCTTGCTGCGTCCATTGATCGATGCGGGTTGGATCCCCCCCGACTTTCCCCTGAGCCTGCCTTCGGTCAGCGGTTATTCGGGCGGTGGGCGCGCCATGATCGAAGCCTATGAAGCAGGCACTGCGCCGTTGTTTGAGGCCTATGCTCTTGGACTGACGCACAAACACATTCCCGAGATCATGCATTGCACGGGTTTGCGTTGTCGCCCCTTGTTTGTGCCGAGCGTGGGGCATTTTGCGCAAGGCATGATCGTGCAAATACCCTTGCACCTGGCGTCATTGCCTGGCCAAGTGCGTGCGTCCGATTTGCACGATGCGCTGGCCGCGCACTATGCCCAGACCAACGACCCTGCGGACCCTTGCGTGAAAGTGCTGCCCCCCACCGACGATTTGAAACTCGACGCCACGGCTTTGAACAACACCAACCAGATGGAATTGCGGGTGTTTGCCAATGAAGCACATGGACACGCGGTCTTGATGGCCCGCTTGGACAATTTGGGCAAAGGTGCCAGCGGCGCGGCGGTGCAAAACCTGCGCTTGATGCTGGGGGTTTAGTCGTCTTCAGACACACCCGCCACCACCTGCCTGACCACATCGCCTGAAAAACCCCGCGTGGCCAAAAACCGCGCCTGCCGATTGCGGGTGGCGGCATCGGTGGCGACATGGCCGAATTTTTTCTGCCAGATGGCCAATGCACGGGCGAGCTCTGAATCTTTCAAACCGGCCATGGTTTCAGCCACCAATTCGGGGGACACCCCTTTGGCCTGCAACTCTTGGCGCAAGCGCATACCGCCCAATTTGCCCGCGCGTCGATGGACCAGTGTTTCCGCCACGCGCGCGTCACTCACCAAACCCTTGGCCTCCAACTGGGCCAAGGCCTGCTCAATGTCTTCAGGGCTGGCGTTCTCGCTTTGGAGCTTGTCTTGCAAGGCTTGGCGCGAGTACTCGCGCTGTGCCAGCAAATTGACCGCCCGGGCTTTGACCGATGGGGTTTTGCCCAGACCCTGAGCAGCCGAGGCCTGCGGTGCAGGTGTTTTGCCGCGCACCAAGCCTGGGCCCGTGATGTCGTCTGAGGCGGGTGGCTGACCCCCGCCTTGGATCACCTTGAAAGGCCAATTCACCACGGCGGCCCTCATTTGACGGCTTGCAGTTTGACGTCTTCCACATCGGCTGCCAGCAAGGGGATGCCCAATGATTCGCGCACCTTGTTTTCAATCTCGAAAGCCAACTCGGGGTTCTCGCGCAAAAACTCGCGTGAGTTGTCGCGGCCTTGTCCGATTTTTTCACCTTGGTAGGCGTACCAGGCGCCGGACTTGTCGACGATTTTGGCGTTCACACCCATGTCGATGATTTCACCGTGGCGGCTGATGCCCTCGCCAAACAAGATGTCGAATTCGGCGGTTTTGAACGGGGGTGCAACCTTGTTTTTGACCACCTTGACCTTGGTTTCGTTGCCAATGGATTCCTCGCCCTTTTTGATGGTGCCGGTGCGGCGGATGTCCAAGCGCACCGATGCGTAAAACTTGAGTGCATTGCCACCCGTGGTGGTTTCGGGGCTGCCGAACATGACGCCGATCTTCATGCGGATTTGGTTGATGAAGATGACGGTGCAATTGGTTTTCTTGATGTGCGCGGTGAGTTTGCGCAGCGCCTGGCTCATGAGGCGGGCCTGCAAGCCGGGCAGGGAGTCACCCATTTCGCCTTCCAACTCGGCCTTGGGTGTGAGCGCGGCGACCGAGTCGATGACGATCAGGTCAACCGCGCCCGAGCGCACCAAGCTGTCGACGATTTCCAGGGCTTGCTCGCCGGTGTCGGGCTGGCTGATCAGCAGGTCTTGCAAATTGACACCCAGCTTTTGCGCGTACTGCACGTCCAAGGCGTGCTCGGCGTCGACAAAGGCGCAGGTGCCGGCCTGCTTTTGCATCTCGGCGATGACTTGCAGGGTGAGTGTGGTTTTGCCGGAGGACTCTGGGCCGTAAATCTCGATGACGCGGCCGCGAGGCAGACCACCCACGCCCAATGCGACGTCCAAACCGAGCGAACCGGTGGACACCACTTGGATGTCCTCAATCGCTTCGCCCTCGCCCAAACGCATGATGGTGCCTTTGCCAAACTGCTTTTCGATTTGGGCCAGTGCGGCTTGCAGGGCTTTGGCTTTTTCGCCTGCGGCGGCGATGCTCTTGACGTTGTCCATGGAAAACTCCTTTAAGGTCAATGGGTTGTGGTCTTCATCGAAACCTGTTGCTAACCACAGGCTGGATGCTTGAACAGTACTTTATCGCAGAATCAAAATCTGTAAAGCCTTTTTTTGGTCAGTTTGCCTTACGATATAAACATGAGCATCAACCTCTTGCCCAGCGCCCAAGATTGGCGGCAAGCCCACCTCGGTCGGCTGCTGGGCCACGCCATGCGCCGCTTTGACGAGCGCGTGATCAGCTTGATGGCACAGCACATCGACGTGCCACTGGCCCTGGCCCATTTGGCGGCGCGCGACAAGGTGAGCGCGGCCCACATCCACATCACCAGGCATTTGCCACTCACCGGGGCGCGTTTGAGCGACTTGGCCAGCATGGCGGGCATGAGCAAACAGGCCATGGGCGATTTGGTGACGCAGTGCGAAGCCTGGGGCCTGATCGAGCGGTTGCCCGACAGCTTGGACAACCGTGCCAAGCGCATCGTGTTCACGGAAACAGGACTGGCTTGGGTGCGCGCTTTCGAGCAAGCGGTGGCCCAAGCAGAGAGCGAGTTTCGCGAGGCTGTGGGGACAGATGTGGCCACCGTGGTCAGCCTGGGTCTGGATGCCTATGCCCATGGCTATCGTTAACCCGATGTGGCCTGTTTGGGCGTCAGAAACCTGAAAGCTGCACCTAGAATGAAAACAAGACGCCGCAACGTCAGGGGAGAAGGTGCATGCGCATATTGATAGCCGAAGATGACCAGGTGCTGGCCGATGGCCTGCTGCGCACCCTGCGCGCCTCGGGCGCTGCAGTGGACCACGTGGCCAATGGCAGCGAGGCCGATGCCGCGCTCATGACCTCGAACGAGTTCGATTTGTTCATCCTCGACCTCGGCCTGCCCAAGCTGCATGGCCTGGAAGTATTGAAGCGCCTGCGCTCACGCGGCAGCAGCATGCCGGTGTTGATCCTCACCGCGGCCGACAGCGTGGAAGAACGGGTCAAAGGCCTGGACTACGGCGCTGACGACTACATGGCCAAACCGTTTTCATTGCAAGAACTCGAAGCGCGGGTGCGCGCACTCACGCGCCGAGGCATGGGCAGCACCACGGCCACCATCAAGCACGGGCCGCTGGTGTACGACCAAGCGGGGCGCATGGCGACCATCGATGGCCGCATGGTCGAGTTGTCCGCGCGCGAACTCGGTTTGCTCGAGGTGCTGTTGCAGCGCGTGGGCCGATTGGTCAGCAAAGACCAGTTGGTCGAGCGTTTGTGCGAATGGGGCGAAGAGGTCAGCAACAACGCCATCGAGGTGTACATCCACCGCTTGCGCAAAAAGATTGAAAAAGGCCCGATCCGCATCGCCACGGTGCGTGGCTTGGGCTACTGCCTGGAAAAAATTGCGCCTCCGCCAGCCCCTTGATCTTGCAGCGCGTCTGAGGCACTTGGCATGGTGAAGCTATTTCAACGCCGCCAAAACTCGCTGTTTGGCGAAATCCTCGACTGGATGCTCACCCCCTTGCTGCTGCTGTGGGCGATCACCTTTGGCCTGACTTGGTTGGTGGCCGAGGGCATCGCCAGGGTGCCGTTTGACCGGGGCTTGGGACACAACGTCAAGGCCTTGGCGGCCTTGGTGCAAATCGACCACGAGCGGGTCAAATTTGCACTGCCACAACCCGCGCGGGAAATTTTGCATGCGGACGAAACCGATCAGGTGTACTACCAAGTGCTGGGCAGCCAGGGCGAGTACCTGAGCGGCGAGCACGATTTGCCGCTGCCCATGGACGACGAAAAACTGGTCACCAATGAACTGCGCATGCGCGACGACGTGTTGAACGGCATGCCGATTCGCGTGGCCTACATCTGGGTCCGGGTGGAAGCGCCCAATGCCCGTCCAGCGCTGGTGCAAGTGGCTGAAACCTTGGAAAAACGCTCGGTGTTGGCGCGCGAAATCATCCAAGGTGTGATGCTGCCCCTGTTCGTCATCTTGCCGCTGGCTGTGCTGCTGGTGTGGCTGGCGTTGGCGCGCGGTATCCAACCGCTCAACCTGCTGGAAGAGCGGATTCGGCAACGACAACCCGACGACATGAGCCCCTTGGACGAAAGCGTGGTGCCGACCGAGGTGCTGCCTTTGGTGTCGTCGATCAACGATTTGTTGAATCGACTGAAAGACTCGATCTCGACCCAAAAACGCTTTTTGGCCGATGCAGCGCATCAACTCAAAACGCCGCTGGCAGGGTTGCGCATGCAAGCCGATTTGGCGCAGCGCACCGATGCCAGCGCCGATGATTTGAAGCAGTCCTTGAAACAAATTGGCCGCGCCAGCATGCGCGCCACCCACACGGTCAACCAACTGTTGGCGCTGGCCCGTGCCGAGAGCGGCGGCGCGCCGATCAGCATGCAGTCGTGCGACCTGGTGGCGCTGACCATGGACGTGGTGAAGGACTCGTTGCCCCGCGCCATGGAGCGCCACATCGACCTGGGTTTTGAGGGTCCGAGCCACACCAACAAAGCGGTGATGCTGGGCAACCCCACCTTGCTCAAAGAAATGGTGCGCAACCTGATTGAAAACGCGATCAACTACACACCGTCGAGCTTGGAACAGCCGGGCGTGGTGACGGCACGGGTGACCGGCCATGCCGCCTCGGGCTGGAAATTGCAGGTGGAAGACTCCGGCCCAGGCATTCCTGTGGCCGAACGTGAGCGGGTGTTCGAGCCGTTTTACCGGGCCTTGGGCACCGAGGCCGATGGCTCGGGTTTGGGCTTGGCCATCGTGCTCGAAATTGCCGAGAAACACCAAGCCAAATTGCAACTCGACGAGACACACCCCGGTCAAACACCGCCCGGGGCACGCTTCAGCATTTTGTTTCGACCCAGCCTGTGAGCACACCCATGCATTTCAAACGCATCCTGTTGGCAGCCCTGTGGCCTTTTTCTGTTGCCGTGCATGCGGCTTGTCCGGACGACTCTGCCATTCAAGCGTATTTGAAAGACTTTGCCAAACGACAGCTGAGCGCGGGCTTTGGCAGCGCACTCAGCGCGGCGGATGCCGAGTGCGCGAAGGCCAAAGTCATCGCCCGATTGCCGCTTTATTTGGGCCAGCACATTGGCTACAAAGCGGCGTTCACCAGCGCCGCGGCGCAACAGCAATTCGGGTTGGATGGTCCACGCTGGGGCAGCATGTTCAATCGCAACATGGTCGACATCATCGCTGTGTTGCCGTCCAACTTCGGCGCGCGACCAATGTTGGAAGCCGACCTGATCCTGGAGGTGAAAGACCCTGCGCTGGCCGACGCCCAAACGCCTTTGCAAGCCTTGGCTTGCATCGAATCCATGGTGCCTTTCATCGAATTGCCTGACCTGATGATGGCCGATCCGCTCAACGGCAACGGCTTGGTGGCGATCAACGCCGCCTTTCGCGGCGGTGTGACCGGCGCTGAAATACCCTTGACCGCCAATCAGGCCACGGTCGATGCATTGGCCCAGATGACCGTCGTCATGACCGATCTGAAAACCGGTCAAGAATTGGGTCGCGCCCCAGGTCACAGCCTCATGGGTCATCCGCTTCAAGCGGCGATGTGGTTGGCACAGGCCTTGAAGAAAGACGGCATCACTTTGAAAAAAGGCGACTTGCTCAGTCTGGGCAGTTTCTTGCCTGCGCGACCAGTCAGTGCGGGCATGCAGGTGCAGGTGCAATACCTGGGCATGCCGGGCAACCCCAGCGTGAGCGTGGAATTCAACTGATCCGGTTCAATCGGTGAGGCCAAACACCACCACGTGATCGGCCTCTAAGCGGATGCCAATCCACTCACCGATGTGGTGGTCATGGTGGCTCGGCACATGCGCCATCACTTCTTGTCCGCTGGCCAATTGCAAGGTGTACAAAAATTCAGAGCCACGAAACGCCTTGCGCAAAATTTGCGCTTTCACAGGCGCATCGTCGTCGTGCACGATGTCATCGGCACGCAGCAACACCTCGCAATCCTCCGCCAATCCCACATGGCTTTGTTGCAGATCATCGGCCACGTCGTTGAGTGCGCCCAAGGGGGTTTGCAGCAGCACTTGACCGTCTTGCTGTTCCACACGGGCGGGTGCAAACACCCCATGACCGATGAACTCGGCCACGAAGCGGGTGCTGGGGCGGTGGTACAGGGTGTAGGCCTGGTCCCACTGGTGCAACTGCCCTTGGTGCATCACACCAATGACATCGCCCAGGGCAAACGCTTCCATTTGGTCGTGCGTGACAAACAAGGCTGTGATTTGCGCTTGTTTCAAGATGTCGCGCAACTCGTGGGCCAAGCGTTCGCGCAAGTCCACGTCCAAATTGGAAAAAGGTTCGTCGAGCAACAACAACTGCGGTTCGGGTGCCAAGGCGCGCGCCAAGGCCACCCGTTGCTGTTGACCACCCGACAATTCGTGGGCCAGGCTGCGGCCCTGGTTTTGCAGACCGACCAAGCGCAGCATGTCTTCCACCCGCGCGTCGCGTTGGGCTTTGGGCCAATCAGACAAACCAAACGCGACGTTTTGCCACACATCCAAATGCGGAAACAAGGCGTAGTCTTGAAAGACCATGCCGATGCGGCGTTGTTCGGGTGGGGTGTGCTGTTGCGGACTGCTGATGGTTTGATCCGCCATCCGAATGCGACCCCCTTGGACTTTTTCCAAGCCAGCCACGGCGCGCAGCAAACTGGTTTTGCCACAACCAGACGGGCCAATCAGCACGCCCATTTGACCCATGGCCAAGGTCAGGCTCACGCCATCGACAGCGGCCTGGGGGCGACCGGGATAGCGCACTTGCAGATCAGAGACTTCGAGGTACATTGAAACCATTGTAGGCAGATCACATGTTTTTGATTTCTGGTTTTCGCTCCCTTGTCACGGCTTTGGTGGCCCTGCCCGTCTTGATGGTGTTGGCCTCTTGGCTGCAATGGGACGAGGTGTCTGCGCAAGTGCTGCGCGAGTTGTCTGACACGGTGTTGCCCGATTACCTGGCCAGCAGCTGGTGGCTGTGTCTGGGCGTGAGCCTGGGTGTGCTCAGCATGGGTGGGGTCAGTGCCGTGGCCATCAGCTTGTTTGCGTTTCCAGGGCGTCAGGTGTTGGCCTGGGCCCTGCTGCTGCCACTGGCCATGCCGGCTTATGTGGTGGCCTATGCCTACACCGATTTTTTGCAGTTCAGTGGCCCGGTGCAAACCGGCTTGCGACAAGCCTTTGGATGGCAAGGCGCTTTGTGGCCCGATGTGCGCAGCCTGTGGGGGGCTGCGGCGGTGCTGAGTTTGAGCTTGTACCCCTATGTTTATTTGCTCACCCGCACCGCCTTGAATGAACGCGCGTCCCAGCTCATGGAAGCGGCCCGTTTGCTGGGCGCGCCCTTGCCTCGGCGGATTGCACGTGTGGCGCTGCCGCTGGCACGACCCGCCATGGCGGCTGGGCTGGCCTTGGCACTGATGGAAACACTGGCGGACTTTGGTGTCAGCAGTTATTTCGGTGTGCAAACGTTCACGGCGGGCATCTACAAATCGTGGCTGGTGATGGACAACCGCTGGGCCGCGGCCCAACTCTCCAGCGTGTTGTTGATCTTGGTGGGCTTGATGCTTTGGCTGGAGTCACGCGCCCAATCGCGGCTGCGGTTTGTCAACAACAAGGGCGGCACACGCGGCAGCGAATCGCAGCCCTTGCGCTTGCAGGGCTGGCCTGCGGCATGTGCCTTTGTGTTGTGCCTCATGCCGGTGTTGCTGGGCTTTGTGCTGCCCGTGCTGATCATGCTTCACGCCTTGTGGGAGAGCAGTCAGACACAGGTTTTGCCCTGGGTGGCTTTTGGGCACTGGACGAAGAACAGTCTTTTGTTGGGTGGCCTCACCGCTGTGTTGGCGGTGCTGGCAGCGTTGGCGCTGGCTTACAGCGTTCGTGTTCAACCCAGCCGCTGGCGTCGTGGGCTGGTTCAAGTGACCGGGCTGGGGTATGCCGTGCCCGGTGTGGTGATCGTCGTCGGGCTGCTGTGGCCGGTCCAGTGGTTGCAACTGCATTGGCCGCAAACCCAAGCCGGCTATTGGCTGACCGCCACCATTTTGGGCTTGGTGTGGGCGTACCTGGTCCGCTTCATGGCCGTGGCTTTGCAAACCGTGCAAAGCGGCTACAGCCGCCTGTCGATGGCCACCGATGAAACCGCTCGCATGTTGGGCACGTCGGGCTGGTCATTGTTTTGGCGTGTGCATTGGCCTTTGCTGCAACGCTCCACCGCCGTGGCGTCGCTGCTGGTGTGGGTGGATGTGATGAAAGAACTGCCCGCCACCTTGGTCTTGCGCCCCTTCAACACCGACACCCTGGCGGTGGTGGCTTATCAACTCGCCCGCGACGAACGCCTGGGTGAAGCCGCCTTGCCCTCGCTGGCCTTGGTCTTGGTGGGCTTGTTGCCGGTTGTGTGGTTGAGCCGCACCCTGAAAAACCCGCGTTGAAGCGAGGGTCGGTTGTCATCAAATGAGAATAATTCCTATTTGAGCTATGATCGGCCCCTCATCTATGTGAATGCAGGCCATGAAAGCACCAATGTTGTCGCTGATTCACCGTTCATTGAGCGGTTTCCTCCTGATCTTGGGCACCCTGGCGGCGGCGAGCACGCGCGCCGAAGAGCCGGTGCTCAACCTGTACTCGGCCCGTCACTACGCCACCGACGAGGCGCTGTATGCCAATTTCACCAAGGAAACAGGCATCCGCATCAACCGGGTCGACGCTGACGACGCGGGCATCTTGGCGCGCTTGAAAGCCGAAGGCAGCGCCTCGCCAGCCGATGTGATTTTGTTGGTCGACGCGGCCCGTTTGTGGAAGGGCGAGGTGGACCAGTTGTTCGCCCCGGTCCAATCGGCGGTCTTGGAAAAAGCGGTGCCCGCGCATTGGCGTGCCCAATCGCGTCCGGAGGGCATCATGTGGTTCGGTCTGTCGACCCGGGCGCGTTTGATCGTGTATGACAAACAAAGCATCCGCCCCAGCGATGTCGACACGTATGAGAAATTGGCCGACCCCCGGCTGGCTGGCAAGCTGTGTGTGCGCTCTGGCTCGCACCCCTACAACCTGTCCTTGTTTGGTGCCATGATGGAGCACCTGGGGCCAGCGGCCACCGAAAGCTGGCTCAAAGGCCTGGTGGCCAACATGGCGCGTAGCCCCAAAGGCGGTGACACCGATCAAATCAAAGGCGTGGCCAGCGGCGAATGTGGCGTGGCTTTGACCAACTCCTATTACTTGGCGCGGCTGTTGCGCAGCAACAAGCCTGAAGACAAAGCCATCCTGGATCGAGTGGGCATCATGTTCCCCAACCAAGCGAGTTGGGGCACCCACATGAACATCGCCGGTGGCGCTGTGGCGCGTCATGCCAAGCATCCCGAGAACGCGGTGAAATTCCTCCAATACCTGGTGAGCAAACAGGCGCAAACCTATTTCGCTGATGGCAACAATGAATGGCCGGTGATCAAGGGACTGACCCTGAACAACCCGGCCCTGCAAGCCATGGGCGCAGACCGCTTCAAGAGCGAGCAACTGCCAGCGAGCGTTGTGGGCATGAACCAAATCAAGATTCAACAGATGTTGGACCGCGTGGGTTTTCGTTGATGAATCTCGATGACGCGCCTGTGGGCACCGCTTGGCGCGTGTCGCGTGCACTGGCAGACACACACAACCCCGAGCGGGCTCGCCAATTGGAAGAAATTGGTTTTTTACCCGGCGAGCAGGTGTCGGTCATGACCCGCGCCATGCCCGGTGGCGACCCGTTGGTGGTGCGTGTGGGCATGTCCACCTTTGCCTTGCGCCGTGCTGAAGCGCGCTGCATCGAAATCGAGCCCGTCCAAGATGCGTGAGCAAACCATTCACATGCACGCCACCGGCCCCTTGGTGGCCTTGGTGGGCAACCCCAATTGCGGCAAAACGGCCTTGTTCAACCTGTTGACGGGCAGCCGCCAAAAAGTGGCCAACTACGCCGGCGTCACGGTCGAGCGCAAGGAAGGCCAGATGGCCCTGCCCAACGGCAAGCACTTGCGCATCCTCGATCTGCCTGGCACTTACAGCCTGTATCCCCGCTCGCAAGACGAGCGCATCACCTGTGATGTGCTGATGGGCCGCGCCATGGGCGAGAAACGACCCGATGTGCTGGTGTGCGTGGTGGATGCCACCAATTTGCGCCGCAGCCTGCGCCTGGTGCTGGCGGTCAAGCGCACGGGGCTGCCCTGCGTGGTGGCCTTGAACATGTCGGACATGGCGGCGAAACGAGGCTTGCACATCGACACCCAAGCCTTGTCCCAAGCGCTGGGCTTGCCAGTGGTGCGCACCGTGGCGGTGCTGGCCGAGGGCGCTGTCGACTTGCGCGATGAACTGGCCAGCGGCGCCTGGCGCCAGCCCACCGATGCCGACGTGGCGCTGCCGCCAGCGGCGGACTTGCAACACACCCAGGCCGACCACGCGGCGGTGCAAGCCCTGCTGAAAAACCTCCAACTGGACCAGTTGCTGCCCGACTTGGTGAGCGATCGACTCGACCGGGTGTTGCTGCACCCGGCATGGGGGCCGTTGATTTTGAGCCTGCTGTTGTTCTTGATTTTCCAAGCGGTGTTCAGTTGGGCCACACTGCCCATGGAAGCCATCAAATCGGTGACCGAATGGGCTGGTGAAAGCGTCGTGGCCCTGCTGCCCGACACTTGGTGGCGCAGCCTGATCACCGACGGGTTGATCGCCGGTCTGGGTGGGGTGGTGGTGTTCTTGCCGCAAATTTTGATTTTGTTTTTCTTCATCCTGCTGTTGGAAGAGTCGGGCTATTTGCCGCGCGCCGCTTTTTTACTCGACCGCATCATGGGTTCGGTGGGTTTGTCGGGACGTTCGTTCATTCCGCTGCTCTCGAGCTTTGCCTGTGCCATTCCAGGCATCATGGCCACACGCACCATCGCCAACCAGCGCGACCGCATGGTGACCATCTTGATTGCGCCGCTGATGACTTGCTCGGCACGGTTGCCGGTCTACGCCTTGTTGATCGGCGCTTTCATCCCGCCCCGTCAAGTAGCGGGCATGCAGTTGCAGGGCCTGGTGCTGTTCGGCTTGTATGTGGCGGGCATTGTGGGCGCCATGCTGGTGGCCTGGGTGCTCAAGCGACTGACCCGTGCGGGTCGCGAGTCGCGCCCCTTGATGATGGAGTTGCCCGCCTACCATTGGCCCACGCTGCGCAACCTGGCGCTGGGGTTGTGGCAACGGGTGCAAATCTTCATGCGGCGCGTCGGCGGCATCATCCTGATCCTCACCTTGGTGTTGTGGTTCTTGGCCAGCTTTCCTGGTGCGCCCGAGGGCGCGACACGGCCAGCCATCGAATACAGCTACGCCGGTTGGTTGGGCCAAGCTTTGCAGCATGTGTTCGAGCCGATAGGCTTCAACTGGCAAATCAGCATCGCCTTGGTGCCCGGCATGGCCGCGCGTGAAGTGGCGGTGAGCGCATTGGGCACGGTGTACGCCCTGGCCGCCACTGGCGACAACACCGCCGAACTGCTCTCCCCCATCTTGGCAGGGCAATGGCGTTTGGCCACCGCCTTGTCACTGCTGGCTTGGTTTGTGTTTGCGCCGCAATGCCTGTCCACCCTGGCCGCGATCAAACGCGAAACCGGTGGCTGGACCATGCCCTTGGTGACCGCAGGCTATTTGTTTGCACTGGCTTATTTGGCATCGTTCACGACCTACCGCGTCGCGCTGATGCTGGGCTGGGGCTGAGCGGACCTGCGCCGCTGGCGGCTGGCTCAAGGCTTGTCTGGGCGCTGCAACTGCATGGCTTCAGGCCGAATTTGCTCTTCCAAACGCTGGGGCTCACGCGGGTCGTGTGGGGCTGAACCCAACCAGCGCAAATGCCCGCCCGACCAGGCCCAAAACCACAGGTTGAGCAGCAGCAACACCAGGCAGAGTTTGGCGCCCCAAGACTTCATGCCGTCATGCCCAGTCGCACACTGACCTCGTCGCTGGACACCGCCACGCGCCCATTGGCCGTGTCGATTTGCAGCACGCCCTCGGTGTCCACACCCGCGCCCAAGCCTTCCACGCCATTGGACAAACGCAGCGCTTGCCCATGCAGCAAATCGCGCTCGGCATAAGCCGCTTGCAAAGGCGCAAAACCATCACGCTCAAAGGCCTGAATCGCCGCCGCCAATGGCGCGACGAGTTGCGCCAGCAAACCGGGCACGGTGGCCTCAGGCTGCAAGGTGCGCCAACCCACGGCGGGGGTGGCCAGGCCCGGTTCTGAAGGTGCACGCACATTGATGCCCACGCCAATCACCACGTATCGCGCGGCTTTGGGTGCGCCTTCGGTCATCACGGTTTCGATCAGAATGCCGCCCAGTTTGCGGGCTTGGGCCAAAGGCCCCAGCCACAGGTCATTCGGCCATTTCAAGCCCAAGCCATGACGCTGCCCCGGGTCGAGGCTGTTCACCAAGCTCAATCCCACAGCCAACGACAAACCCGACCAATTGGCCGGGTTCAATGTGAGACCCATGGAGAACATCAGGCTGTCGCCGGCTTGGCCATGCCATTGCCGCCCCAAGCGGCCCCGCCCAGCGGTTTGACGCTCGGCGATCAACAGCAGGGGATGGGTCTGGCCAGCACGGGCGCGGCGCATCAACTCGCTGTTGGTGGAATCGACCTCGGGCAAGCTTTCGATCAACCAAGGAGCGGGCAACAAGTCGTCAGTCCTTGGGCGAGAGCAAGGTGCCGCGGCATTGCGACGAGCCGCAACGACAGGGGTATTCGGCCAGCAGGGCGGGCGTGTAGGGTTCGTCGATCACCAAGCCGTAGTCGTAATTCAGCTCTTCACCGGCCTTGAGTTTGCGCAAGGTGCGGATGAAGATGCGTCCGCCGGCCTCGTCTGCTTCACAATTGGGCTCACAAGAATGGTTGATCCAACGTGCGTCATTGCCGCCATGCAAGGCGTCAATCACATGCTTTTTGTCGATGTGAAAGTAAAAGGTGTGGTTGGGGTCATTGGGGTCGTGGGGGTGGCGCTTGAGCGCTTTTTTCCAGCTGATGACCTCGCCGATGTATTCAATGATGATCTCGCCTTTGGCGATGGGCACCAGGGCAAACACCCCTTTGCCATGCACGCCTGAGCGCCTTACTTCAATGCGTTTGCCGCTGGCAGGCGCGGGGATGGTGGAGGTCAAGTGAAAACTCTGGTAAGTTGAATACGTACATGTGCGCGTGCGCGCGCGAGACGACGGATTGTAGACAAGGAATTTCGCATGAGTAAAACATTGGTCATCGCCGAGAAGCCCTCCGTGGCACAAGACATTGTTCGCGCCCTGACACCCTCTGCGGGCAAGTTTGAAAAACACGACGATCATTTTGAAAACGATCGCTTCGTCGTCACCAGCGCCGTCGGTCATTTGGTCGAGATCCAAGCGCCTGAAGAATTCGATGTCAAGCGCGGCAAATGGAGCTTTGCCCACCTGCCAGTCATCCCGCCATACTTTGACTTGAAGCCGGTCGAGAAAACCAAATCGCGCCTGGCCGCCGTGGTCAAACAAGCCAAACGCAAAGACGTGGACGCCATCGTCAACGCCTGTGACGCGGGACGCGAAGGCGAATTGATCTTCCGTTTGATCGAGCAATACGCGGGCGGCAAAAAACCGCTGGACAAGCCTGTCAAGCGCTTGTGGCTGCAATCGATGACGCCGCAAGCCATCCGCGACGGCTTTGACAGCCTGCGCACGGCTGCCCAAATGCAAGGCCTGGCCGACGCTGCCCGCAGCCGCTCCGAAGCCGACTGGCTGGTCGGCATCAACGGCACCCGCGCCTTCACCGCCTTCAATTCACGCGACGGCGGTTTTTTCCTCACCACCGTGGGGCGTGTGCAAACCCCCACCCTGAGCGTGGTGGTCGAGCGCGAAGAATTGATCCGCCAATTCATCAGCCGTGACTACTGGGAAATCCACGCCAGTTTCGCTGCCGCCGCTGGTGCTTACAGCGGCAAATGGTTCAACCCAAGCCACAAAGCCCATGCCGACGACAAAGAAATCAAGGAAGACCGCGTCTGGTCTTTGAGCGAAGCGCAGGCGATTGCCGACGCGGTGCGCCAGCAAAGCGCGACCGTCACCGAGGAGAGCAAACCCAGCAGCAAAGGCAGCCCAGGCCTGTTTGACCTGACCACCTTGCAACGCGAAGCCAACAGCCGCTTTGGCTTCTCGGCCAAAACCACCCTCTCGCTGGCGCAAAGCCTGTACGAGCGCCACAAAGCCCTGACCTACCCGCGTACCGACTCCAAGCACCTGCCCGAGGACTACCTGCCCACCGTCAAAGACACCATGCAAATGCTGGCCAACAGCGGCATGGGTCACTTGGCACCGTTCGCCAAAACCGCCATCGCCCAGGGCTACATCAAGCCCAGCAAAAAAGTGTTTGACAACAGCAAGGTCAGCGATCACTTTGCCATCATCCCCACGCTGGAAGCGCCCAGTGGCTTGTCGGACGCCGAGCAAAAGCTCTACGACTTCGTGGTGCGCCGCTTCATCGCGGTGTTTTACCCACCCGCACAGTTCATGGACACCACCCGCATCAGCCAAGTGGCGGCCTCTGGCAAAACGCACCACTTCAAAACCACCGGCCGCGTGTTGGTCGAGCCGGGCTGGCAAGCCATTTACGGCAAAGAGGTGGACGAGGACGAAGACAAAGAGTCGGGCAAGATCTTGGTCAAGCTCAACGCGGACGAACAACCCCAAGTGACTGAAGCCGACCCCAAGGGCCTGAAAACCCGCCCCCCTGCCCGCTTCACCGAAGCCACCTTGCTGGGCGCGATGGAAAGCGCTGGCAAGAACGTCGAAGACGACGAATTGCGCGAAGCCATGCAAGAAAAAGGTTTGGGCACGCCAGCCACCCGCTCGGCCATCATCGAAGGTTTGTTGAACGAGAAATACATGTTGCGCGAAGGGCGCGAGCTCATCCCCACCGCCAAGGCCTTCCAGCTGATGACGTTGTTGCGCGGCCTGGGTGTGGAAGAACTTTCCCGCGCCGACCTCACCGGCGACTGGGAATTCAAGCTGTCGCAAATGGAAAAAGGCCTGCTCTCACGCGAAGCCTTCATGCAAGACATCGCCGAGATGACCGGGCGCATGGTGAAAAAAGCCAAGGAATACGACCGCGACACCATCCCCGGCGACTACGCCACCCTCACCACCCCTTGCCCCAACTGTGGGGGCGTGGTGAAAGAAAACTACCGCCGCTACAGCTGCATCGGCGCGCCTGGTGCCGTGGCCAAAACCAATGCCGACGGCGAGATCACAGGCCCAGGCTGCGGTTTCTCGTTTGGCAAAACACCGGCGGGCCGCACCTTTGAATTGGCAGAGGTGGAGCAATTCATGCGCGACAAGAAGATTGGTCCGCTGGAGGGCTTTCGCTCCAAAGCGGGTTGGCCTTTCACCGCTGAAATCGCGCTCAAGTTCAACGAAGAAGAAAAGAACTGGAAGCTGGAGTTTGACTTTGGCGAAGACAAGAACGCAGAAAGCGGTGAGATTGTCGAATTTGGCGACGCCGAGAACCTGGGCGCTTGCCCCAAGTGCGGCTCAGCGGTGCACGAACACGGCGCCAACTATGTGTGCAGCAAAGCCGTGCCCACCAACGCCCAACCCACACCCAGCTGCGACTTCAAAACAGGCCGCGTCATCTTGCAACAGGTGATCGAGCACGACCAGGTGAAGAAGCTTTTGAGCGAGGGCAAAACCGATTTGCTCGAGAAGTTTGTGTCGATGCGCACCCGCCGCGCTTTCAAGGCCTACCTCACCTACGACGCCGAAGCCGGCAAGGTGAGCTTTGCGTTCGAGCCCAGCAAGTACCCGAAAAAAGGCGGCGCGCCCACCACCCGCGCCTTGGTGAAAGCCGCTGGCAAAACCATGCCCGGCAAGAAAACGCCTGCGGCCAAAAAAGCCGCCGCCAAAGCCGACAAAGAAGCCAAGCCCAAAAAGCCACGCAAGCCCGCCGAGGGCAAAGC
>JBDKLR010000002.1:0-2623 GCA_039795515.1 Pseudomonadota bacterium | reverse complement strand
CGGTCAAGTTGTCATCACCGAAATAGGTTTGCGCCACTTTTTGCACCTGCTCGGCGGTCACGGCGACCAAGCGGTCCATCAGCAAATCAGGGGTGTTCAGGGGGAAGCCTTCCACCCAGTTGGTGCCCAATTCACGGGCTTGGTTGAACAAAGAATCGCGCTGGTAAACGGTGGAGGCCAACCACTGCGCCTTGACCCGTTTGAGTTCGGCCTCGCTCACGCCTTCTTGCGCGATGCGCGTGACTTGGGCGCGCAAGGCGGCTTCAAGTTGTTCGGGGGTTTTGCCCTTGGCAGGCACGCCTTCCAAAGTGAAGACCTGCGGGCCGCGCCCACTCAAGCCGTTGAACGCACCAGCGCTGTCGGCCATGCGTTCGGAACCTTGGGTGAGGGCGCGGTCCAAGCGAGCGCCGCTGTAGCCATCGAGCACGGCGGACAACATGGTGAGGGCCAGCGCGTCTTGGTTGCTGGGTGCATCGTCAAACGCGGTGAACCCCGGCACTTTCCAAGACAAGGCCACATAAGCCTGTTCGGCAGGCGCTTTGAATTGCAATCGCTTGGTGCCGGTTTGCGGTGGTTCGAGTTGCGGTTTGCGTTCGGGCACGCGACCGGCTTTGATGACGCCGTAATACTGGTCGGCCCATTTCTTCACCTGCTTGACATCGACATCGCCGACCACCACCACCGCGGCGTTGGCGGGCACATACCAGCGTTTGTAAAAGTCGCGCGCGTCTTGCGGTTTCATGGCGTCTAAATCGCTCATCCAGCCCACCACGGGACGGCGGTAAGGCGACGCGATGAACTGGGTGGCGTTGAGTTGCTCGTAAAGCATCATGCGCGGCACGTCTTCGGTGCGCATGCGGCGCTCTTCTTTCACCACCTCGAGTTCGCGGATGAACTCGTCGTCCGGCCATTGGTTGTTGGCGAAGCGGTCGGCCTCGAGTTGCATCACATCGGGCAGTTTCGATGCAGGGATTTGTTGGTAGTAGCCGGTGTAGTCCTTGTTGGTGAACGCGTTTTCGCGGCCGCCCAATGCCGCCACGCGACGGGAAAATTCACCGGGCTTGACCTTGGCCGAGCCTTTGAACAACATGTGCTCGAGCACGTGCGCCACGCCGGTGACGCCGTCGACTTCGTCCATCGAACCCACGCGCAACCAAAGCATGTGCACCGCAGTGGGTGCACGGGCATCGGCCTTGACGATCAAGGTCATGCCGTTGTTCAAGGTGAATTGCTGCACCTCTTGCGCGGCCACGCTGGGTGCCAGCAGCACACTGGCACACCACCACAGGGCAGCACCGAGGCAGCGCTGAAGAACAGAAAAAGGGGGTTTCATAGAATGGCTCAATCACAGACCTGCGGATTTGCAGGCTGACTGCATTCTAGAAACTCCCGCCCATGTTCAGCATCTTCAAGCGAAAAACCCCTTCAGCGCCCAGCGCGCCCAGCAGCCCTGCCGCCCAAGTGGCGAGCCAAAGTTGGCTGGGTCGTTTGCGCAGCGGTTTGCAGCGAACAGGCAGCAGCATCGCCGGGGTGTTTGGCGGCAAGGTCATAGACGACGCGCTGTATGAAGAACTCGAGTCGGCCTTGCTCATGGCCGATGCGGGCATGGCCGCCACCCAGCATGTGCTCAAAGCCCTGAAGCAAAAGGTGAAAGAACACGGCAGCCAAGACCCGAGCCAAGTCAAAGCTTTGTTGGTCCAAGTGCTGGCCGATGTGTTGCGCCCCTTGGAAGGACAGATCGACCTGGGGCAACACAAACCGACCGTCATCATGGTGGCCGGGGTCAACGGCGCGGGCAAGACCACCTCCATCGGCAAGCTCACCCGCCACCTGAGCGACGCGGGTGCCAGCGTGTTGCTGGCAGCAGCCGACACGTTTCGCGCCGCCGCCAAAGAACAGTTGTTGGTGTGGGCCGATCGCAACCAGGTGGACATCGTCAGCCAAGACCAAGGCGACCCCGCGGCTGTGAGCTTTGACGCGGTCACCGCTGGCCGTGCGCGTGGCAAAGACGTGGTCTTGGTTGACACCGCAGGCCGCTTGCCCACGCAATCACACCTGATGGAAGAGCTGAAAAAAATCAAACGCGTGGTGCAAAAAGCGGACGAGACCGCACCCCACGAAGTGCTGTTGGTGATCGATGGCAACACCGGGCAAAACGCCTTGGCCCAAGTGAAGGCCTTTGACGACATCCTCGGCTTGACGGGTTTGATCGTCACCAAACTCGACGGCACCGCCAAAGGTGGCGTGCTGGCAGCCATCGCCTTGTGGGCGGCACAACGTGCGGCCGACCAACCCTTGGCGGTGTATTTCATTGGCATCGGCGAAAAACTGGAAGACCTGCAAGCCTTCAGCGCCGATGAATTTGCCCAAGCCTTGATCGATTGAACACAGAAAGGACTTCCATGGACAGCCTGCCCCTTGATGAAGACACCCGACGCGTCGACCAGTTGCTGGCGCATTACGGCGAGAGCCACCAACACCCGGTGAATGAGCGCATTCATTTCGTGGCCATCCCGCTCATCATGCTCACCTTGATTGGCCTGATGTACGAACTCCACCCCGCTGTGGCTTATGTGTTTTTGGCGGCGAGCATGGTGTATTACCTGCGCTTGTCATTGGTTTT
>JBDKLR010000001.1:0-10415 GCA_039795515.1 Pseudomonadota bacterium | reverse complement strand
ACAAAAGAAAAAGCCCTAAGTAAATCAATTACTTAGGGCTTTCATATGGCGGAGTGGACGGGACTCGAACCCGCGACCCCCGGCGTGACAGGCCGGTATTCTAACCAACTGAACTACCACTCCTGGTAGCTGTAACTTTTGCCTCGTTGCTTAAGCAACGGAGCCAAGTGCTACAAAACTTGGCGACCCTACGGGGATTCGAACCCCGGTACTCACCGTGAAAGGGTGATGTCCTAGGCCTCTAGACGATAGGGTCAAAACCTGTGGACTTTCCAACTCGACGCCTTGTTTTGGTGGAGGTAAGCGGGATCGAACCGCTGACCTCTTGCATGCCATGCAAGCGCTCTCCCAGCTGAGCTATACCCCCATTGGGTGTCGAGCCGTAAAGTATAACCAACTTTTCAAGCGCTCTGGAGGCGCGCCAAAACTTTTTCCAAGCCGCACAAATGGAGGACCGCATCCACCGACGGCGTTTGCGGCGTGCCCATCACCAACACACGCACAGGCATCGCGAGTTGCGGCATCTTGAGGCCTTTTTCTGCCAGCACTTCTTTGATGGCCGCGCTGATGCCTGGCACGCTCCACTCGCTCAATCCACGGAACTTGTCAGCCAACAATTGCAAAGCCGGTCGAACCTCATCGGTGACGTGCTTGGCCAGATCCTCTGGCGTGGGATGGACGTCTGTATAGAAGGCTGAGGCCCAGTTGGCCAGTGCCAAAGTGGTGTCACAACGGTCTTTGAACAGGCCGCAGATGGCAGGCAAGCGCGCATCGGCAACCAAGCCTTTTTGCGACAAATGCGCTTGAACCAAGGGCGCCAAAGCGTCATCCGCCATGGCTTTCAGGTGCTGGGCATTGACCCAGCGCAACTTGGCCTCGTCAAACTGCGCGGCACTCTTGCCCAAGTGGTCCAAGTTGAACCATTGGACAAACTGCGCGCGGCTGAAGATTTCATCATCGCCATGGCTCCACCCCAAGCGGGCCAGGTAATTGACCATGGCTTCGGGCAAATAACCCTCGTCGCGAAATTGGGTCACGGGCTTGGCACCCGAGCGTTTGCTGAGCTTGTCGCCCTGCTCATTCAGCACTGTGGGCAAATGGGCGTAGACGGGTGGGGGGTGGCCCAGGGCATTGAAGATGTGCAACTGCCGGGGCGTGTTGTTCACATGGTCGTCACCGCGAATCACGTGGGTGATGGCCATGTCGATGTCGTCCACCACCACACAGAAGTTGTAAGTGGGGGTGCCATCCGGGCGCGCAATCACCAGGTCATCAAGCTCGGTGTTGTTGATCTCGATGCGGCCTTTGACCTTGTCGTCCCAAGCAATCACGCCGTCCATCGGTGTTTTAAAGCGCAGCACCGGTTGCGCACCTTCGGGAATGGCTGGCAAGACCTTGCCTGGCTCAGGGCGCCAAGTTCCGTCGTAGCGTGGCTTTTCTTTGGCCGCCATTTGTCGCTCGCGCAGTGCATCCAGATCGGTCACGCTCATGTAACAGGGGTACACATGGCCCTTGGCTTGCAACTGCGCCAGCACTTCCTTGTAGCGGTCCATGCGCTGCATTTGGTAGAACGGCCCCTCGTCGTGGTCCAGACCCAGCCAAGCCATGCCCTCGAGAATGACGTCCACCGATGCCTGGGTGGAGCGCTCAACATCGGTGTCTTCGATGCGCAAAATGAATTGACCACCCGTGGCGCGGGCAAATGCCCAAGGGTACAAGGCTGAGCGGATGTTGCCCAAGTGAATGAAACCCGTGGGTGACGGGGCAAATCGGGTTCTGGTGTTCATGCGAGTCCGCGTAGCAAATCGTTTTTCATGTCGTCCACATGCTCCAAGCCCACCGCCACGCGAATCAGGCCTTGGCCAATGCCTGCGGCTTGACGCTGGTCTTCTGACAACTTGCCGTGCGAGGTGCTGGCCGGGTGGGTGAGCAAGGTTTTGGTGTCGCCAAGGTTGGTACAAAGCGACATGACCTGCAAACTGTCGAGCACATGGAAGGCTTTTTCGCGGGCATGAAGCGGGTCCTTGGCCTTCACATCAAACGACAGCACCGCACCTCCCATGTGGGACATCTGCCGCATCGACAGTTCGTGTTGAGGATGGCTCTTCAATCCAGGGTAATACACCTTGGCCACTGCAGGGTGCGTCTCCAGCCAAGCAGCAAGTTCGTGTGCCTTGGCACTTTGGGCACGCATCCGAATGTCCAGTGTTTCCAGCCCTTTGAGCACCACCCAAGCGTTGAAGGGGGCGAGCACCATGCCCGCGTTTTTCATCACAGGCAAAAACTTGTCATGCACCAAGGTTTCACTCGCGCACAAAGCGCCCGCCATGACCCGCCCTTGCCCATCCAGGTATTTGGTGCCCGAATGCATCACGATGTCGCAACCCATGGCCATGGGTTTTTGCAAGATGGGTGTGGCAAAGCAGTTGTCGACACACAGCAAAGCGCCAGCGTTGTGGGCCAAATCGGCCAAGGCCACGATGTCGCACACGTCGGTCAGTGGATTGGTGGGCGTCTCGGCGAACAACAGCTTGGTGTTGGGGCGAATGGCGGCTTTCCATGCAGCCAAATCGGTTTGCGGCACCATGCTGGATTCGACGCCAAATCGCGCAAATTCTGATCCTATGAGTTTGATGGTCGAGCCAAACATGGACTGGGAGAACACCACATGGTCCCCTGCCTTGAGCAAGCTGAACAGCATGAGCATGATGGACGACATCCCACTCGATGTGGCAATGGCGGCCTCGCTGCCCTCCAGCGCAGCCAAGCGCATCTCAAAACTGCTGACCGTGGGGTTGCCAGCACGGCCATAGGTGTAGCCTTCTTCTTCGCCCGAAAACTTGTCAGCCGACACTTGGGCCGTGGGCTGCACATAACCGCTGGTGAGGTAGAGCGCCTCTGAGTTTTCGCCGTATTGGCTGCGCTCGGTGGCCAGACGCACAGCCAAGGTTTCGGGGTGCAGGTTGTCGGGCAAATGTTTGTTGCTCATCGTGGGCTCATTCGGAATGATTGGGCAAAGCCAAGCGCGAATTGTCTTCGCTGTTGTCCTCGGTACCCACGCGCTGCTGGTTCAGCCGGGTGATGTCATCGCTGGTCACGTCGCCAGTGATGTAGACACCGTCAAAGCAAGACGCGTCAAAGCCGTTCAATGCTGGGGAGCCTGGCAAAGCCGCACGCCTGACGGCATCCAGCATGGGAGCGATGTCTTGGTAAATCAAGGCATCACAGCCGATGATCTCCCGCACTTCTTCCACGCTGCGGTTGTGCGCCACCAATTCTTCAGGCGTGGGCATGTCGATGCCATACACATTGGGAAAACGCACAGGTGGCGCGGCGCTGGCCAAATAAACTTTTCGCGCACCCGCATCGCGGGCCATTTGGACAATTTCACGACTGGTGGTGCCGCGAACGATCGAGTCGTCCACCAGCAGCACATTGCGCCCCTTGAATTCGCTGACGATCACATTGAGCTTTTGGCGCACCGACTTCTTACGCACCGCTTGTCCTGGCATGATGAAGGTGCGTCCCACGTAACGGTTTTTCACAAAGCCTTCACGGTAGGGCTTGCCCAGCAAATGCGCGAGTTCGGTGGCACTGGGGCGGCTGGATTCTGGAATGGGAATCACCACATCGATGTCCGACGGCGGCACAGTTGATACCACGCGCTTGGCCAAGGTCTCGCCCAGGTTCAAACGCGCCTGGTAGACCGAGATACCGTCCATGGTGGAATCTGGTCTGGCCAAATAAACATATTCAAAAATACAGGGCATGAGCTGGGAGTGGGGAGCACATGCCTGGGCGTGCAATTGGCCTTTCATGTCGATGAAGATGGCTTCCCCAGGCGCCACATCACGCACAAACGTGTGACCAGTGCCTTCTAAAGCCACCGACTCGCTGCCGACCATCCAGGTGCCATCGGCGCCTTGTCCCAAGCAAAGGGGGCGAATGCCAAAGGGGTCACGAAACGCCAGCAATCCGTGCCCCGCGATCATGGCGACAACGGCGTAGGACCCTTTCACACGGCCATGCACACCGCGCACAGAAGCGAAGACATCGGCCGGAGCTAGCACCACACCGCGTGTGGTTTTTTCAAGTTCGTGCGCAAGTACATTGAGCAGCACTTCGGAGTCGCTCTCGGTGTTGATGTGGCGGTGATCGGTGGAGAACAGCTCGGCTTTCAAAGCATGGGCATTGGTCAGGTTGCCGTTGTGCACCATCACCAAGCCAAAAGGCGCGTTCACGTAAAACGGTTGCGCTTCTTCTTCGCTGAAGGCATTGCCTGCGGTGGGGTATCGCACCTGTCCAAGGCCCACATTGCCGGGTAATGCTCGCATGTTGCGGGTGCGGAACACATCACGCACCATGCCCTTGGCCTTGTGCATGAAAAATTTATGTTCGAGCTGGGTGACGATGCCCGCCGCGTCCTGTCCCCTGTGCTGCAGCAACAGCAGGGCGTCGTAAATCAATTGGTTCACACCGCTTTGGCTGACCACGCCCACAATGCCGCACATCAGGACACCAACCTTTCCAATGGCGCCGGCAATATGGGCTTGAAGAACAAGACGCTCCAATCTGCCAGCTGCGCTACCCAAGAACTCATCCATGCCGAGGAGGCTTTGACAGGCGTCAAACCCACCGCCACCGACAAGACCATGAGGGCAATGCCCCCACGCAAGAAACCAAACACGCCACCCAAAAACCGGTCCAGCAAACCCAAACCGACGGCGGACACCAAACCGCGTACCAGAGTAGCCAATAAACTGAGTGACAGCCAAGTGCCCGCGAAAACCAAGACCCAGGCCAAGGCCAGGCGGGCGCTGTTGCTCCAATCTGAGATCGGCAAATGCGACGCCACATCGCTGGCGTACTTCGAGGACAAGACAAAACCCAGCAGCCACGCGGCCAATGACAGGGTTTCACGGATCACACCGCGCCAAAACCCCAATCCACAAGACAGCACCAACACAGCCAGCAAGGCCCAATCGAGATAGCTCATGCCTTAAAGGGTCAGCACAGCGGCTGTGATGTTGAGGGCTTTGATTTTCTTGACCGCATTCTCAGCCTCGGCCTTGGTGTCGAAAGGACCAACCCGGACCCTGGTGCGTTTGCCATCCTTGGTTTGAGCGACGTGGGTGTATGTTTTCAGACCCGCCTTTTCCAACTTGGCACGCACCTCTTTGACCTTGGCTTCTTCAGAGAAGGCCCCGACTTGGACCACAAACCGTCCAGAGGCATTGGCTTTTGCGTCGTTGGCTTGAGTGGCAGCTGGTTTGGCTTCTTCTTTGGCGTCTTTGGTTTCCTGGGCCTCCGCTTGCTTCACGTCAGGGGTCTTGGGTGTTTCCACCACTTCTTCCTTGGGTGCAGGTTCCGGCGCCTGTGATTCTGGCAATTTCACCTCGTCGGGCACGGGCTGTTTGGCCGCAACCGGGGGCAAATGGGGGACTTGGCTGGGACGAACCGCGTCACGTTCAGGCATGTCGATGCGGATGTCAGATGCCACCTCACGCGGTTTGGTGTCGAACACCATCGGAAATCCAATGACGGCAATCAACACCAGAACGGTGGCACCAATCAAACGATGGCGAGCCCGTTGTCGCAAAACATCCATGCTCTGGTTTTCTTCCGATTCGGCGCCGCGATCCTCGCTGGAGGAGTTGGACTTGGAACGTGACTTGAATAAGGCCATGTAATGAGGTTCAGGTGGGCACTCGAGTGAGTGAATGGGCAGTCAAACGGCCAGGAATTCCTTGCTCAAGAACGCCGCCAACGGTGAAAAAAGACCCAAAAACAAGAATTCTATCAGTGGGGTCCGCCTTCTCCAGGGCGCTGGCAAGGGCTTCGGAGGGGGTCCGACATTCAAGTGCTGAAGCGGCGCTGGGTGGGTTTTGGGCCTGCCAAACCGCTCTCAAACCGGCAGTACTGGCTGCTCGCGGGGTGGGTAAATCGCAGAAATACCAGTGGGATACCAGTGGCAGGAGGCGCTTGAAAAGCCCCCCCAAATCTTTGTCCTGCATGGCCCCCACAACGGCGTGGGTGTTGGGGTAAAAGCCCATGGCGTCCAAATTGTGTGCCAAAGCCGCCGCCGCATGCGGGTTGTGCGCCACGTCCAACACGATGGCGGGCTGACCCGGGAGGATTTGAAAACGCCCAGGCCATTCCACCAAGGACAAGCCCAATCGAATGGCTTGAGCCGTCACTGGCAATCGGGTGCGCAAAACCTCCAGCACTGCCAGGACGCCAGCGGCATTCAGCAATTGGTTTGCACCACGCAAAGCCGGGTAGGCCAAGCCGCTGTAGGTGCGGCCACGGCCTTTCCAGGCCCATTGCTGCGCATCACCCGAAAATTGAAAATCAGTGCCGACGCGCCACACATCCGCGCCCAGGCTTTGGGCATGGGCCAAGACCGTTTCGGGTGGCGCCGGGTCACACACCACCACTGGCCGATGCGGCCGCATGATCCCCGCTTTTTCGTGGCCAATCGCCTCACGGGTGCTGCCCAGCAAGTCGGTGTGGTCCAAGTCAACGCTGGTGATGACGGCGCAGTCGGTGTCAATCACATTGACTGCATCCAATCGTCCACCCAAACCAACCTCCAAAATCACCACATCCAGTCCCGAATGGGCCAAATAACGAAAAAGAGCCAAACTGGTGAATTCGAAATAACTGAGCGAGATGTCGCCACGCGCGTCTTCCACGGCTTGGAAGTGAGGAGTCAAATCGTTGGCGAGTGCGGGCTTACCGTGCAAGCGGCATCGCTCCTCAAAATGAACCAAATGGGGCGATGTGTAGAGGCCGGTTTTGTAACCTGCTTGACGGAGCACCGACTCGAGCATGGCGCAGGTAGAGCCCTTGCCATTGGTGCCCGCCACAGTGATGACGGGGCATTCAAAGGCCAGATGCAAGCGTTCGGCCACCTGTTTCACCCGTTCCAGGCCCATGTCGATGGTTTGGGGGTGCAATTGCTCACAATGGGTGAGCCAGTCCTGTAAAGTCATTCAAGAATTGTCACCGATTCAGGGGTGCGGAATTCGTCACAGGTCAACGTGCGTGAACCACTTGGCGTTAACCTGTCCACTGTCACAGGAGTCCCACATGTTTCGTTTCACCGTTTTTCTTTGTTCCTCATTGGCCACCCTGGCACAAGCCCAAGAAGTGGGGCGGGTCATTTCATCGACACCCATCATCCAGCAAGTGGCTGTTCCCCGACAAGTCTGCAGCCAGCAGCAAGTGGCTGTGCAGCCGCCCAAGTCGGGTGCGGGGGCCGCCATGGGAGCCATTGCAGGCGGCGCCATCGGCAACAGCATGGGTCGTGGTGAAGGCAACGCACTGGCCACTGCCATAGGGGTTTTCGGTGGAGCGATCTTGGGCAACAAAATCGAGGGCAATCCCAGTCCAGAAATCCGCCAAGTGCAGTCTTGCAGCACCCAAAACTTTTACGAAAGCCGCGCCGTTGCTTACAACGTGGTCTATGAATTTGCAGGCAAGCAATACAGCGTTCAGATGCCGCAAGACCCCGGCCCCACGGTGCGTTTGCAAATCACACCGGTCATCGCCACCACACCACCACCCCCACCGCCTGTCATCCCCATGCCAGCGCAGCATTTGGTTCCGCCGCCCGGATCTGCTCCTGTGATGTAACGCTTCTAGCCGCTGCCTCAGCGGCTTTTTTCTGGGGATGAAGGTCATTGACCTAGAATCGCGCCTTTGATTTTTCACCGGTGCCTCTCATGCGCAAAACACGGCCAACCTCTGGCAAAACCCAAGCCCCCCAACGCGTTGTCCTCGCTTATTCGGGCGGTTTGGACACCTCGATCATCCTGAAATGGTTGCAAGACGAGTACCACTGCGAGGTGGTCACCTTCACGGCTGACATTGGCCAAGGCGAGGAAATCGAACCCGCCCGTGCCAAGGCGATCAAGATGGGCATCAAACCCCAAAACATCTTCATCGAAGACTTGCGCGAAGAGTTTGTGCGCGACTTTGTGTTCCCCATGTTCCGCGCCAATGCCTTGTACGAAGGCGAATACCTTCTGGGTACCTCAATTGCCCGCCCCTTGATTGCCAAGCGACTGGTGGAAATCGCCCGCAAGACCAAGGCCGATGCCATCAGCCACGGCGCCACTGGCAAAGGCAATGACCAGGTGCGCTTTGAATTGGGTGCTTATGCCCTGATGCCCAATGTGAAGATCATCGCCCCCTGGCGCGAATGGGATTTGCTGTCACGCGAAAAACTCATGCGCTACGCCGACCAACATGGGATTCCTGTGGATGGTGCCAATCGCAAAGGCCCAGCGCCCTACTCCATGGATGCCAACCTGCTGCACATCAGCTATGAAGGCGGCATTTTGGAAGACCCCAACTTCGCGCCTGAAGACAGCATGTGGCGTTTGACAGTCAGCCCTGAAAAAGCACCGAACAAACCGCAAATCATTGAACTCACCTACAAACACGGGGACGTGGTGGCGGTGGACGGCGTGCGCATGAGTCCTGCCAAAGTACTGACCCACCTCAACACCTTGGGCGGCAAGCACGGCATCGGTCGTTTGGACAAAGTGGAAAACCGCTATGTGGGCATGAAGAGCCGTGGATGCTATGAAACCCCTGGCGGCACGATTCTGTTGGCCGGCCACCGTGCCATCGAATCCATCACCCTGGACCGTGAAGTGCTGTCTTTGAAAGAAGACCTCATGCCCCGTTATGCCCGATTGGTCTACAACGGCTATTGGTTCAGCCCTGAGCGTGAGTTGTTGCAAGGCTTGATCGATGCATCCCAAGCAACCGCCAACGGCAAAGTGCGCTTGAAGCTCTACAAAGGCACCATCATGTGCGTGGGTCGCGAAAGCAAGACCGACAGCTTGTTCGACACCCGCATCGCCACCTTCGACGACGACGGCGGCGCTTACAACCAAGCCGACGCTGGCGGGTTCATCAAGCTCAACGCTTTGCGCATGCGCATCGCGGGCAATTTGAAAATCGAGCGCGCAGCCCGTGCCGCGAAAACCACCTCCCGCAAAACCCCTGCCAAAAAGAAAGCCTGACCATGGTGACCGAACAACTTCTGGGCGCGAGCGTCGCCTCCAAAGCCAATGTGTTTTTTGACGGCAAGTGCGTGAGCCACACCGTCACCCTGCCCAATGGCGACAAAAAATCAGTCGGGGTGGTGTTGCCCTCGCACCTGACTTTCAACACCGCAGCAGCGGAAATCATGGAATGTGTGGCCGGTGCTTGCGAGTACAAATTGGCGGGCGCGGATGCATGGCAACACGCGGGCCCTGGCGATAAGTTTTCAGTTCCAGCCAATTCCTCGTTTGAGATCAAAGTGGCCGAGGCTTACCACTACATCTGCCACTTCGGCTGACCCAGTGACAGCTCCATGACAAAGGCCCCTGATGGGGCCTTTGTTGTTCAGGCCAGCAGTTCGGCCTTGGCCTGCGCAAATTCCTGTTTGAGTTGCGCCACCAGTTCAGCGGTGGTCTGTACCTTGTTGATGGCCCCAATGCCTTGGCCACAACCCCAAATGTCTTTCCAAGCCTTGGTTTTATCGCCCCCAAAGTCCATCTTGCTGGGGTCACTCTCAGGCAGGTGCTCGGGGTCCATGCCCGCGTTGCGGATGGAGGGTGCCAGGTAGTTGCCATGCACCCCAGTGAACAAGTTGCTGTAGACGATGTCGTCCGAATTGCTGTCCACGATGCACTGCTTGTACTCGTCGCTGGCGCGGGCTTCTTCCGTGGCAATGAAGGCCGAACCCATGTAGGCGAAGTCGGCACCCATGGCCAGTGAGGCCAAGATGGCGCGGCCACTGGCGATCGACCCACTCAGGGCCAAAGGTCCGTCAAACCATTGACGGATTTCCTGGATCAAGGCGAACGGGCTTTTCACACCCGCGTGGCCACCAGCGCCCGCTGCCACCGCTACCAGGCCGTCTGCGCCCTTTTCAATGGCTTTGTGGGCAAATTTGTTGTTGATGATGTCGTGCAACACCACCCCACCATAGCTGTGCGCGGCTTGGTTGATTTCCTCACGCGCACCCAGCGAGGTGATGATGATCGGCACCTTGTACTTCACACACATGGCCATGTCTTCTTCCAAGCGCACATTGCTCTTGTGCACGATCTGGTTGATGGCGAATGGTGCAGCAGGACGGTCGGGATGCGCCTTGTTGTGCGCCGCCAGGGCCTCGGTGATTTCGGCCAACCACTCGTCCAGCTGAGAGGCGGGGCGCGCGTTGAGCGCCGGCATGGCGCCGATCACGCCAGCCTTGCATTGCTCAATGACCATCCTGGGATTGCTGATGATGAACAGCGGTGAACCGATCACCGGAAACTTTTGTGCAGCCAGCACGGGAGGCAATTTGGACATGGGATCTCCTGCGTGGTGATCGTCGATCAGAAGGCTTCCAGCGGCAAGGCTGTCAC